>CAVXMT010000015.1:0-11785 GCA_963763105.1 uncultured Candidatus Altimarinota bacterium | reverse complement strand
CCAAATTGCCAGATTGAGTATTCTTAATCACATCTGCACATAGTATATATCGTTACCTTGAGCATCTTTTGTTGCGATTGTTTGAAACACTGAAAATTTCCCGAATGATGGCAGGGGGTCATTTTTTCTAAGAAAAATATTTATGTTATGATAAGTATTTTTACCATAAACAGTTGTTAGCATATAGCCGAGGATATCTTGATAAAAGATTTCATATGTTTTCTTGTCTCAATAGAAGACCACAGAAAATTCTCCTACATGAATTGCCACCGGATTTCTTTTTATTCTGAGTCACTCTCGAAACCAATGAACAGAAATCCACATTACAGGACTTGAGAAATATAAGAACCCCGAGTCATGTAAAGGAATCATCAAAAAATAGCTTGTTATAAATAGCAACTACAAGTGTGATTACACATATGCATGGAACCACAAGAATTCGAAAATATAGGTACCATTTACTATAAAGGAAGTCCATACTATCTCTGAAGAATCTTTTTTACAAGATATGTAAACACGAATAAAGGCAATCATAATACGATTATTCCAGATAATACAAGATCTGTACTTGATGTTGAGCCAGAAGCTCATCCTCCTCATGCAAGCATAAGAAAACCCATTCCAAATAAGAAAAATACAGGAATAAAAATAACAATGAGTCAAATAATCTTTAGAAATTTCATATTAATATAAATAAGGATTATCAGTATAAATATAATACTTTCACTATTATGGTTCTCAGATGAATTTGATTAGCTCAGTATCTGTGTATTCGTAGAGTGACTTTGGTGAATTTCATTTTTGAGGATTTTCTAGTGTTGCTCCTACAGCAAAACCATATATATTCCTTCAATCATATGAAGTCATTCTGTAAAATTTTCTAGATGCATATTGTCATTTTATGGTACAACCATCATTTTTGTGATTTTTATCTATATCTGATGGTACTTTAACCCCATTAATCTTCTTTTGTATACATCATGAAAGGGGTATAATCGGGTACTTTTCTAATCCACTGAGTAAGGTTTTAATCAGTCAGAATATAAATTAGCTATCCCATACATCATGTAAAGAAAAAGCACTCGGTGCATTAGTAATACTTCCAACATGGAGGATATATCAGAAGCATCAAGTACATATACAGTTGGAACTCATGAGTAAATAATCTTTCCATAAATTGATGATACAAATAACTCAACTTTTGTGCCTCATTCATAATCTTTATAAGAAATGGATATATTTTCACAATCTCATTTTTTGAACAATTGAGAGATAATGTAGGTACTTCTTTTTACTTTGATTGCTCTTAATCGTATTTCTAAGTCTTCATCCATTCATTGAGGCAGGATTATTACTACATATTGCTATCGAGAATGTCTTAGGTATCCAGTTATAGGTTATATCCTTGATATACAGATTTTGACCACTATTTTCATTAGTTGTGGCTCATAAAGAATAAATAGAAACATTAAAAATTGAATAAATAGAAAAAAGGAGATATATATTTATAATTTAAAAAAATAATTTCCGACTAGACCCCATTATATATATATATATAATTACAAATTCTTTGCTGTTTTTCTCTAAAAATCTCCTTTTGACATTCGCATCTTTTTCCATATTATTCCCGCGATTTTTATAATAATTCTTAATTTCTTTTTATGGCTACGACCAAGGACCTGAACATGATCCGAAACTTCGGTATCTGTGCGCATATCGATGCAGGAAAGACGACTACTTCTGAGCGAGTTCTTTTCTATACTGGTATCAATCACAAGATTGGTGAAGTCCATGATGGTGCTGCGACTATGGATTGGATGGAGCAAGAGAAGGAGCGTGGTATCACGATCACTTCAGCGGCTACCACTACGACATGGAAAGGAATACAACTCAATCTTATCGATACTCCGGGGCACGTCGACTTTACTATCGAAGTAGAGCGTTCTATGCGAGTTCTCGACGGAGCTGTGGCAGTATTCGATGCTTCACAGGGTGTAGAGCCTCAGTCTGAGACTGTATGGAAACAAGCAGATAAGTATGGAGTTCCTCGTATTGCTTTTGCTAATAAGATGGACAAGATTGGTGGAAACTTCATGATGACATACGAGTCTATTATCAAGCGTCTTGCCGGAAATAAGGTCATTCCTATTCAGCTTCCTATCGGTCAGGAGAATGAATTCTCTGGAATCGTGAATCTTATCAATATGAAGGCATATCGATTTGAGGGTGCTATGGGCGAGAAAGTAATCGAATTCGAAATTCCTGAAAATATGAAAGCTGAGGCTGAAGAATGGCATGCAAAGCTCGTCGAAAAGGCAGCTGAGCAAGATGATGAGCTCATGAATAAGTTTTTCGATGCTGGTACTCTCACAGAAGCTGAGATCAAGCAAGGTCTTCGCAAGGGTGTTATTTCTGATGCAGTCTATCCACTCATGTGTGGTTCTGCTCTCATGAATAAGGGAGTTCAGCTCGTCCTCGATGCGGTCGTCGACCTTCTTCCTTCTCCACTTGATGTGAAGGGTGGTATGATCGTCGGTACTGATCCTGATGATGCTGAGGTAGTTATCACTCTCAAACAAGATCCAAATGAGTCTCTCGGTGCGATAGCATTCAAAATCATGACTGATCCATTTGTCGGACGTATTACTTTTGTCCGTGTCTATGCTGGTACTCTTAAGTCCGGATCATATGTTCTCAATTCTGTCTCTGGTGAACGTGAACGTATTGGACGTCTTCTCCAGATGCATGCAAACAATCGTACAGAAATCGAAGAAATTCCAGCAGGAAATATCGGTGCGGTCATCGGACTCAAGAATACACGAACAGGAGATACTCTCTGTGATGAGAACAAGCCAATTGTCCTCGAACGTATGACATTCCCTGAGCCAGTTATCTCAATTTCTGTCGAACCAAAAACAAAGGCTGATCAAGAAAAAATGGGTATGGCTCTCAATAAGCTTGCCGAAGAAGATCCATCATTTCGAGTCTCTTCGAATGCTGAGACAGGACAGACGATCATGGCTGGTATGGGAGAGCTTCATCTCGAAATTCTCGTCGATCGTATGAAGCGTGAATTCAAGGTCGAAGCAAATGTCGGAGCTCCTCAAGTAGCATACCGTGAGACGATTAATGCAGTCGTAAAAGATGAGAGAGGTGTTCATAAAAAGCAATCAGGAGGACGAGGACAATTCGGTGATGTTGTCATCACATTCGAGCCAATCACTCCAGAAATGCGTGCTGCAGATCCAGAGGGACTCAAGGGAGAAACAGTATTCGTCAACAAGGTTGTCGGAGGTGTCATCCCACGAGAATATATCCCAGCAGTAGAAAAAGGTCTTATCCAAGCCTATACTCGAGGTATTATCGCTGGATATCCTATCGTTGATGTGAAGGCAACTCTCACATTTGGTAGCTACCACGATGTCGACTCGAATGAGCTTGCATTCCGTATGGCTGCGATCAAGGCATTCCGCCAGGCAGCCAAGAAGGCTCGTCCAGTCCTTCTTGAACCGATCATGCTCGTGGAAGTGAATACTCCAGAAGAGTATATGGGTGATGTTCTTGGAAACCTCAATTCTAAGCGAGGTCAGATCATCGAGATGACAGAGCGAGGTCTCGCAAAAATCATCCGTGCTCATGTACCTCTCTCAGAAATGTTCGGATATTCGACAGATCTTCGATCATCTTCTCAGGGACGTGCGACATACGTGATGGAATTTGCTCATTATGCTCATGTTCCAAACAATATCACGGAAAAAATCCGTGCAGAACGCGGAGTGAAATTCGAGGAAGATGAAGAGGATGCATAGAAATAGTATTCAAAAAATCCCCTACGAAAGTGGGGGATTTTTTCTTCATATTGCCTTTCTTTCCATATTTCCTATAATCCACCTATGCAACCAAAAATTATAAAAGTCTGTACAGGCAAATCCTGCAGTGAGCGATTTTCGAATTTTATCATGACACGACTTGAAGGAGATAAGGCTTTTTATTCCTATCCAGAAGAGCTCACTTTCGAGACATGTCTCTGTCAAGGTCGATGCAAAGAATGACCAACTGTCGTCTATGATAATGATGTCCAAGTCGGACAGAATCCTGTAAAAGCCTCAGAAATTCTCAGAAGAAAAGTCGCTGAATGGAAAAGTAAAAAGTAACTATGTCTTTTTCTATTTTTACTGCTTATCCTCGTGGTTACTGTGCTGGAGTTCACCGAGCCGTCGGCATGCTCATGGAGATTGTCGCGACTTATCCTGCACCGATCTATGTGAATCATGAGATTATTCATAATACTTTTGTCGTGAAGATGTTCGAGAGAAAGTGAGTCGTGTTCGAGCCTGATTTGGAAAAAATTCCAGAATGAAGCCTTGTCGTGATATCTGCTCATGGTACGGGACCGACGTATTTCTCTCAGCTAAGATCTCGAAAAATGCGCTGGATCGATGCGACCTGTCCGCTCGTCGAGAAGGTTCATCGTGAGGCTCGGGATTTTATTTCGAAATGATACCATATTCTCTATATTGGAAAAAAGTGACACCAGGAGGCAGTAGGAGTGATGGATGAATGAGAGAAATACTTTACGTTGATTGAGAATGAAAAAGACATCCTGCAAATTGATAATTGACAGTTGATAATTGACAGTTGAAAAAAACTTGCTCTCCTTACTCAGACTACACTCTCAGTCGATGATACAGAGAACCTTATCGAAAAAACCCAAGCGAAGTTTCCAGATATTATCCTTCCCAAGGCATGAGATATCTGCTATGCGACGACGAATCGTCAGAAAGCCGTAAAAGCCCTTGCAGAAAAGGTGGATATTGTCCTTGTCGTGTGATCAAAGAATAGTTCCAATTCTTCAAAGCTTCGTCATGTCGCAGAAGAAATGTGAAAAAAAGCATATCTTATTGACACCAGCGAAGATATAGATATAAGTTGGTTTCGATGAATCTCTTCTGTCTGAGTGACAGCATGAGCCTCTGGTCCAGAAGAACTTGTCGAGTGAGTCTTAAGATTTCTTGGATGAATCGGTGGTGTTTTCATAGAAGAACTCAGGGTCGTAGAAGAAAAAATGGAGTTTCCCTATATTCTAAAAATCCAATCATAATGCCAAAAGTCTGATACGTCGCTATCGTTGGTCGTCCAAATGCGGGAAAATCTACATTTCTGAATGCTCTTATCTGAGAAAAAGTGAGTGCTGTCTCATCACGCCCACAGACAACTCAGCGGACGATTCCAGGGATTTATACCGATGAAGAGAAGGGAGTGCAGATAATATTTTTCGATACTCCTGGAATTCACAATGATGAAGGTGAGCAATATGGCTCACAGAAATCAGGAGAAATCCATGAGCGAATTAACTCTGAAGCATTTTCTTCTCTCCGAAATGCAGATGTCATTCTGAGACTTGTTGATCCGACACGTCCTCCTGGTGGGGAAGATGCGCGTATAGATGAGATAATTTCTTTCTCGAAGGCTCCAGTGATCCGTGCTGAGACTAAGCAAGATCTTGCAAAAGGATATCTCAGAAAAGATATAGATTTCCGTATTGATTCAGTGAACCGAGTCGGATTTGCTGAGCTTATCGAGGGAATCTCGAAATACCTTCCAGAAGGGCCGTATCTCTATGAGAGTGATTATTATACTGATCAACCAATGGATCTTCGTATTCAGGAAGTGATTCGTGAAGTGCTCTTTTCTGAGCTTGGTGAAGAAATCCCCTATGCTTCCTATGTCGAAGTGAGTCAGATGGAAGAGAAAGGATGAGTCGAGGCTGGTGGGAAATGAGTACCGATGCTCTCTATCCAGGCATATATCAATGTCGAATCAGAGTCTCAGAAGGTCATCGTGATCGGAAAATGAGGGAAAAAGATTCAAGAGATTGGGACGCGTTCTCGCCTTGTTCTTGAGAGTGTCTTGGATAAAAAAGTGTTTCTCGCACTTCGTGTAAAAGTCCATAAAAACTGGAGAAAAGATCAAAAAACGCTCGAAAAACTTTTCCCAAAAAGATAAAAAATTTTGTAAAATCATATTTCCTATGTCTTACGATAATTTTGCCGAGACATTCTCCAATAGTCGAAAAAACCTTCATTGGCCAGAACTTGACTCTATCATTCTTGATATAAGAAATCAGGGATATTCGAGCGTGCTCGATATTGGCTGTGGCAATGGACGATTTATAGAACAATTGACAGTTGATAATGGACAATGGATAGTTGAAAATTGACAGTTGATAATTGACAGTGAACAATGAACAATGTGAGAAAAATTTCAATACCTTGGGATCGATAGCTCTGAGTGAATGATAATTGAAGCTCGCAAGCTCCATCCAGAATATCAATTTGAGGTCATCGATATGAAAAATCTGCCATCCATTGTCAACTTTCCATTGTCAACTTTCCATTGGGACGCCCTTCTTTTTCTTGCCTCATTCCATCATCTCGAGTCTCGAGAAGAGCGACTTCAGGTGCTAAAAGATGCTCGGAAACTTCTCACTCCATGAGGACGGATCTATATGACGAACTGGAATCTTCGAGAAATAGAAAAATACGAAAAAAGTCACCATTGAAATGGTGACTATACTATCAAGATCGGAGAATTCTCAAGATATTATCATGGATTCACAGTTGAGGAATTAGCATGACTTTTCGAGGAGGCAGGATATAGGATAATTGAGAACAGAGTGTGGGAAGGAGGAAGGAATATTGTGAGTATATTGGAATAAATAGCATTCAAAGAGTTATAGTAATATGAAAGATTTATAGATAGTGTTAGAATTAGTCCCAATATTTGCATTTTTTTGGAAATTATAGTATCGTGGTATTATAATTATTTTATAATATACATTTTATGTGACCTCTTTCACCAAATCTTTCGACAGCACAAAAGATAGATGATTTTCATGAACAAGAGAAGAAGAATGAATGAATCAAATGGGCTGATTATGAAACGATCCAAAATATAGAAGAAAAGGATATTCCAGAACTTAAGAGATATCTTGATAGAGAAATCAACCGTATTTATGCTGTCCAAAATAATCCTGATGGTTCTCCTCGAACCCTGGAACAGAAAGATGCCGAAGCTGTGAGCTGGAAGAGATATCTCAATTCTGTAAATACTCTTGAGATTTCGTGGAGAAGTGATGCACTTCAGGTACACAATCATCACCAAGAAACATATGTTGCTACGACAGAAAAAACTCGTGCAAAGCTCAAAGAGCTTTTCGGTGAGGTAGAAAAACTTCTTAACGATCCAATAAGCTCTAGTAATAACGGGGTATCTACAGGAATACCTAGCCCTACTATAGAAATTACCCCAATATTACCACAAGATATTATTGTCACAGGACCAGTCCCCGCAGTATTACCTACTCAAGATTCACATCAACCCCCTCAGCGTATAGAGAGAAAGGAATTATCAGATATGGAAATATTCGAACGAAATAAAAAATATATTACAGATCATAAAATTGGATTCAAGACTTCCGATGGCATAATAGATGAAAAGATACAATGATATCTAGAAGACCCAACTCGTGAGAATATCAAGCAACTTCAAAGACTCATAAAATATCCTGGTAAACCAGATGGGATCATGGGGCCAATAACAGAGAAATCAATTATTGATTTCTTGTGAAAAAAAGAGTCTCGAGATCAGGTCGAATCGCTTCCCATTTCTAGTAAAATTGGATTCTCTCGTGAATGATGAAAAGTAGCCCTCAATGCTCGCGATAAGGCTGGAAATATTATTCAAAAGCTTTCATATGAAGAAATCTTGAAACTAGCCAGAGAATGAAACTCAAAAATGAATGAAACTCAAAAATGAGAACTCAACCAACTCATTCTTCTATCAACTATAGGTGATATCTGGGCGCAAGCAGCATCGAAAGATATGGATAGTATGCTATTCTGATCTTTTAGAAGTGGTGGAAAAGAAGAGTATAAGAAACAGATAGTATGAATAAGTGAATATATAACAGGCTTGCAAGCAAAATTCCAGAAATGAGAATCAATACAGGCCGATATCTATGATTCATATTCAAAGTTTGATTATGCAAATACTTCTACTGGGTGATTCACTCCACCAATTGCAATTAATGATCTTCGGAAGGCTCTTGATATCGTTCAGAGTGATGGATCACTCGATGCTCGACGAGCAAGTATCCTCAAGACTCTCTCATCAAAGTTCGATGCAACTACGACAGGTGCAGTCAAAAGTACTGCCATGCTCGATATCATGAACATGAAAGAAATGAACGATGGGAATAAAAAACTCAATGATGCTCAATGGCTCACTACACTCATAGATAAACCTTCCACTATGTGGGTAGATATATTGAAACAAGATCTTGGACTCACACAAGACCAAGCATATACCGCAACAAAGAGTATTCGCGATATAGTAAAGGGGGTTGATGCAAGAAAAGAGGAAATAAAGAAAAATCTTCAAGAACAAGGAGTAACATCCGGTTTTGAAGACCGCATTAAATGAGCAAAAGCAAATTCAGTATCACTTATCCTTGCAGAAGCTCTTGTTGATGGGAAAATCTCGATACTTTCAGGTTCAGCAGTAGAAGCTTACAAGCAAGCAAAAGGTGATCTCACATGGAATAAGGCGATTGATATATCTGTTCAGATGGCAATCTCACTTGTACCAATGGGGGTAGGACTCCTCGCTGCTCGATGAGCTATGGCAGTAGGTCGTGGTGCAATGGCTATGAGAGTGGGAAGTGTAGTTCCGAATATAGCAAAATGAAAAGTATGAGCATTTGTATGAGCATCTGCTATTGAAGGAGTGGGATTCTATGAATGATTCAATCTCACAAATAATCTTATCCATAATCAAGATTCTGATAATAAACTCGGTGGTGCATTCGAATGATGGAGTGATACAAAAGAAATCGTGAAAAGTATAGCAATGGTATGAGTGATTAAGTCCCTTGGCATGATTCCTGGACAAAGAATCGAAACCGCAATTCTCAAAGATTCAACAAAGATGCAGAAATTTGCGTTTGAGGCAGGAAAGGTATCGGGTATATCCCTAGCGGTTGTCGGAACAAGTCAATGAGTCGAGGCAATGTTTGGTGAAGGATTCCATCCTACACCAGAAGAATATGCTCAGGCAGTTATCATGACGGCACTATTTAGAAAATTTGGTGGTAAGAATAAGAAAGCGGAAAGTTCTAATCTTCCTGATTGATATGAACTTACACCTATTACAAGTCGAAAATGAATTAATATCGTTCGTAGACTTCAAAGAAAAGATCCATCATACAAGCCAGAAATTGTTTGACCGAAAGGGGAAGTTCTGGTAATCGAGAGCATTCAATGAAAATCTGGAAGCGAAAGACTCCAAACTTCTAATAAAATGACGTGAGAAACGGGTGAGATCACGGTATCTGAATTTATCAGTTGAAAGTATAGGAGACTCGATATTTCATCAACAAGTTGAGAGGGTAAAATTGGTAAAGAACTCAGTAGATCGCCTTCCAAAATCCTCGAAGATGTTTCCAGAAATAAACTCTGAAAGAATGAAAAAATTTTCGTAAACAAAATGAAGACAGCTATTAATGATATTGATACAATGGATATAAAGACACTACAGGCGGCTCGGGGAAAAATAAATGATCTTGGAGGTGAGTCATTTCTCGAATGAAGAATCAAAGAAAATTCTCCAACTGTAAAAGTATGGGAATCTCTACTTGAAAGTATCGATATACGAATTGCCCTCAAAACACCAAAACAAAGCTTCACTGATATAACTTCTGCGAGAAAGTGGATTGCGGAGCATCCAAAAACAGCCACTGCTGGAATCCTTCTAGCTATCGGGGGAGTTACCTATAAGCTTATAATAGATAAGCAATGAATTATTAAGATACAGGAAGCACCCGAAGCTTGAACATGAACGATTAATCTTCCACAAGATGTAGCTACTGTGGCAACTATTACTCCAGTAGCAGTATGAGAAACAACGATCACTTCATCATCCAATGCTTCAGCGGGGACTATAAGCGTAGTGAAATAAAATTATTAAACACTTATTTCTATATTTCGCAAATTATAATTTGACAATTATTTATATATATGTTATACTTCCAATATCCAAATATTATTTAACTTTTATTATATGGCTACATTTGGTACATGACCCTCTCTTACTAATAGAGATCAATCTCATCAAGATCTTTGAGCTCAACGTGCAAATTTTCAGGCGCTTCTCACTCGTCGATGAGTACAAGATTATGCTGTCTTTCAGACAAATCTCACTCGTCTTAATGAAGAGATCCAGACCCTTAGAACTGGCAACCCTGCAGATCTCATGGCTCGATGAGGTATAGAAGCTGCTCGTCAAGATATGGAAAGATTCTTCAATCAATTTATGGCACGAGTTGAAGCAACTCCTCAAGGAATCCATGCAATTGCCCAGGCAATCAATCCATCGATCAATATTCAAGCTTTCGAACGATCTCCAGCTCGAGAACTTTGACAGAGATTTTCCCAACAGGTTCTCCAAGAACTCCGACAATGAAATGGCCCATTTGATGTACTCAGAATTGCAGTAGAACAATCTCAGAATACTGATCTCTATGTACTCTTTTCGCTCTTTGCTGCTGCTCGTACTGCATTTCAGAATGCTCAAAATCCTCAAGCTGCACAGGCAAATGAAGACAGAGTTCAGGAGCTAGAACGCCAACGTGCATATCTCACTCGTGTGAATGACGAAATTGCTGGTTCTTATAGAGCATTCGATCGTCAAGAGACAAATGCTTCACTTCGAACATGGGGATCTCGTGCTCTCAATGGAACTATCGGAGCAGTAGTAACTGCAATAGCCATGAATCTCTCAAGTGGACCAAAAGCAAATACTGCACCTGCAGTACCTCCTATGGCAGCAACTCCAACTACTGTAAATGTAACAGTAAATGTTGGCACTACTATCACTCTTGGCCATAATGTATCGAGAGATTCAAGTGGAACTATTACTGTATCACCTTCTGGAGCAGATAAGGCAACAACTATCAATGGAACAGCATTCCAATTCAATGATGTTGTAGTTGGAAAGGATGGAACAATAAGTGGCAGTCTTAATTATCAATTTGCATGAAAAGAGACAGCTACTCTATCTGTAAAATCATGAGATAATAAGCTCTCAGATTGAAGTACAATAACTCTCAAAAGAGTAAATGATAAACTTCAGGTGTCCTATAAAGGAACTACAATAAATTACTAAGCTTACTTATCAAAATCCCCTCGAATATGAGGGGATTTTTTTGAGGGAGTTCTAGAGTCAAATATAACCTTTTCTTATTAACAATTGTAGCAATTAGGTTTATGCTTTCTGTAGATTAATATTGTATTTACTTGCAAACTCGGCCTTAAGACTATCAGAAACAGGAAGTGATTGAATATAGGTGGTGATTTTTTCTGTAGTTCAGACAGAAAGTATTATATTAGAATTGATACCCATATCAGCAAGCATTGTTCTCAAGGAGTCTATCTTGTCGAGCATAAGAGTTTTCTCAGGACCACTTATATGAATATTGGTATTTTTACTACCATCATAGACGGCTTCGATATCATTCTGGGAGAATAGATTACCGATGATATCATTGACAACTTCTGTCTGTTTTTCTTTTGGAATCTTTGCAAGATTTTGTTTTATATTCTTTTCGTCGAGAGATCCATCAGAAAGAAAGAATCATGCTTTCTTCATTTCTTTGGTTGTCTCTTCCTTGAGGAGATTATTATAGAGGAGATATCCTATACCAGCAGCTATACTATAAAACCCAAGA
>CAVXMT010000014.1:0-9399 GCA_963763105.1 uncultured Candidatus Altimarinota bacterium | reverse complement strand
ATGTTTATGTCTGCCTTCGTTCATTTCTCGTATTGCTATCCTTGATGGATTCCGTCCGTTATTTAATGAATGCCAATGGCGATCTTTTATTGAGCATTTCAGTTTCTTGAATTTCATGAAATTACAATGTTTTGAATTATATATTACGAGCAAATTGAGCATTAAATCTAATTTTTAATGCTGGTACTTATGTCTATAGTGCTTTAGGGTTAGCAAATGATGGAATTACTTTTTGTTCCGCCTTTTACAGTAATACAAATTTCTTTATCTACTGATATATAGATACTACTCAAAAAACCATTATAAACCTAGGGGCTCGCAACTATACCATGTTGTCTTATAATAATATCGCCTGTGATACAACGAACCTATATATACCTATGAGGGATATTTCCGGTCGTTCATCTGATGCTCTCATAAAAAATAATTCTATTGTAGCCTATGGACCATGATTCATGAATGCCTTTGACATGAATATTGGTGATAGTGATAATCTGTATATAATGTGACCTGGTATATTGTATAAATTCAATTCCTGATGAGTCCCTATCTGGAATGTTACCTATCCAGGACCAGCATCCTCTGCGTTGAGTTATGATGGAACCAATATGTATGCCCTTGATTGAGTTGGAAAAAAACTCTACACGATCAATCAATCAAATGGATCTACGACAGTGTTACCTTCTCGAACTCGGGAACAACATGTACGATTGATGCTGCTAATAATACTGTTTATTCCCTAAATGGTAACTATATTAGTACAGGAAAACAATGTGTATTTACTGGATACTAATTCTGGGGGGTCTTCCCCAGTTATCGGTTAGTTTTTCGGAGTAATTTTAGTATTTCTTTGTAAATATCTTTTCATTTTATACGACAATTATATCTAAATTCAGATTCTTTCATAATGGCTTAATAGACATTTCTTGGTAGGTTTTTCTCTGAGTTTCTGGCATAATAAAGCGGTTTATCCGCTTTATTTTACTTCTATGAATAAAACCTGTAGGAAATGCGCTGGAAAATCTATTCAGAAATTCTGAAAAACAGACGGAAGACAACGGTATAAATGTATGAATTGTTGGTATATATTCCGTAGTCCCCGAAGAGTGTCTCAGCGAAGACTTCAAAAAGATCAAGAACTCTTTCTCGATTACTCTCTTCATAAACAAACCCTCTCTGAGCTTGCAGATGATTCTTCTCTTTCAGTACGAACTATCCACAGAAAACTCACTTCTGTATTCAAAGAAAAGATAGAAGTATCCAAGTGACAGAACAATATTCGTCTCAATCCAAATCTCTCTCAATATACCTCATCTGTCCTTATTCTCGATGCTACATTCTTCGGTCGAAAGGGTTCAGATACACAATGGTGACTCTTGGTGGCAATAGATGGCATTACAGGAGATATTCTTGCATCTAAACACATTCTTCAAGAAACCAAAGAAGATTACGAAATATTACTTCACTATTTGTCTCATGGGGGATATCCACTTCCTTTCTTTGCTGTGATTGATGGAAGAAATGGAGTAGATACTGCCATATGGAAATACTATTCAAATATTCCTATACAACTCTGCCAAGCACATAAAATAGCCACCATAGACAGATATCTTCTCAAATATCCAAGGATAGAATCATACAAGAAACTCAAGGAGATAACTCATTGAGTAGTACATACAGATAAGGCAACTTTTCTTTGGCAACTTGGGGATTTAGGAACAAGTATGAGGCGGACTTTAGACAACAAGAACTGGATACTAAAACACTGAGAGATAAGCCAGTTCATCCAAGACTTCATTTTGCATATAATTCATTGATGAGAAGTATTGATCAACTTTTTGTTTGTTTGGATTTTATCCAAACCGTACAACGAGATTATCCAAATCTCAAGATCCAATTATCAATACGAGTAATCGAATAGAGTGAATATTTTCTCATCTGAAACCCAAAGTAAAAATACATCGTTGACTCTCAAAAGAAAGAAGACTCGATAGCAACTGAGTCTTCTTTGGAAAGATTAAATTGAGAGAAAAAACCACCAACTTTTGTCCATTAAGCCTTTTATTCTTGCTTTTTTCAGAGAAATATTATACTAGCAATCAGTAATTACTATGAAAATATGACTCCATTGCTACAAAAGAAAACATACGGCCTTATATTATAAGTATAGCGAAGATCAATATGAGTTACAAAAGAAGAAAAGGAGATTTATTTGAGAGCTTATGAAAATTTATAATAAAAGGCCAAGGAACAAAAGAACCTTTATCTACCCATATTGATGAGATTCTTTATGCAAAGCAATAAAACATATATATTAGATAGTAATATATTTATTGGAGCATTCTATGAGGATGATTCTTTGCATGAAGTATCTTTGGAAGTACTTCGGAAAGTGAGATATTCTAGAATAATTGTTCCATACTGTGTAGTCCAAGAAGTATGTTCTATATTTTCGTATCGTTTTTGAAAACAAAAGGCAAATGATTTCTTAAGATTCCTCTCTGAAACGGAGAATATTGAACTTGTGAATAATGATGTCTTAGATGAGATAGATTTCTATTTATGATTCGAAGAAAAGATGTCATTTACTGATATATCACTCTTACTTATTTCTCGAAAATATTCTGCAGAATTACTCACTTTTGATAAGCAATTATTGAAGCTCTATGGGATATAAGGATGCTCGAAATAAGCCGAAGAATTATAAAGATTCAATGATCAACCTGTAAGAAGTCGTGACATCGAGAATGATTAGCTTCGAAGTGATAAATAGAGAGAATTATCTCGACTTTATCTTGGGAAGGATTGAGGAAGAAGAGCTTTCTTTTATGCTCCAAATCACTCAAAAGAAATTCTTTTTTGAATTTCTAGTAACTTCGATATAATGGAAGCATTACTAATTAATATACAATGTATGAGTGTTGTTATAAACGATGTTAGTCTCGGAAAAAAAGAAGTAAATTCAGGAGAATTTATAACTTTTATGTTACATCGATATGAAGAAATTGAGGATAATCTTTTTGGGAAAATCCTTGAAACCTCGGATTCATTAAATGTGGTTTCTATGAATGAATTTACAACATATTGTAATACGAGAAAAATATGCAAATAGTTTTTGAAAAGAAAATATTTAAGGATTTCGATAAAATTGATGATTTTCTTCTTTGAAGAGTACAGATACTCATTGCTCAACTTGAAAATCTCAAGATGCTCGATGATATAAAGATGAGGTTTGATTGTAAGAAGATGCGAGGATATGACATATATTATCGTATACGAATTGGAGATTATCGGCTTGGATTTTCGATAGAAAAAGATCAAATAAAATTGATTCGATTTTTACACAGAAAAGATATTTATAGATTTTTTCCATAGAGGACTTGCGACGAAAATTGAGGATATCGTGAATAGATAGTAATATATTTCTTGTAACTTCTTACTATTATGATTAAAACATATGACACAATGGCATCATCAGGATATATACGTTTTTCTCATTCTCCTGTTGCCGTTACTCGAGAACTTTCTTCTGAGGTAGTGTGTGATTTTGATGCAAATAACAAACTTATTTGAGTTGAGTTTATCGATTGTATTCCAAGTGATTTTGAGTCGCTTGAGGTTCTTGCTGGAGCGAGTCATTAAATTTTGGAAAGAATACTTAGGGGAAATATTTTTTGAGAAACATTTTCAGAAAGTAGTTTTGAAGTGGCAAATAGAGAGAATTATCTTCTCTTTGTACTCGGGAAAGATTGAGAAGAAAATGAATTTATCTAAAAAGATTTGCTTTCTCTCGTAGAGAATATATAATTTTAGTGAATGAATTCACTAAAATTATATATTCTATGGGGAATCTTATAAAGAGAAAAATATACTGATCTATAGATGATAGCTTATTTAAGGGCAAAGTCATCATAATTTATTGACCTCGACAAGTAGGGAAGACAACTTTGGTAAAACAATTTCTCGAAATATATGGAACTATCGACGATTATTATAATTGTGATGAGCCAGACATAAGAGAATATTTTACGAATAAGACTTCCACAGAGCTCAGAAGCTTTATAGGAGACAAGAAATTCATCATAATTGATGAAGCCCAAAGAGTAGAGAATATAGGAATAACTCTCAAGCTTCTTATCGATAATTATCCTGATATGCAGATCATGGCTACTGGATCAAGTAGTTTCGAGCTTGCGAATAAGATAAATGAGTCATTAACAGGAAGAAAGTATGAATTTTGGCTCTATCCATTCTCTCTCGAAGAGCTTCAGCAAGAATATTCTTGACTTGAGATAAAAAGACTTTTGGAAGAAAGAATGTTATTTGGATCATATCCATCTGTCATTTTTGATTCTCAGAAGGAAAAAATACGAAATCTCAGACTCTTGACAGAAAGCTATCTCTTCAAAGATATTTTGAGTTTTGGTAATGTCAAGAAGCCTGATCTTCTTCTCAAACTTCTCAAGGCAATTGCTCTCCAGATATGAAATCAAGTATCATATACAGAACTTGCTGGACTTGTATGAATAGATAAGAATACCATTGAGAGATATATAGAGATTCTCGAACAAGCATTTATAATATTCAGACTTGGATCTTTTTCTCGAAATCTTCGAAATGAGCTCAAGTTTAGTAAAAAAATATTTTTTTATGATCTTGGAATTAGAAATGCACTTATAAATAACTTCAATGAATTTGATCTCAGACAAGATACTGGAGCTCTGTGGGAAAATTTTCTGATCGAAGAAAGACAAAAATATATTGCAAATAATCTTCTCTATAGAAATGTATATTTTTGGAGAAATACTTCTCAGCAAGAAATAGACTATATAGAGGAGTATGATGGAAAAATCCATGCCTATGAATTCAAATGGTGAGATAAACAGGTGAAAGCTCCAAAATCTTTCCGAGAAACATATCCAGAAAGTAGCTTTGAAGTGTTAAATAGAGAGAATTATCTCGAATTTGTCTTGGGGAAAATTTAGAAAGAAGAATGTACCGTTGTCTTATCGAGCGAATCTTTCAGAATTCTTGGTGAGAAATAGGAAGTCGAGACATCTTATTCCCATCAGAGCAAAATTCCTGTAAAAATTAAGTTTGATTTTTCCGAGAGTCAGATATACTAGCAATCAGTGTAATATCTATCATGGAAAATAATATCATCGACATCCTAAAAACAACAGAGATACGAAATATATTCAGACGCAATCATATAGAGCGAGTGTATCTCACTGGTTCATTTGCACGTTGAGAGAGTACACCATCTTCTGATATTGATCTCGTTTTTGAGAAACCGAAGTGAGTTACTTTTTCACTTTTCAATATAGGAAATATAAAATCTTCACTTGAGGAAAAACTCGGTCGAGAAGTAGATCTTGTTTCAGAATCAGCAATTCATCCGAGATTTCGGGAGAGCCTCAAACGTGATAGAATCCTTATCATCTAGAGATCATGTCACAAAAAAATATATACGTATACTTTGAGATTATACTTGAGACGATCAATACGATCAAGCAGTATACTCTTGGGATGGATTTTGAGATATTTTCTTGAGACGGCAAGACGATAGATGCGTGTCTGATGCAATTCCAACATCTATGAGAGACAACCAATAAGCTAAAAACCAATTTTCCAGAACAAGATTCTCTTCCATATGCTGAAATCATATGATTTAGAAACTTTATCGCTCATGAATATCTTGGTATCGATATTGGAATTGTATGGGATACGATCGTGCATCATCTTCCTCTGCTAGAAGAGCAGATTCAAGGTATATTGAAAGCTAAGGACATGGGGTAAATAAATGACAAACAGACAATAAATATAATATTTACGACTTAACTCCTAAAATTCATATAAAACTTTAGAAAGAATATTTAGAAAATCTTTCCGAGAAACATATCCAGAGAGTAGCTTCGAAATGGTAAATAGAGAGAATTATCTTCTCTTTGTACTCTGGAAAGATATAGATTCTTTTTTCTCAGCTATTTTGAATGTACTGGACTTTATATTTCAAGAAGAATACCTAATTATTAGTATTATACATAATTTATAGAGCATGTCTATATCTTTTCTTCTCTCTATTGGGAATTCCTGCTTGCCCTTCCCCCTGAATCTATATAATCTCTAGTATTGTACAAGGATTATTTTTACACCATTTCTTCTCACTCCATGAAAAATATAGTTCGCATTCTTTCTTCAGCCTTTCTTGTCAGCTTGATCCTTGGAAGTATTGTATATGCAGCACCAGGATTCAAGCTTACGAATATTGCTGGCATGAACTTCTTCAAGTTTTTTCAGGATAATAGTTTACCTGTCTGAATAGATGCAGATTCTTTTCATAGTCGTGGCAATAATTCTTATATTTCAAGTCCAGCAGATACCTTCAACTATATTCTCGGAAAGACATTTCTCGGCACAGGTACAACAGTAGTCATGGCAAATGGAAATGTCGGTATCGGAACTGCCACTCCTGGAGCAACTCTCGAAGTCGCATGACAAGTCAAGATCACTGGAGGAGCTCCATGAGCAGGGAAGGTTCTCACTTCTGATGCCGCAGGACTTGCGACATGGACAACAGCAGCAGGATGAGGGATTACCGGTGGACAGACCAATTATATTGCTCGATTTCTCTCTGCGACGAGTGTCGGTACAGGGACTCTCTATGACGATGGTACAAATGTCGGTATTGGAACTTCTTATCCATGAGCCAAGCTCGAGGTTGCTGGTGATGCGAAGCTCAATGGTCTGACTGTAGGAAGATGATGAGGGAATGTCGTATCTAATACAGCGAATGGATTATGAGCCCTTTCTGGTAATACATCAGGAGGTTTTAATACCGCCATATGAAACTCTGCTCTCCTCACCAATACCACAGGAGACTACAACACCGCGAATGGCTTCGGTGCTCTCTCCTCAAACACGACAGGATATAATAATGTAGCGAATGGATATTTTGCTCTCTCCTCAAACACGACAGGATATTCCAACACTGCCATATGAACCTCTGCTCTCTATGCAAATACATGAGGTACTGCTAATACTGCAGTATGAAACGGTTCACTTTCTGCTAATACTGCAGATTACAACACTGCAATATGAAATAATTCTCTCCTTGCTAATACTACTGGAGTTGGTAATACTGCGAATGGAGCTGGATCTCTTAGATTCAACACCACTGGAAACTACAACACTGCGAATGGATTCACAGCACTTATCAATAGTACCACTGGCTTCAATAACACCGCAAATGGATATTTTGCTCTCTACTCCAATACCACAGGATATTACAACACAGCCATATGAGCCAATACCCTCACCAATAATACCACAGGAACAGGTAATACAGCTATCTGAAACAATGTACTTACCGCTAATACTACAGGATCGAATAATTCTGCTCTCGGAAACTATGCAAATATAACACTTGGCAGTCTCTCCAATGTGACTCTCATTGGTGCAAATACCGTAGGTTCTCAATCAAATACTGTCATCCTCGGAAGCTGAGCTAATGTCGGTATTGGCACTTCTACTCCATGAGCCAAGCTCGAGGTCAATGGTGCAGTCAATGTCACAGGAAATATCACAGCTCTTGCTTATTTTTATTCTTCTGATCGCCGTCTCAAGGAAAATATTGTTCCACTGAATAATTCACTTGCAAAAATCCTCTCCCTGAATGGTTATTTATTTGACTGGAAGAAAGATGGGCGCAAGGATATTGGCGTGATCGCACAAGAAGTCGAAAAGCAATTTCCAGATATTGTCCATACAGATGAGAAAACTGGACTGAAATCAGTCGAATATGGCAATCTCGTAGCTCCGATCATCGAAGCCATCAAGGAATTATCTCTCAAGTGAGAGAATACTATGAAAAGTATTGCAGACCAACAGAAAATCATAGATGCTCAGAATGAGAAGATACAATCTCTCGAATCAAGACTTGAGAGATTAGAATTCGCCCATTAAAGAAATAAGAAAGTATGTCTATAAAAAAATATTTTATATTCGGTTTGATGAGCATTATTTTTATGTATAGCTCTATCAATGATGTATCTGCACTCTATACTTGGAATACAGGATGGAGAGTAGATTATTGAGCTCCACAAGTTACAGATCTGAGGCCAAATTATGGAGTAGGAAATTCTTATCAGATATCAGCACCGTGGGGGAAATCAGTATTCATACCGACAAAAACCGCTGGAGAATGGAACTCAGTGAAGACCAACGCAGCATCTGCAGGAATCACAATGAATGCTTCTGTCGATGGCGGGTGGAGCGTATGGTATTATTGGTATAGTGATAACTATGGATGTGGAAGCTATACTTATGACTATTATATTCGCTATTGTAATAGTCCTTCTCCAGCATATGGAGGTGCTGGGTGTATCGGAGGAAATACATATTATAGTACTTACTACAATGGTGCATGTCCGACATGTACGTGGACTACTTATTCTGTAGTTGGACCATGTACTCCCTCAGGAACTACCAATTGTACGAACGATTGGGCAAATAATTGAAATACTCAATGGTGTACTTATCCGGCCGTATCTGGAACTTGTACATGTATATAGATAATTATTCATTCTTTCGCTATTTTTTATCATATGGCTTCCCTCTCTTTTAGATTCAGTATTCCTTTTTTATCAGTGATTATTCTCTCTTCATGTTCTTTTTCTTTTCCCTCATGAGAAAATAAAGGACCACTTTGAGTGACTGAAGAGATTCCTTTTTCTGCATCTGTATCGAGCCTTCCAGTATCTCCTCGTATGGTCTCTTCTGGAAGTGAACGAATTGATGCTATAGGAACTGGTATTATACTTCCTGCGAAAGCCTTTGATACAGAAAAAGAGAATTGTATGAAACAATCTTGAACAGGATCCGCACAAAGTATTTGCCTGAATGATATTTCTATAAAAAAAGCGATGGCCACTAGGAATGAAAAAGAATGTGAAAATATAACGGATTTGAGAGTGAAAAGTATCTGTAGTGATAATATTTTATTCCAAGAGATTATTACAAAAAAAGATGATTCTCTTTGTCCAACACTCAAAGGGAAGTGACTGATAGGAAATTGTATTGCTACCATAGGGAAACGAGATTCATGATGAGATCCATGTGGAAGCATCACTGATAAAGAAATACAATTAGGATGTAATTATATGTATGTCACAAATCAGGCAATAGCTGAGTCTAATACTACTCACTGTGAGAAGATTGTAGATACGAATGCTAGTTCTATATGTAAGAATGTCGTAGGATCGAGACTCAAAGAGGTACCACCAAAGGCGAGTCTCTGAGAAGGAATTAGTATGAAAAAATAGATTCCACGAAGGAATCTTATCTTAGAAATCTTGAGATAAAATCTCTTAATCTTTGATGTGTGAAAGCTTTTCTTCG
>CAVXMT010000013.1:0-6211 GCA_963763105.1 uncultured Candidatus Altimarinota bacterium | reverse complement strand
CAGTAAAGTCGTCAATTGCTACAAGAATCAATACACTTCGACTGACACAAGATCGCAATCTCCTCGCTATTGATGATACACTTTCTCGTCTCGCACAAGCGAAGGTCGATGATATGATCGCAAGGAAATATCAGGCACACCGTGATCCTGATGGGAACTATATCGATGGATTTGCGAAAAAGCAATGAATCGCAATAAGCACAGCACTGGGTGAAAATATTGCATATGGCTCGATATCTGATCTTGCTCTCCAAGATGGGCTCGAAGAATCAGGAAGCCATCGTCATAATATGCTCAATCCACAGTGGAAAAAAGTAGGTATTGGTTACGGAATATCTGGAAAAAATACATATATTGTTCATATATTTGGCGAATAAGATTAGAGAAAAATAGAAGTATTTTGTCACCTTTTTTCTTTGTCCGCGTCCTTGGTATTGTATCTCTTTACTTTTCATATTATGAAACTTCGACTTCTCATGGGGATTCTCCTCATAATTGCTACTCTTCCATGAGTACAGGCTGCGTCCTCACCATCATTTAGTCTTCGTACTTTTTCGAGTTGTGCAGATGCTCGTACGACACTTGAGACTCTTCTCTCATCATATGCCGATCAATATTGGACTCCATATCCTGTTCTCTATGCTCGAGATGCACTCGTAGCACCTATGGCGACGATGGAGAAATCTTCTTCTGTTGCTTGAGTTGCGACACCAACATCCTCAATATCTACTACTAATACACAAGTGGCAGGTGTCGATGAGTCTGATATCGTAAAGACAGACGGGAAAAATATCTATACATATCGTGCGACAGCGAATACTATCGAGGTCATATCGACAGCGAATCTCACACATCTTTCGACCATAACACTTCCGAACGATATATCTGGGATGAATATGTATCTCGAATGAAGCCGTCTCGTGGTGCTTGCTTCAACATATGCAAATTTACAACCTTATTGGAATTCTCGCTGGTACAATCCACAGACCAAGACTCTTGTCCAGGTTTATAATATATCGACTCCATCCAAGCCGACTCTCTCACATTTTCATACGATCGATGGATATCTTCATGATTCTCGTCTTGTCGATGGTCGTCTCTATTTTCTCACGCAGTCTGATTTTCGTATTGCTCCATACTATATGACGAAATATGAGAATTCGAAAAATAGAAACACAGAACTTGTAAAGGCTTTTGATGTGAATTTTGCTCTCAAGAATATTGTCCCAGAAATACGTGATAGTTCTCAGAATCCTATATGGCGAGGGAAATATATCACCTCTACTCGATCTGCAGTCTCTCGATGTCAGGATCTCTCTGTCGTCCTTCCAGATACGAAGACTCTCAAGACAGTTGCGATGACACCAGTCTTTACGACAATCGGCTCTCTCGATATTACCAAGACAAACGCAAAAATAGAATCTTCTCTTGTCTTTGGTGCGGTGAACCAGATCCATATGAGTGCTACAGGACTCTATCTCGTATCCAATATTACTAAAAATGCGACAAATACCTGTCCTCCAAATGCTAAATGTTTTGCACCGACATATTATAGTTCATCTTCGACACTCGTTCATCGTTTTGCTCTTGCGAATGGGAAGGCACTCTATAAGAATACAACCGAGGTCATAGGAAATCCAATGAATCAATATTCTATGGATGAAGATGCAAAAGGAAATTTCCGTATTGTCACACAGAGCTATAACTGGTCATCTGGAACCAATAAGAATGCAACCAATCTTTCGATTATTGATCCTTCATGAAAAATAACTGGATCACTCTCATGAATCGCTCCAGGAGAAAATTTCCAATCAGCCAGATTTATCGGGAATCGACTCTATCTTGTGACCTTCCAGCAGATTGATCCACTTTTTGTCATCGATCTTGCAGATTCCAAGAATCCAAAAATCCTTGGTGAACTCAAGATACCAGGATATTCGACATATCTTCATCCATATGACAATGATCGACTTATCGGCCTTGGCTATGATACTATCACGAATAAGTGGTGAGGTACTCAGAATGGCGGACTCAAGATCGATCTCTACAATGTCGCAGATATAAAAAATCCAAAACGGGAAGTTTCACTTACTCTCGGTGATGCAGGATCTTCATCTGAAGTTCTCTCGAATCCACGAGCATTTGTTTATTACAAAGAAAAGAATCTTCTCCTTCTTCCTGCAACGCTTATGATAAGTGCAAAAGATCCAAATGATCCATATCGTTCAAAATCCGCATTCCAGTGACTTATCGGAGTCAGTATCACGCCAGGGTCTATTATCGAGAAATTTCGCATGAGCCATGTGAATCTCTCTACAGATATAGAAAAAGCATGGAAAGCTGATTGTGCCCAATATATGAATACGACAAAGCCAACATGTCAGAAACTCATCGATGGAAGCGATTATTGCCCACCATCAAATACCTATGTTCCACCGTATTGTTATGCAGGATCGACAGTCGAGACATATTTCGCAAGTCAAATCTGGAATTATTCGAATGATTTTATTACTCGCTCTGTCTATGTCGGAAATACTGCCTATACGATTGCTGAGTGAGGAGTACGTTCATGGAGTCTTTCGAATCCTGCGAATCCTCTCTCTACTCTCACTTTCACAGTTCCAGAACGCCAATATCCAAAAGGCATTCTTATCGAGAGTATGCCAATGGCAATACAATAAAGAAAAATCTTCCGCTTCTGCGGAAGATTTTTTTGACTTCAGAGAAGAATCTCTTATGATGGCCTCAGAAAAAGCAATCGAGCAGCCAACACCTGCAATGCTGGAGGAAGAAAGGTACGAAAAGATAATGAAAGTTCCGATTTTAGAATTTTCTTCTAGATATCACGAAATTTGCCTCGAATGGCAAATTTCCAAAACTTCCCGATTCGTACTTAGTAGACCCTCTCGAAGTCGAGAAACTTCGTTAAAATAATATAATCAAGTACGAGCCTCGGTGGCACCTTTCGATAAAACGAACCGAAGCACATGAAATTTATTTTGTGTGCTTTTTATTTTATGAAACGAATTATCCTTACATGAGCATCTTCTGGACTTGGAGCTTCTCTCGCAGAGGTGTTTCATGATGCTGAATATGAAATCATTGGACTCTGTCGATCAAGGCCCGCAGATTTCATACAGTGGATTGAAACAGATCTTTGCAATGAAGATTCTGTGCTTTTTGCAGTAGGATTCATCCAGAAACAGTTTCAAGATTTTGCTCTTTTGATTCATTGCGCATGAGATGGTGATGGTGAGGATATTGGAAAGCTCGATTGGGAAAATACCGAGCGACAATTTAATCTCAATCTTATTGCTCCTGCAATTTTTACAAGTAAATTATTTCCTCTAATACAAAAGAATGAAGCCGATATTATCGGAATTGGTGCAACCATCGGTTTCAAACCATATAAATATTTTTCCATGTATGGTGCGAGTAAGTGGGCATTTAGATGATGGCTTGAGAATCTACAATTGGAACTCAAGTGAACTTCATGTCGTGTAATTGGCGTTCACCCTGGATGAATGGAAACAAAATGAAACACAAAGCGTATGAATCAAATCTCTGAACTTACCTGAAAATTCTGATGATGAAGCTTCATGGATACGAGTGAATTAGCAAAACTCATTTTTCAAATCTATAATCTCCCAAAAAATATGGAAGTTTCAGAAATAATTATTAATAGAAAGTAATCTATGTTAAGGCTTGTTCAAACAGATATCTCGTACAAAGAGCAATGGGAAGAAATCATGGTAGAATGGAAAAATGGAAGAAAAACTCCAAGGATTTTTTTCCAAGAAAGTTATGAGAAACTCCTCGACATACAAGCTCGAATCAAAAATACTGATGATAAGGAAAACCAGTTCCCAAAGAGCTCGGTGTTTTTCCTTCGAGATGATGAGATAGGAAAAATCGTTGGATTTTTTATATTTCGACACAATTTGAATTTTTGGGATGATGCTATTTCGGGCTGACATATCGGATATGGCATCATACCAAGTGAGCGGTGAAAATGATATGGTAAAGACTGACTTAAATTACTTCTCCAAGAAGCGAAAAAACTCAGTTTTGAGAAAGTATTTATCTCTTGTGATGATGATAATATCGCATCATCAAAAGTTATTGAAGCAAATGGGTGAGAGCTCGAAAAATATACAGAAAGAAATGGAGTCAAGGGGAGGAGGTATTGGATTGATATTTCTTAACTTTTAATTTATGAATATATGACCTTCGGTTGACATACTTGCTCAAGTTGAGCAATTTGATTATAAAGACCTCTCAGTTTGACATAGTGAACTTCCTATAAATGCCTTACTTAAGCCACTCTGATACGCAGAGTGTGGTGATGCTAGCGATTGTAGCTCTTGTCCAAATCTGATTCGTGATATAGAAAAACGAGTACAGGTAGTTCATCAATACTGAAATCCTATGACTGTAGTCTGCTGAATAAAAGAAAACCCCCTTGTATATATAGAGTTCACTCCGACAAAACATTAATATTTCATTTCTAACCCTTTTCTCTTATGCACCGAACACATACCGCTGGTGAGCTCACGGCAAAAAATATTGGCGAGACAGTTACCCTAGCAGGTTGGGTGGCGAATCGCCGAGATCACGGAGGACTTATATTTATCGATCTTCGTGATCGCTATGGTATCACACAGACAGTCTATGATCCGACTGAGAATGTTGCTGCACATGCTGTTGCAGATACTTTTCGTAGTGAATTCGTAGTGAAGCTCACTGGAACAGTCCGTTCTCGTCCAGAAGGGCAGACGAATACAAAACTTTCTACAGGTGAGATCGAGGTTATTATTACTCATGCAGAGATTTTCTCGAAATCCGAAGTTCCACCATTTGAAGTCACAGAATATACATGAGCTTCTGAAGATATCCGCCTCAAGTATCGATACCTGGATCTGCGTCGCAAGAGTATTTTTGACAAGATTGCATTTCGAGCCGAGATGAATAAGTTTTCACGAGATTGGTTCACGGCAAATGGATTCCTCGAAGTACAGACTCCGATATTCACTGTCTCTTCTCCAGAAGGAGCTCGTGATTATCTCATTCCATCTCGACTTCATCCAGGAAAATTCTATGCACTTCCACAAGCACCTCAACAATACAAGCAACTTCTGATGGTCGGAGGAGTGGATAAATATTTCCAGATTGCTCCATGTTTCCGTGATGAAGATCCTCGAGCAGATCGTCACTCGTGTGAGTTCTATCAGATTGACGTGGAGATGAGCTTTGTCGAGCAAGAGGATGTATTTGTGGTTGCTGAATCTTTCGCAAAAAATCTCATTAATGATATTACCGACAAAAAACTCGTGAAAATGGAAGATAATGGCACCTTCCAAAGATTCACTCACAAGGAATCTATCAATCGCTATGGTTCAGATAAGCCAGATATACGATTCGATATGCACTTCGAAGATTTTTCAGAAGAATTTAGAAATTCAGGATTTTCACTCTTTGCAAAAACAGTTGCTGAAGGCGGAATCGTGAAAGCAATGAAGCTCGAAGGGAAGACTCTCTCTCGATCAGAAATCGATTCACTTACAGAAGTCGCGAAATCACTCGGAGCCGGAGGACTTGCCTACATCATCTATGAGGTCGATGGTCCAAAATCTCCAATCCTCAAGTTCTTCACTGGAAATGAGCTCGAGGCTCTATCGCAAAAACTTGCTCCAAAGGTAGGAGATATGATATTTTTCGGTGCTGGAGACTATAAGACAACGTGCAAAGTTCTTGGCGGAGTGCGTCTTGCTTGTCGTGATCGATTTGCTCTCGTGAACAAGGATGAGATTGCATTCGCTTGGGTGACAGACTTTCCTATGTATGAACAGAAGGATGATGGAAGCTATGACTTTGAGCACAATCCGTTCTCGATGCCTCACGGAGGGCTCACTGCTTTCGAAGGAAATCCCGATCCACTCTCGATCTATGGATGTCAGTATGATCTGGCATGTAATGGATACGAAGTCCTCTCTGGATCAATCCGCAATCATAATATCGAATCACTCGTGAAGGCGTTCAACATCGTCGGCAAGGGAGAACAAGAGGTGAAAGATAAATTTGGTGCGATGTATACAGCTTTCCAATATGGTGTTCCTCCACATGGTGGATTTGCATTTGGATTCGATCGACTTCTCATGATCATCCGTGATGAGGATAATATCCGTGAGATCTACGCATTTCCGAAATCTGG
>CAVXMT010000012.1:0-5683 GCA_963763105.1 uncultured Candidatus Altimarinota bacterium | reverse complement strand
TTTTGCTCTCATAGTAGACATCATACATATCACGCTTATCTTTTATCGGCACTATTTTCCCTTTGAGTATTTCATATCCGTCATAGGCGAGATACTCGCTATAGTAATTTTGTGTTTCTATAGTACTTTCAATAGATCAAAATCGTATTGGATTAAGATATGTTTCTATTAAGGAAAATAAGAGCTTATGTCATTCTTCATATATTGAGGTTGCCAATACCCGAAAGAGATCATCCACCATTCTCCACTTTGTGTGGGGATATACAATAAGATAATCAGGAACACCGCATGATTCAAGAGTTTTTATTATACTATCAGCATTTCCAGAATCTCATATCCATCTTGCTATTCGTTCGAGAGTGGTAGTATTTATGATAGATTTTTGAGTTTTACCGAGAAGTTTTCGTTTATAATCAAAAAGATTAAGTGTATCAATCAATGAGATAATTCTATCGTGTGTACTATAGATATATTCATCGTCTCTACCATAAAATTTATTTTCTTTATATTTGAGTTCAATCATTTTCTGGTCTCTTAATATTGAGAGTATCTCATCTGGTGGAATGAACACGCCTGATTTTCGGGCATTCTCAATATTTTCATCATCAAATATAATTATCTTTTCTCGATCATATCTATATCGGAGAGATTTGAGGAGATAATCTATAGTCTGAATGATAAGAATGTTCTCTGGTGCATTTCCATTATTCATATATCGATATAATAGCCGAAATAATTAGGCTATAGTATATCTATTCATCTATCTTTTGCGAGTTTTTCAACGAGAGAATAGATTTTCTATGCTCATAATTTCTTCGTGGCTCGGATTATTGTAAGACAATTTGAGGAATCTTTTCATCTTTTTGGTTTCTTTTCCGTTTCTATAGGGATATTTCATAGTCCTCTGGAGGACGATTGCTTTTGTGGCGTTCATCCCCATCAGAAATGAGAGTCTTCTTCCGAATCTACTTTCATTCTGGCTTTCATAGGCAAGATTGAGAGTTTTTCGACTTGCAAATGCTCAATTACTCTGGAGGTAGAGAATAGAACATCGTAGAGGGGTCTCTTTGCAAGGATCGAGAAACCACCATCTCCGTCATCCAAAATGACAAGGTGTAGAGATTATTGCTATTTTATAATCTATCTCTTTCTTTTCTTGAGTAGTGCGATTTGTTTGTGTGAAAAATACCCGAATATGTCCAGTTCCCATTTCATCATCTTTTGATACTGAGAATGATATATTTCCATTAGGATTTCCATTTATTGTCCAACTGAGTCATCACGAGCTATAGGATAATCAATCTCTTAGATATCCGTGTTTTTTGAAGAATGAGATAGTCATCTTCTTATAATCATCAGTTGTATTTCGTTTGTTGTAATAGTATCGTCACATATTCTATTTTATTATATTATAAAGTAACCCTGTGTGCATCTTTAATATGAACAGAGTCTTTTTGTAGGTCTTCGAGATATTCCTGCATTCAGTTACTCTCGGTATGAGATTGGATCGTTTTTCCACTTTCTTCGAGTCTTCTTACCTCTTCTCTGCAAAGAGGGACAAATTGAGTCATCCATCTATTTCCATACTGCCTCTTCCTCATCTTATGATATATCGATATTGATATGTAACCTTTGGTGGACTGTCTACCATACTGACACAAAAAAATCTCACTCCATTGAGTGAGATTTTTAATTGCTTCGTGGCATTCCATAGAAATCAAATCCCTTGAGATCGACCATAGAATGAGTGATATAATTTTTCTTTTTTCCTTTTTTGAAGAATCATCTTTCATCGATTATTCCCATTTCTATGAGACTACTGATTTCTTTTGTTGGGAGTTTTTTCTTTGGGAATGCTTCCTTATTCTGATAATAGTGTGTTCGTTTTTTATATGAGAGATTGAATCGTGATTGCTTATTCTCATTTCCAGTATAGATAATAGCCGACTTCTTTTTGCCCTTAGAGAGCTTACGAGCAGCAGCTTGTTTTTTGACGAGTCGAGATGAAAGTCCGTGACTATTTGCCATTATTATTAGGGCTTAGATTTTTTGGATTATTTTGATCAAATTGTTCTTCTTGAGCTTCCAGAATACGTGCAGCACGAGTTCATGGAAGATTTGGTTTTCCGCTATTATTATCTGGGACAATATCAGCATCACTTGGATTGCCAAATTGCCTTTCAAATGCTAGAGCTCTAGTTAATTATAAAATTTTTAGCATATACTTAATTAATGGAGCGGGGAAACGGGTTTGAACCGTCACACCCAAGGGTTGAAGCCTTAGTACACTCACTCTTTTATGTTACCCCCGCGTATAAAAATGTAAGCCGATTGTATAAGAATGAGAGCGAAAGTCAAAAATTTCTTCATGCGAGAAAATAATTGCAATATACCTCAATAGTTATACAATCAGCATGATTTTTTACTCACTCTCATCGCAATTTATGAAAAAATTCATCTCTTTTTTATGTATTATTAGTTTTTTTAGCTATTCTTTCGATGTTCTCTGATTGGACGAAAAGAAGATATACACGTCTATTCTAAAGATTCGTACCTATGAATATAATTCTACGAATAATACATATAGTATATCTCAAATGGGAAGTGCTGTCGCTATAGGAAGCGGACTCCTCCTTACAAATGCCCATGTCATTTTTGATAGCACACAGAGAAATCTGAGTGGATTCTATGAAATATGCCGAACTATTGATTTTCGAAAGAAGCCTGTTTGTTTTACGACAGGAGATCTTGTCGCGTACGATGAAGAAAGTGATCTTGCTCTTTTGAAGTTTCAAGAACCAGGTGATTTGCCGACTGTTCCATTTTTTCAAGAAAATAAGATTAATATTGGAGCGCACCTTATTAGTTATTGATATCCTGCCATCTGATGAGAAAATATTTCTCGCACGGAAGGGAATGTCGCTGGATATGAAGACCCTTTTTACAAGATAGATGGTGCTATCGATCATGGAAGTTCAGGGGGTGGGGCATTCAATAAATATGGTGAACTTATTGGTGTACCTTCACGAGTCAGCTCAGATAATGCAGTTATCGGATATATGATTCCGATCATGAAGATACGAGAGTTTATAAATAAGAAAACTAAAGGATACACAAAAGCTTCTCTCAAGGCGCCAAAAGATTTCAAAGAATTTATAAAAAGCTCAGAACTTGGCGAGAGAAGCAATGATATTATCAACGATGCCAATATAAAAACAGTTTCTATGAAACGATTTGGTCTTAAATTTCGGGGGAAAGTCGAAGGAATAAATTCATTTCTCTACGGTATGGGACTTAGTAATCTCACGGAGAGTTCTCTCTTGTTTTGATGTAATAATTTCGGAGGGAGTCTTACTCAAGAGGAAATTATTACAAGAATATCATGAGACAATCTCAAACAATTCAAAGAAACAGTAACTTCCATAGGAAGCAATAACCAATACCATGTGAGAACATTTGAATCACGCGTTTCTTCTCTAGGGAATGATCGTATTGATATATACAATACAAAAAACACTTGCATGGCGACCATTAATCATGTCAGTCTTAAAAAAGATAGAAAAATAATCGATCAAGCGATAGCATTTATTACTTCAGGCATTACGCTGAAGAAGTCATATGTACAAACTGCAGGATTTGATACACAACTTTTTCGTATAACTACACTTCCTTCTGGAATTACAGTAGAAGAATCTCCAGATCAGGGTGGAGATAGCTCTATTTCTGTTGGATACTTTTCTCCCCTTTCCAATACTGGAGAATCCTTTTCTGACATTTCTCAAAAGAAAAAAGATACACTTGATAATTACTTTCTCGGTGGGAATAGCTATTTTGATAACTCACCAAGTGATGTGAATCTGAAGCCATCAGAATATTCATATGAAACCTTCCGTAATCTCTATGAGAAAAAGTATACAAAAGAAAGTTTTACAAATACTACATTCACGATAGAAGAGACAAAAAATAAGAAAAAATATATCATAGGAACGACGACCATTAAATATTGAAGCAGTACCGATCCTTCTACAACAGCTATTATATTTTCCTATCCGTATATGACCATCAAGAATGATAAAAAAGAATATCATGAACTTACTTACAGCAATAGCTATGAATGAGGAAATCCAGAAGCAATTAGCAAGCTCAAAGATTTTTTCTCTCAAATAGAATTGATTGGAACAGCGCCATTTTAGACTATAGAATGAAAAATAAAGTACTTGACCTTATCCTTGCTCGTCTTGTTTCTGATGAATCTATCACTTCCAAAGAAATATTTCATAAAGCAAAAAATGCAATTTTTACCCTTCATGGAGATCCAGGAGGGATTTCGTCTATCAGTCTTATCGAGCGATATAGATTCCACATCGTATCGTGACTCTATCGGGAAGATGTACGAGTCTGGAAAGTACTTCGCAAGCGCTCAGTCCGCTCACTTTCCGGAGTGTCAGTCATTTCACTTTTGACGAAGTTCTGGGGATGTCCAGGGAAGTGCGTGTTCTGCCCGACATATGAATGACTTCCGAAAAGCTATATCACAGGAGAACCAGCAGTTCAGCGTGCTGAGATGAACGCTTTTGATCCGGTGCGCCAGGTACAGAATCGTTTGCGATCACTCGAGATCACCGGAAATGCTATCGCAAAGTGTGATATTCGTGTAATTTGAGGGACATGGAGCGTCTACCCTCATGAGTATCAGGAAGAGTTTATGAAGGCTATCTATGATGCACATACGACCTATGCTGACCTGCGCCCCTTTCTTCAGTCAGCCGAAGGTGGAGATGATGTTTTTGCTCGATTCAAGATAGAAAAATGATATACCATGAAGGCATCGAAATCTCTCGATGAAGCAAAAAAAAGAAATGAAACAGCAGCATCTCGTGTGATCGGTATTGCTATCGAGACACGGCCTGATTGGATCACTCAGGAAGAAATCATTGCTCTTCGAAGATATGGAGTCACGAGAGTTGAGATCGGATATCAGACGACGATAGATTCGATCAATGAGCTCAATAAGCGAGGTCATGGAAATAAAGAATCTATAGAGGCGACACGGCTTCTCAAAGACGCAGGATTCAAGGTCGTCGCACATATCATGCCAGGTCTTCTCGGAGCGACACCAGAGACTGATAGGGAAAGTATGGCTTGAGTATTTGATGATCCACTTTTTCGTCCTGATGAGATGAAGATATACCCGATGGTCGTCACACCACATTCTGAGCTGGAGGGGATTTGGAGAAATGGATGATTCACCCCATATGGTGATAAAGATCTTATTGATCTCATGGCTGATCTTCAGTGAATGCTTCCAGAATATCTCAGACTCAATCGGATGTATCGTGATATCCCTGCCTCAGAGATTCTTGCAGGATCCAAGCTCGCGAATCTTCGTCAGCTCACAGAGATTCGTATGAAGGAGAAATGAATAAAAAGGCGTGATATTTCAGCGAGAGAAATTCGAGCAAAATGAAATAATCCACAAAATACTCTTCTTGAGACCTATTTCTATGAGGCATCATGAGGACATGAATACTTCCTCCAGTATATAGATCCTATTGATCGTACGATATTTGCGCTTCTTCGTCTCCGAATCCCGTCACAATATTTTAGCTCTGAGACTCACTTTATTTCTGTTCTTGATCGTGCTGCCCTTGTTCGCGAGGTCCATGTATTCTGAGATCAGCTG
>CAVXMT010000011.1:0-9417 GCA_963763105.1 uncultured Candidatus Altimarinota bacterium | reverse complement strand
CCTCTGTCGCAATGACAGGATCATAAGACTCTCCATTTATTTGGTATTTATTTCCCAAATGGTGGAAAATCAGAAGAAGCATGGCAAGGGAAGCTCGTCTTCTATAGTGAATTTGCGAAATATATGGATTCTCTTCGGGAACGTGGAGATTCTGTAATATGGTGAGGAGATATCAATTGTGCTCATCATGCGATCGATCTTGCTCGTCCGAAGGAAAATGATGGAAAAATAGGATTTCATCCACTCGAGCGTGCATGGCTCGACTGAAGAGTAAATGATGGATGGCATGATATCTGGCGAGAACAAAATCCTACAAAATCAGAGGTATACTCTTGGTGGGATGTCGTGACTCGTTCGCGTGATCGAAATGTCGGATGGCGTATCGATGCTCTCTGGTGTGAGGATTCTCTCCTTCCAAGAATTCAGAAGATCGATTATCTGAGTGAGCAATATGGATCGGATCATTGTCCGATGATAATAGAAATGTAGAATTTGATGAACTAGTTCATCAAAAGCCAAGCACTTATAGCATTACAGGTAGGACCTATACATCCAGAACATGCTTCCGCTTTTTCATTGTGAACGACAACCCCATTTACGAGATAGTTATTTGGACTATTCTTCATATGTAAATTATAAACTATTGGCTGAGAGTCCAATCGAGTCTTAGAAATAATATATCATATACCATCGATTGATTGGACTTTTTCACCAATAGAAAAATCATCGATATATTTATATTTTCAACTTTCAGGACTGAAATAGAGATGATTTGATGTCACTTTGGTTGTTTTCTTTTTTCCGGCTGTTTCCACTACCAGACTTAATAATGGATATTTCTCAAAATCATTGAGAGGACTACTGATTCCATCATGAATGATAATTTTATCTATAATATTTTCAATAAATTTATTCTGAGTTTCATCGTATGAAATGATTTTGTCTCATACTTTCAATTCTGAGATTTTAGTCTCACCAAGTAGAGTTTTTACAAGCTCATCAGGGGCAAAACAGCCTACTGTTTTAGTACACGATTTCTGTATTCCTCCATTAGAACCGTCACAACTCCAATCATAGTAACACCCTCGAGGATAGCTTCCTTTTGGTGTGGCCTCATTCAAAGTCGGGTCAAGAATACCAGCAGAACAAGAAAAAGCTGTAGTACTACATACTCAATTTATAGGAGGAGCACATGACGATCCGTCACCACCACATACTCAACAAGAATCATTTACTTTTACTGAACCACAGACACTGTCACAACCTGAGACAGTGTAGCAAGAACCTGGAGTACCACATGGGGTAGCACCGGAGCAGGATGGAGATGGTGTTCCACAAGAACAAGTATATCGAAAATAATCATTTCCACCATCATGGCATAGTATTGACGAACCATCTCTTGCAGCATCACAGGTAGGTGGATTGTTTAAATCTCCACCAAAACAACCAGGTCCAGTTGTAACTGTTCCCCATGGATGAATTTCACCAACACCCACATTGCCCCACGAACAAGCACCTGGCGGTGGAGTTCCACATCATACAGTACCACCATTATAATCAATTGCACTTCCTCCACATGTTCATGCACAATCATTTACCGCCGATGATCCACAAGTATTATCACATCCTGATACGGCATAACAACTTCCTGGTGATCCACAAGGAGTAGATCAAGAACAAGCACCTGGCGGTGGAGTTCCACATCATACAGCACCACCATTATAATCAATTGCACTTCCTCCACATGTTCATGCACAATCATTTACCGCCGATGATCCACAAGTATTATCACATCCTGATACGGCATAACAACTTCCTGGTGATCCACAAGGAGTAGCTCCAGTACATGCTGTTGCACAATCTCCCACAGTTGCACCTATATTTCCAGCATGTGCCTTGAATTGATTCCATTCATTTTGTGTTTTTGTCGGTACATATACATTCATACTACTTCCAGCAGTTACCTTTTTGCATTCACCCCATACATTTATTTCTTTCGATGTCCCTTGAGTCACTGCAAATCCATTTTCTACCTTCTCTTCAATCTGCCCTCAAGAATTATTAGACCAGGGAAGATAGAAGATAGCAGCGTAAACAGAAACAGACAGAAGGAAAAAAGAAAATACAAATATTCATAGAAATCGTCGAGATGAAGTATGTGAAGAATTCATAGTGTTTATCGAGGAAAGTTATGAGAGATATTTTCTCTTAAAGAGAAGTATATAGAATGTTAGGGAAAATCAAATAGAGAGTAAATATGATTATTTTGGACAAGGAATTCCGGGTTGTCACTTTCGACAATTTGCTTGCATCTCTGGAATTTTCTTCTTGAGAAGATCATTGGTCTCGAGAAGGCGAACATGAAGATCGACAAGGTCAGTCATCATTTTCTCATTTGTAGTCTGATCTTCTTCTATTGCGAGAGCATTTATTTTTGTCCAGAACTTTGTCATTTCCTGGGAAGATTGATCTTTCCGCTTACTATAGAGGAGAACTCGAGCGAGATATTGGTCTGTATTTGTCGCTTGTATGATAGACCTCTTCATCCAATTCGTCAGATTCTCTGAACCGATCACAACATTACTGAAACATTCAGATCTCGCCTTTCCCCAGTCTTCGATGGAGTCAGTTTGTGATGTTTTCTGCTGGACACAGCTCAGATTTCCGATCATGAGATCGACGGCACGTCGAGAGAGTCATTGCCGAGAGAGTTCTCTATCAAGGAGACTTTTTTGTATATCATTATAATTCCCGAGTGTCGAAGTTCCACGAAAAAGTGCGATCGCTTCTTTCCAGTTTTTGTCGCTGTCTTGTGTTTTCTTTCCGAGATTTTGTATTCGTTCGAGAATTTTCCCTGCGGTATCAGCAATGCTTGTGTTGCTTTTACAGTTTTGTGTCATTCCAGGATCATAGTATTTTGCTATCTCATCCGTGAGATTCCCATCAATATTATCCACATTTCTTGTATTCCCAAGAGCTACATTTTTATAGTAGGCTTCGATGCTTTTATTCTTCACGAGCATGTTCGTGAGTACCGATTCGAATGTTCCGCCATTGTAGGAAAAATCGAGAGCACATACACTCGAGACAGACTTCATCGTATTGATGATAGATTTTTCTCCATTTTGTATTACTTTTCCTTGATTGATCACGGGAGCACGAGCATCACCATTCGCTACGAGAAGAATATTGTACTGGAAGTCAGTCATGAGACTTGGAAATACTGGATTCTGTGCATCGATACGATCGAGAAGTGATAGAAATCTCTTCTCATTCGAGAAGCTTCCATTGGTTCCATTACATTGATTCCTTGTACTTGCTTGTGATCGGATCTCACTTGTCACGCGCTGAACTTCCTTCATGTATGCAGTCAAGAGAGGTGGTGGTCACTTCTCGATCGCACATCATTCTCCTTCTGCAAAAATTGCAAGAGGAGAGAGGAGAAATATCGAGATGAGAAAGAAGAAAGAATATTTCATTTATTTTTCAGGTTTATTATTCATGCGAGTTCCAGCATTGAGAATTTCCTCTATTTCACTCATCATGCTTGCAGTATAGGCCTGTATTTCTGTGAGATCAGTCGAGAAAGATTCATAGTAAGATTTTCTTCCTGCAGTGATATATTGCTCAAGACATCCGACATAACGTGAGGTTTCTGCTTCCTGTGCACCGAGAGGCTTCACGAAGTTCTGAGCATTATCCGTATTGGCAGCAGTATTGAAGCTATATCCAGCACCCATAAGACTATTTGATTTTGCACTGTCAGTATTGAGTCCTGCTCATGCGAAGGCACATCGACGAATATCTTCGAGTTCTGCATTTTCCCGATCAGGAGTCTGATCTAGCTTATTTCTTCGAGTGATTTGCGGACTATTTGCAATATAGACTCGGACTCCTGCGATTATATTTATTAGTTCGAGATTCGTAAAAGGGAGTGATCCAAATTTGTTTTGCATTTTTTCATATCGAAGAGAGCTATCAGAAATAGGGCCCATGATTTCCATATGCTTGTCGAGAAGTCATTCGATCGAGACATTTTTCCCTCCACCAAGGAGATTCTGACTTCCACTTACCATTGTCACATCGATACAGAATATGCTGGTACATGGCATCTTGTGGAAGAAATCATCGGCACTTGTATGGGTTCCATTCGCATTTGCTCCACTTAGAGTTCCTTGAGGAGGTGCTCAGACATTTCGAGTGTATCATTGGCCAGTCGGATAGCCTATTGGTCCGCTTGCAAGTGTGGTTGCGAGCTCACGAGCGAAGGCATCATCGATAATATCAGCGATATCCTGACTTGTCGTTGATCATCCGCATGATCCGCCGATGAGCGTACCAAGATTGACTCATCCACTTCACGTTCCTCAGCTTCCAGTTCCTCCTATTCCTCAGCTTCCAGTTCCTCATGATCCAGTATTTCATGCTATCCCTGCTGGAGTACCAGATCCGAAAAGTGCAGCAACTGGCCTTCCAGAAAGAAAATCGCGGAATGAAGACGCGCTCTTATTGACTTCACCACTATATTTAAGATTCTTGGAGAATATGATCATATTGATCTTCTCGATATCTGAGATAATATCATAGTCAGAATTTGAAGTATCGCCGTCCATATAGAGACCAAGCGATGAAAGCGTTTCGATATTATTTTGTTCATCTCGAGCTCGAGACTTCGCTCTTTGATATTTTTCTGTGAGACAGAGAGCAAGCCCTTGATATGTATCTATTGAAATATTCTCGATATTATTCTTCTTGAGTATTTCTGTGAGCTTTCGATAATCTCCTTTGGCTATTTCCTCAAGTGTTTTGATATCAGTCGGTGCATCCTTGACCCATGTTTTTCCGAGACATTCCGCACCAAATTTATCGAGGGTTGGCTTCTCTGCTAGACGCTTCGTGAGAATCTTCGCAGTTATCTGATAGTCTCACTCATCGATCGTAGAATAGAAATTCGTTCCTGGATTCTCTCCGATATATCAGTCTTCTGCCCACACAGAAAATGAGAAAAATCCCATGAGTATGATGCTCGCGATGATACGGAAACAATACATGCTACTATTGTATCCAAAAGTAGGTAAAAAAGCAAAATTTGCACTTCAAAAAAAATAGATATAATACAAAGTGTAATTTTTCACTATTCTTTCCATGTACAAATATATTGTCGGTTTCCTTTCAGTTTTTCTTCTTGCATCCTGTACGATATGAGGCACGACTCCAGTAAAATCGAATTCTACTGGCGCTATCACTCCAGCAGTGATGATTCCATCTCCGACATACGGATCAGGAAAACATGCTATGATGATCTTTGCAGATTTCCAGTGTCCTGCCTGTATTCGATTCTCTCAGTCGATCGCTCCGATCTTCGAAGAATATGCAAAAAATGGATATCTCACCATTACCTACAAACAATATCCACTTACGACAATTCATAAGAATGCAGAGCGTGACTCTCTCGCAGCACTCTGCGTCACTGAACAAGGGAAATATCTTGACTACAAGAAACCTCTCTATTCTCTCGAAGAGTCAAAGTCTGGAGCAAAAGTCTCTGATGATGAGCGAATCGGTGCCGCAAAAGATATCTGAGTCGATATAGAAAAACTTACAGAGTGTATTGCTAGTGATAAATATCTCGGACAAATACAGGCAGAAATCAAAGAAGGTGATACGCTTCGTGTGACAGGAACTCCGAGCATATTCCTCGATGGGAAAAAGATCGATCTTGGACTTTTTCCAGATATGAATACTCTCAAAGTGGTTATGGACAAGCTTCTCGATGTTCCAGCAACAATGACGGGTGAAATACTGACGGGAACTGGAAAATAATAATTCAAAAGAATTCCCCTACGAAAGTGGGGGAATTTTTTTTGTCGTTCACAGTTTTTCAATCTTTTGAAAATTTCTTTCTGAAATTGGAAGAAGTGACTTTCTTTCGCTGAAATTCACAAAAAAAGAATCTATATAGCGCAATCTTCACTCTCGGGTAACTACAAGATTCTCATCCCCATAGAGATCAAGAAGCAATCATAGATTTCTTAACCTTTTGTACCCAGCAATAAATATATCGATATCATTTTGTAATTGCAAATTACACGCCCTTTCATCTAAAAGAAACCTCCAGTTTTCTTCTGATGAAAATATGTCATAAGCAATAGAAACTGGAACACAAAAAGCAGTCACCATATCTCTTTTATATTCATCATATTTTTCTAAAAAAAATGCTTGATTTGGAACAATCTCACCAAGCTCCTGTTTTATGAGTCAATATTCTTTTTGCATCTGATCAAAATATTTTGCTTCAACTCTTGATTTCTTTATGACTACACGGATAGTATCTTTACCATTCATAAAACTTGCTAAGACGACCTTAGAACAACTTGTTCATAACTTTTTTTCCTTTCTTTGAGCAAAATCTGACCCCAGAGGACTATTTATTACAGATGTAAGTATAGGATCAGGTAGTGGCATATTTATTCTATCACTTTAAATAACTCTTCGAGGCTTGTTTTCCCTTGCATTGCCTTGAGTATTCCATCCTCCCGCATGAGCATGAGATCACCAGTACGAGCCGCTTCGATAATATCGTGAGGACTCGCATTGTTTCGTACAAGCGTACGAAGATTCTCAGAAAATCCCATCACTTCATAGATACCGATACGTCACTTGTATCCAGTCATTCCACATTCACTACAGCCAGTCGATTTATAGAGCATATAGTTCTCCTTTCTTTTTGCGACTCAGGCAATACCGATATCTTTGAGCATCCACTTGATAATATTGGTCTGTGCTTCATCTGCCTCATACGAAGTTGTACAATGAGGACAGAGTCGTCGTACAAGTCGCTGAGCAATGATGACATCGAGTCCTGATGCGAGGATATAATTTGGAACACCCATGTTCATGAGTCGTTCGATCGTCTCTCATGCACTCTTGGTATGGAGTGTGGAAAGGACGAGATGCCCAGTCATGGCCGCTTGCATTGCGATAGTTGCACTCTCGAGATCACGAACCTCACCGATCATGATGATATCTGGATCTTGACGGAGAAGTGCACGGAGTCAGGTAGCATAAGTATAATTTTTCTTCTCATCGACTTCACTCTGGACGACTCCAGGAAGTTCATATTCGATCGGATCTTCGAGGGTTATAATCTTGCGATCATCAGTATTGAGGCTTGAGAGCATAGAGTAGAGCGTCGTCGTCTTTCCTGATCCAGTCGGTCAAGTGACGAGAATTGTACCATTCTTTTTCTTGAGACTTTTTTCTATTTGGCGCTTCGATGTCCACATAAATCCAAGCTCTTCGACTGTCGGGATGGATTTTGTCGAGTCGAGGATTCGACAGACGACATTCTCCCCATATCGGACAGGAAGAGTCGAGACACGGACATCAATATTGGATCCATCATCATTGATTCGGTACTTCCCATCTTGAGGAATTTCAGTGATATTGAGCTTGAGCCCGCTCTTATATTTGAGTCGTTCGAGAAGAAGTTTGTATTCACTTTTCTCGAGAGTCACGATAGTCACGAGCTCACCATCGATACGAATTCGTACAGCAATAGACATTTCTCCGACATCATAGTGAATATCTGAGCTTCCAAGTGCGAGAGATCATTTGGTAATAAGCGAAAGTGCTCCTTCGCTGTCTTGATGACCCAGTGCTGCATGAAGGGCTTTTCAGAGCTCATCATAGGCGAGATTTTCCCTTGCGTGAGCATTTTTTTCTCGTTCGACCTCGATAAGACTATAAAATTGTGACTCATCCTTTATAGTGAGAATTTCATCATCTTCGTTACTGACTTCAAGAGGCATCTTTTTTGTGTTTGGCATGAGTCTATATTAGCAGAAAAAGTCTTTTTTTGCAAAAAAAGAGCACTTTTCTTTTCTATAAAATTCCTTATACTGAGGCTTATGGGTTTTATTATGAGAAATGAATCATTCACGTGCGAATTTTGTCAGAAAGAAGTTGGACTTCATCCAAAGGGAAGCGCGCGCAATCATTGTCCGTATTGTCTCTATTCCAAGCATGTAGATGAAGAAAAACCAGGAGATAGGCTTGCAACATGTCATGGACTCATGAAGCCTATCTGAGTTGATTATCGGAAGAATAAAGGAGATATGATTCGTCAGAGATGTCAGAAATGTGGGAAAGAAATGCTCAATATGGTTGCGCCAGATGACGCATTTTTGACTTTTATAAGAGAAATAAATAAAAAAAATTGAAATATTTAACTTCAGAAGCATAGATTGCTTCATACTTCGCAATGACAGAAATAAAATTCCTCGATACATTTTCGAAATATATCATTCCCACTGATACTATCATTCTTGCAGTAAGTGGTGGAGTCGATAGTATGGTGCTTCTTGATCTTGCCATGAAGAATCATCCAAAAGATAAAATAGTCGTCGCACACTTCGATCATTCTCTTCGTGGAGAAGAGTCTGATAGAGATAGAGAACTTGTTGCGAATTATTGCAAGAGAGAGAATATTGTATTCGAAGTACAGAAAATGGATATTGCGTTTCTTTCCGAGACAGAGAAGACAAGCATTGAGGCAAGTGCGAGGAAGTATCGATATGAATTCCTTTTTCGAGTGAAGGAACAATATGGTGCAAAATATATTCTTACAGCGCATCATCAAGATGATCGTATTGAGACGGCACTTTTCAATCTTATTCGTGGAACAAAACTTGGTGGTATTCACGCACTTTCTGAATATTCATTCCCACTTCTTCGACCACTTCTCCGTATTCCAAAGATTGAAATTCTTGCTTATGCAAGAAAATTCAAGATATCTTTTCATGAGGATTCATCAAACACTGATACGATGTATCTACGAAATCATCTTCGTCACAATATACTTCCCGAGTTCGAAAAGATAAATCCAGAATATAGACGTGCACTCGAAAATTTTATTGACTATACTTCAGAGCTAAAAACATGGATAGATGAAGAGATACAGGTATTTCTCATGGAATGAGAGAGTTTTCCTGTTTCTCTTTTCGAAAAGAAATCTGTATTTTTCCAAAAAGAGATCATCAGATATTTCTATGAAAAAGCACATCATGGGACTATCTGACTCTCGGAAGGGAATATCGATGAGATTCTGAGATTTATCCTTACAGCAAATGGTGGAACGACGAAGGAGATAGGAAAATTAAGACTTGAGAAAAGAAAATGAAATATATACTTCTCATTTCTCTCAAGCTCACTCGATACGATATAATCATTATCTATCACTGAGTTTGATATACTCTTCTGCCAATCTTGGAAAAGATATGATTTCTTGTACAGGTTTCTTGTCGAGAAATATGGAATCTATATTGTCACAGAAATTATGAAGAGATCCAAATATAAGAACTACTTTTGCTCAAGGGTTTTTCTGTAAGAAAATTTGCATTTGTCTGACTACATAGT
>CAVXMT010000010.1:0-4027 GCA_963763105.1 uncultured Candidatus Altimarinota bacterium | reverse complement strand
ACTCATTGCCTATAGATTTTCATGCGATTATGCTCATGAATGAGAAGACTTATTGTGTATATCTGCACTCAGGATTCGTAGAAACATTGAAAGTAAACTCATGGAAATTGTTCATGCTTGAAATTCTCGATTCTACACAGATGTATCAATTCTCGAACATCCTCATCTCTTGGATATCATCAAAAAAAGACAAGAAAAAATAATACATGCCATAGAAGATAGTGAAGTTCTTCGGAAATTACTTTGAATAAAGAGTCTTAGATACGATGTAGGAAAGGGAGATGAAGGATCATTCGAGTATTCCCCACTCTGAGACCACTTCACGAACGGATTAGAATGAGAAATAGAATTATTTAAAAGACACTGAATGACTCTTATTACTGGATGTGATACTGAACTTCTCCGATTATTTTCATGAAAGAAGAAGTAAGAGATTCTTCCCTTCAATAAGAATCTCTCTTAATTTCTTCACATCAGAGAACGTCACTTTCTTCTCGTGACGTTTTTTCGAAAATATCTCTCGATCCATAAGCTCGGAAAACGAAAGAAAAAATTCATCAGAGATGAGAATATTAAAAGTTTCTGGAATTTCGTTCTTCCAGAAGTTCACAAGTTCCACAATAAAAACTGGGAGTTTTTCCTCTTCACGAACCATTTTGAGAATCTGATACAGTCGTCCGATAGAGAGAGTATAATTTTTTGCGAGAATATTCTGAATATCTCTTTCGAGTCATTGCGAGGAACGAAGCAATCTCGTCATAAAAAAAGAATGTCTATTGTTTTCTGGATCGCTTCATACTTCGCGATGACGGAAACCACTAATCAATCTCTCTTCTATCCATGCATCAAGTATTTTCTGATATGCAAGAATGATAGGAAGTCCGTCCATAGTCGGATATTTCTGAAGTGTCTGCCAATATATTTCTGCATCAATAAGTCGCTCGAGTGTATATTCTGGGGCATTGTTAAGACTTTTCCCAAAAATATCGGTAATTCTCCGTGCGATGATCTCAATTCCTTCTTCTTCGAGCAAATTCGAAAAATGTTTACGAGTCACTGATCGTACCTCTTTTTTTTGAATACTCTGAAGAGCTGTCTGCACTTCACGCTGCATCCACTTCTCTGCGAGCTCAAGTCTTGCTCGAAGTTCTATATTTTCACGAATGAGATCTTCTTTCTTTTGCATAAATATGCTAGCATTGTAGCATATTTTAGGAAGAAAGGGAAGTTTATTTTACTTCATTATTTTTAAGAAGACTCTGTATGATCTCTCGAGTCATATCTGGACCCGTAGTCTTTCGATAATCAATCCCTGCTTCAACTGCAGCATAGTCATTCCCACCAGGAAATATAGCATCTCCGATGAAGAGCATATCAGAAAGTGGAACATGGAGATATTTTTCCATCTGATAAATACCATATTTCTTATCAATTCCCTTTCTTGTGACATCTATAGTTGTCGCTCAACCGACTCGGACCTCATATTCTGGAAGCTTCTGCTGAAGAAATGGAAGCATAGAAAGACGTTTTTTCTGATCTGGATCCCATTTTGACTTGATCTCTGGAGGACATTGTTGACCAAGTGCTGACCATGATACCTGCGTCCCTCGATCTTCGATCTGTTCACCATAGAATGGTCACTCAGTGGTAACTCCTGCTTCTTTCTGAGTTTCTATGAGGGCTCAAAATATTTTCTTTACTCATTCTGGACTAAGAAGTTCTTCATAGATATTTTTCCATTCATTCTTCTCGAAATGATAATAAGAAGATCCACATGTCGGAAATAAGTAAAGATTTCCGAGATTTGCATCAGACGAAAGCTGTGAAATAACTTGTTTAATAATCTGCTCGTATTTCCCCCCTGTAATTACGGAAACTTTTGTCCTCTCAAGAAGACGAGCAAGTGTATCCGCCATATCTGATTTAAGCTGAGACTTGCTCTCGGCAAGAGTATCATCAAGATCGAAAATAATAAGTGAATACATAAGAGAAAGTTAAAGATTTTTAAAAGATTTTTACCCACATATCATGAAAATATACATCATAATCTGCGATAGATTCCTTGAATTTTGTATATCCAGCATAGCTAGGTGACTGCCAACTATCTCGCATATGATCGAGATCACAGTATTTTATTCATTTTTCGTATGAGTCAAGAAACCATCGATCCATCATAGCAATCCCGAGATGATATGGATGTGATTCTTTCGCATAGAATGAAGTGAAGTATTCACTTGTGAGTCAATCGTCTATAAAAATTCCACCGGCAAGCGGACGATCGTCAATATATGCAATATATATTCTCAAGTCATCTATTCCCTGAGTAAATTTCTTCTCACACCATTTTATTATAAAATCCTTGAAAGGATCAGGAACTTTTATCTTCTTATAAATATCAAGATATATTTGACCATCATATATCCTTTCGATTCTTAACTTCCCTCCTTTCTTATAGTCAAGGATTTTTCTCCGATGCGCTCGTGCCTTCGGTGACCATTTTGACCAATAATCTTCCCGATCGAGAAGAGAGAAGGCACTCCTGGATGAATGTATAGAATTCTTTACGAAATACGTAGGCATTCGAAGCCATCATTTTGGTTTTTCTATAGTTCTCATGGGAGTCCAAAATACCATTGCATGAGATATACCATGCTGAGAAAGAAATTCTTTCGATGGCTCAATATCAATCTTTTCAGCAACGACAGAATAAAAACTCTCCAAAATTTTTCCAGCTTTTATAAATTGGTTTCAATTGCCTGTTTCAATAATTTTCAGTCTCGTAAAATATTTATAATAATCATAAAAGGCTTTCGATCCAGTACGATAATAACTAAAATCTTCAGGAATGAGATTTCGTGGAAGAGTTTTCATGAGACTTATATATTCACGATATTATAGTTTCTCGCATATCAGACTCATTTCTGAGTCACACTTCCCCATGGGATCGTATGACGTGCTATCTTTCCTGCATATTTCACATATGGAGCATAGCTATAATAATTCTGATCAACGACGACAATTGCTTTCGGATTTCCATTCTGGAAACGGATAATTTCAAGGAGTATTGCGACATGTTTTTTGCTCGCATCTGCGAGAGCATAATTTGGCTTTCCATCAAAGCAAGCGATCACGAGTCATTCATATTCTGATGGAAGATGACTCTCCATGGTAGCTACAAAGTTCTGAAGCGAAATCCCTGGCTTCCAAGCTTCTGTAGAAAGTGATCGCTTCTCGCTCAGTACCTTTGCAAATGCAGCACACTGCCCTCTATATTGTACTCCAAGTGCTGCCTCAGAAAACTGTGGATACATACTATTACCAGTATATGATACTGTTCCGGGATTCGGAGAATTCACCATCATAAATAAATATTCACTATCAACACTCGGATTCCCTGTCGTGAGGATAGCACCATTCGGAACAACTCAATCTTTCCAGTATTTCTTGAGAACACTGGAAAGAAATGGGAGGACATTCGCATATGGAGATTGGAGAGGAGTGGGCATATATTTTAATTATATTCTTCTACGAGTCCCGTTCTATAAAAGGAATTTGATTTTACACGCTCATCATAAAAAGATTGTACTTGTGCCATATTCAGTCATAAGCTCTCGAATTCTTTATCAAATTCATCTGGATTTTTTCATAAGGACTCAAGAATAATTCTTACATGTCATCATTCCTTGTCTCTTCTTTCTTCTCAGTTATGTGGATCCATTCTAAGATAATTGGGGTCAGCTGAAAATCTAACTGAATCAAGAGTTGTATCTAGTAATTGAATTATCAATGTATGGATAACATCCTTTTCCAAGAGACAATAACATCATCTTTTTATTAGAGAATCTCTTATATCATCTCACCAACTTTCAAGCATACTATCAGGTAAAAGTCTTATTCTCATAAGTAAATGTTTACTAAATAAGTTTCTCGAATTCCTCCACCATTCTCTCAACTTCCGCAAGTCCTGCTTGATAAAAGTCAGAAGATGTGATATCGATGCCATATTTCTTTAAAAGATCTCTTGGGC
>CAVXMT010000009.1:0-8092 GCA_963763105.1 uncultured Candidatus Altimarinota bacterium | reverse complement strand
ACTCTGGAGAATTAATTTTTGTCTCTTTCATTTTCAGTGAATAATCCTTAACTCCCTGATCCACTCGATCAATACTTTCTGGAATAGTTTGCTTTTTTAGTGCTTCTTGAAGAACTGGTTCCACGAGATCTCTATAAGCAATCTTGCTAATCTCTTTTATGGAAGCGCCTTGAGGAGGAATTTCTAGTTTTGGTGGTAAAATAAGAGTTTGAATGGTGCCAAGTGATCTCTGAAGAAAGACATTCATTAGATTAAGTCCTTGATAAAGAGGATTCAACGAATTTGCTGCACTACTCTGCCCCTGCGATGAAGTCGAAGTTCCCTGTGAAGAAGAACCACCTCAACCGCCACCTGGTCCTGGTGGAATAATACTCAGTGTTGGCGCGAGAGAATTTTCTATTTCGAATTTTATACTAGTACCAGAGCCAATAATGAGACTTCATGATGAGGCAGTATTATATGTACTCTCTGCTTTCACATAAATAGAAATTATGCTTCCGGGAGAGACTATAGTCGAAGCTGTCCCAAAGAGCTGACCATTCACATCGAGAGTACCTTTTGTAGTACGAATAGTCGTCGGAACATTGAATCCTGTAAGAGTTACAGGACCAAATTGTACCTGAGATCATGGAGTAACACCAAGTTTCTTGGTGAAGGTAAATGCATCTGGATAGAGGTCAAAACTATATGTCGCTGTTTGTTTTGTCGCTTCTTGTACACTATCTGGGACTATAATCTCTGGGAGATTCTTCGCGATTCGTACTTCGCCTGAGATTGATCCTGTGAGGGATGTTCCTGTAAGAGTAATAATATTTGATCATGACATTACCTGAATAGCCCCAGAATATGTCGTGACTCATTGTGTATAGCTATATTCTACTGGAGCACTCATATCTGAAGAGAATCTATAATATGCTATTCCTCCAGTATGGAAAATAACTGGCTGGGATAGGTCTGGGAGACGATAAATAGAGAAGCTTGCATTGACCCTATTCTCCATAAGATCTGTAAGAGAGTATTTTATATCTCGACGTCCTCATGAAAGTGAGAGATCTCCAGAAATTTCTATACCACCTCAATACATTCATGAAAAGAAATTACTAACAAGTCCCGAAGAAAGTATAGGTGGTGTTGGCATAAGAAGATTCATTCCCGTTGCTGAGAAATTTGCTGTGTTGTCATAATGATACAGGGAAAGCTGTACGATACTTCCTGTTACAAAGAAGAGAACAGATGGATTATCGAATACTTCCGGAAGAGATGGTCCTTTTGATTGACAAAGACTTCCTGTACAGAGCCAGTACTCGTGTGAATAGAGCCCACCAGGCGTATAATCGAGATCTTGTATTTCAATCTGAAGATCAGTAGGACTCATAAAAGGAGAATCTACATATATCTCTCGAGTAATCGTTGAATTCTTGGGAATGAGAATTGGTGTGGAAAATTTCTTGGGAGCACCAGGAATTGAGCCTGTAGACGTAGCAATACTGCAAGTATCTGTAGACCCTTCATCACGCATACAAATAGTTGCAGTATAATTCCCAAGAGCCGAAGCAGAGTTAACAAAAGTAGTAATAGAATTTAGAATAATATCCTGACTAGTATTAATATTGGTAATGCTTACAAGAAATGTATTGTCAGTCTTTTTGCTCAATATCACTGATGGTGGGATTATACTGAAGGTATACGTATCAAGTTTTGCTGTACCAGAGGCTGGCGCTAGTTGGTTGGTTATATCAAATACACTTGATACGACTGGAGAATTGAGTGTGATAGTAGCACTATAGTAATTATTTAAATCTCAGAGACTGAGTATTACTCTATAGTTTTCTGTACTATTTTTCTTTATTATATGATTCATACCACTAAATGAAAGGGTATTTCCAGAAATACTCGCTGTTGCAGGAATTTGTATATTGGTATCTATATCAAATAATTGGACTGATCATGTGCTATTGACTGCGAAACTCTCGAGTGTCATTCATGTACTCACCCCAACCATATTTGCCTGAATAGTCATACTTTGAATTCGTATTGCATCTTGATGGGCGACAAGAGAGAATCGACCAATTGCTTGATCACTAAATCCATACACATTATGACTTACAGGATAATATGGGGAGCTTTTCACCTCAAGTCCTGCAGGAAGAAATGCGCTTGTATCCCATCATCATACTATGAAGTTATTTGCCCAAGCTGGTGAAGCCGATGGCGCTATATTATCATATGCAAAATCTCGAGTTTGTACTGCCGTAGTCGCTCATGAGTTATTTTTTCCGAAATATCGGATACTTGTGTCTTCTCATGATACTGCGATATCTACTCCATATCCACTCACCTCTCATGATACTGAGAAATTATTGTTCTTATAGACTTCATACCGTATCTTATCTTCACCTGAGACCGTATAAAATGAAGTCTCTCAAGAAATGCTAAAGATAAATGGATCACGATACACCTTTGAATCATGAGAAGATGTAGGAGTTGGAGCAGGTTTTGGAATATGTACATAGTCTATTGTCTTTTCCTCACCGAGGAAATACGTATAAGGTACAACTCGAATAGGAAGTACAGATTCAGAATTTGCAGAAGTAAGAATACTGAATTCACCAGAAACATTCACCACTCATGAGCCAATATTTGTTCCAGCTCAGTCATATATCATGATATGTGTCGTTGGTGATCCTACTCCTATGATTGGAGTAGAGGCTGGATTCCATTCACGATAATTATTCGATTCACCTGAAGTTGGAGATTTTATAACTACATAAGGTGGAGGAAGGTAATTATAAATAGCTGAATTGGTTGTATTGAAGCGATTGGCAAGAAAAAGGAATGGAATACCATCAACTGTAAAATACTTCCAATCTGAATGCAGATCTGAAGCTCAGAGATTTGTATTTGATATATACTGTGCAAGTTCGAATTGCCCATCTTGATAGACATACAATCCTGATCTATTGCCATCACCAAGCGGAAGGATAATATATGATTTCCCATCGGAAATATTCGCATCTGAAGTAAAGGCATCAAATGAAAGTTTTACTCCTCATGATGTAGAAAGTTGAATTCGCTGGAATTGGATAAACTGAGTTCCATCCCATTTGTAGAATAGAAGTCATGAGGAACCGTGATCAAGAAATCCGAGTATCTGATCACCGCGGATATTCATGAACTTGATATCTGAAGGACCGCCAATAGGAAGTGACTGAATGAGCGTTGCTCCTGTCGCATCAGTCTTATATACCTTTCCATCACTGAGAGCAAGATACTCTCACGTATATTGATCTGCTGGAAGTGGAAGAATGGAAGATATTGCTATATCAAGTCATGAAAGACATACAGCAAACTTGAAGACATCGCCTCTCTTGGCCTTTTCATAACTATAGAAATAGTGACCATTATCTGTACACCCAATTTCTTTGGCTCTATTTATATAGCCAGCATAAGGATGCTGATAATTATCATAAAAATTTGATATTCAGTTTATTCCACTTGATGGAGCTTCTCACAAGACTTTTACGAGTATACCAATTGCTTCGCCACGATCTGTAAGAGCATAAGGAGAAAATGTTGCTGATGTCGTAGGAATAGTGCCAGCATAAGCGAGTGCCTCAATATAGCCACAAAGATCTCCAAGTGAGCTATTTACATCAGAGAATACATCTCCTACACAAGAAGTTGGGGAAATACCTGCGAGAGTTGCTGCAAGTTTTATTAGCTCAGCTTTTGTCATAGTCTCTTCAAGGCGGTATCCTGTAAAAGATGACTGACTTGCTATTATGGAATTTTCTGCCATTATCTGTACATATGGATAACTCTCTCGTGCAAAGTCTCGTATCTGAAAACTCTCAATAGCACTATGCGAAGTCACATCACCAAGATTATAAGAAAAATCAAAACCAGTACCCGTCCATTGAAATATCTGAGAAGGACTTGTAGGGCTCTGATTTGAAACAGCCAGAAGATATGATCCTGATTGATCTATAAAAGCGAAATCTGAAGCATAAATATCCGAAGGAAGCGTCTGGAATCCTGTAAACGAGGATCCATCAAATCTATAAATCTCATCGTTTGATAAACGATTTCCTACAGCAAGATAAGATTCGCCACTAATAGAAAAGTATTGGAATGCTTCGGCATTGTCTGGAAGATCTTGAATAAGTGAAGATGCACCAGTTGATGACACCGACCTAATTTCTGCACCTGAAGAACTATTTCAGTTTCCTATAGCAAGATATGTCGTTCCACTCATAGTAAAGCTATATCCAGCCGTCGCGGAATGAGTTTGTATTGTCTCATGAATCCCAGGATTCACAGCATATGTATTCGATATTGAAGAGAAGAATATCTGTATGATAAGACTTGCAAGCGTAATTTCTGAGAGAAATATCCGAAGATTTTTTGAGAACATATGAGAGAAAATAGGAAATAACGAGATAACTCTATCATATTAACCCCCCCCCCCTGTCAAATTTTGGCCATTATTTCTTTATAAAGAGTTTTTTGATTTTTTCTATATCCATATTTTGATTTTTTGTTCGTTATCTGATATACTCTCATTAACTCCTCTATTTTAACTATCTTTCCCTTGGATCCTCTACCATTAGTACTGTTTTTTAGTCTTGTCGGTGCACTTGCTTTCTTCGCTGGTACCGAGATACCTCTCATGTCTGTCAGTCAGCATAAGATTGATGGTTGGATCAAACAAAAAAGATTCGGTGCCCGAACTCTCGCCCGCCTCAAAAAGAAAAATGAAAGACTTCTTGTGACGAATCTTATAGGAACTCTTCTTGTGACAAGTGCACCGACACTCATCGCTGAGAAATATATCACTCCAGAGGTGATACGGGTATTTGGATTATCTGATCATCTCGCTACAACTATAGTATATATTATTGCATTTCTTATGATTCTTCTCTTCGGAGAAATAGCATCAAAGATAGTTGGTGTACGTTTTGCTGATACCGTAGCTCTTCGTGTATCTCATGTATATCAAATACTCGTATGGGTATTCTTACCTATATCATGGCTTGTTGAATTTTTTATGAAAGGACTCGGATGGATTCTCTGAGGGAAAATAGATTTTGATGGACATATGGAAGTCACTGATGAAGAATTCGATGCTTTTATCGATATGTCACATAAATGATGAGCTGTCGAGGCTGGTGAGCGTCGACAGATAAAAAATCTCCTCTCTCTTGGTGAGACAACCGCTGAATCAGCGATGACTGCACGAGTCAATGTCGAATTTCTCTCTCTCGATATGAGTGTCGATGAAGCCTGTGTATTTCTGATGGATTCTTCTCATTCGCGAATCCCTATCTGCGGGGAGTCGACTGATGATATTGATTATGTTATTACATTTCGTGAAGCATTCAAGCTCCAGCAAGAAGGTCATGGAAAATCCAAACTTGCGTCACTTGATCTTGAAAAAATCATGAAAGTACCTCTGACTCAGCCACTCGATGATCTCTTCGAAAAATTCCAGAAATCTCGTCGTCATATCGCACTCGTCCTCGATGAACATGGTGGAACTGCAGGAGTCGTGACGATGGAAGATGTCCTCGAAGAAGTATTTGGTGATATCAAGGATGAGAAAGATCGAGAAGAGATCTATATGAAGCGAGGAAAAAATGGGATAATCGAAGCTGTCGGAACAGTCCTCATCGAGGATATTCTCGAGGAATATGATATTCACGCGGATGACTATGGAATCCCTCCTGAATATATCGGAGAACCTCTCTCTTATATGATCATGGCAGAAAAGGAAGACTTCCCAGCCGTAGGAATCGAAACAGTATTTACTGGACCTCTCGGAAAGGTTTATTTTCGAGTGACAGCAACTGATGATAATGTCATTGAAAAAGTCGAATGCGAGAAAAAATAGAATACTTTCATTAGACCAAAATATAAAAATCCTCCAGTTGCTTGGAGGATTTTTGAATACAAAAATGAGTCAACTTACGATACTTTCTTTCCTGCAGCTCTATAATACTCGCGTATAATAGCCTGTTCGCGGATTTTTCTCTTCGAAAGATCACGAGTATGATTCTGAGAATTCTTGAGCTTATTTGCTGTACGAGTCTGAAAAAATGCCTTCTTGTAGCGCATAAGGAGCTTTTCGCTTGACTCACCTTCTTTACGGACGGAGTAGCAGATCATAGAATAAAGGAAATAGAATAATAAAATTTATGCGCGGATTCTATAGGAAAACAGGACGAAGTCAAATTTTACTTTCCACTTTTCTTTCGTTCCCCTTCTGTGAGTCAAATTTTCCTGAGACGGAGGGATTTTGGTGTGACTTCGACGAGTTCATCATCAGCGATATAATCCAGACAATCTTCAAGTGTCATCTTTCGGATCGGAGTAAGACGAATCGCCTCATCAGTTCCTGATGCTCGCATATTCGTGAGTTGCTTATTTTTCGTCGCATTAACTACGAGATCTCCTCACTTCAAGTGTTCACCGATAATCATTCCTTCATAGAGCTCTGTCGTCGGATCAATCAGGATTGGTCCACGTTCTTCGAGCTTCCAGAGAGAGTATGCCATAGCTGCTCCTGAAGTTCATGAGATCATAGATCCGACATCACGCTTCTCGATAGCACCACGAAAATCGTCATAATGAGAAAAACTCGAATAGATAATACCTTCACCTTTTGTCTCGATGACAAATCGAGAACGGAATCCAAGAAGACCACGAGTTGGTACTTCGAATTCCATATTGGTCACACCATTTACTGTATTCATATTTTTACAGATTCCTTTTCGCTTTCCGAGCATTTCGAAGACAGCACCACTCGCAGTCTCTGGTACCCACATGACAACATTTTCGATAGGTTCTTTTCGTTTTCCAGCCACTTCATGGAAGATGACCTGAGGACATCCGACTTGAAGTTCGAATCCTTCTCGACGCATAGTCTCGACGAGCACAGAAAGATGGAGTTCTCCACGACCTGATACTGTATAAGAATTTCCTTCTATTCCTCAGAAATCAATCTTGAGTCCGACATTCATTTCCATTTCTTTCTCAAGTCGTTCGCGAATCTGTCGTGATGTCACATATTTCCCTTCTTTTCCAGCAAATGGAGAATCATTGACCATGAATTCCATCTTGAGAGTCGGCTCATCAACAGTAATTGCTGGCATTGATGCAATATTTGGATCGCTCGATACCGTCTCACCGACATAAATGTCAGGAATACCTGCAATTGTGATGATATCTCCAGCCTCTCCTTCATCGACTTCAATCTTGCGAAGTCCGAGAGATGTATAGATTTTTGATATTTTTCCCGTTCTGCGAGTTCCATCATTTCCGACGATGGTGACAGTTTGTCCTACTTTTACCTTTCCTTCATAGACGCGACCAATACCCATACGACCGACATAGTTATCATATCCGAGATTGGCAATCTGCATCTTGAATGGCTTTGTTGTGTCATTTTCAGACTCAGCGACTTCTTCGAGAATGGTATCAAAAAGTGGGTTAATATTTTTTCTCTCATCTGTCATATGCTTGATAGCGATACCCTCACGAGCGATCGCGTAGACGATACGACCATCTGTAATATCGAGCTGTTCATCAGTCGCTCCGAGCTGAATAAAGAGATCAAAGAGCATATCGACCACTGCTTCTGGCTGAGCTGTCGGCTTGTCAATCTTATTGATGACGATAATAGGCTTGAGTCCGAGCTCAAGTGCTTTTTTGAGAACAAATTTTGTCTGTGGCATAGGACCCTCATACGCATCGACGACAAGACAGACTGAGTCTACCATTCGAAGAACGCGCTCGACTTCAGATCCGAAGTCCGCATGTCCTGGAGTATCGACGATATTGATCTTCACATCTTTGTACATGACAGCAGTATTTTTCGCATAGATAGTGATACCACGCTCTTTTTCCTGATCGTTGGAATCCATAACACAGACATCAATATGCTCGTGCGCAGCGAATGTTCCTGATTGTCTGAGAAGTGCGTCGACGAGAGTGGTCTTTCCATGGTCGACATGGGCGATAATAGCAATATTGCGGTATTTCATAATTCAAATGGAGTGAGAAAAGTAGGGAAAAAATAGGAGAAAGCAAGAAT
>CAVXMT010000008.1:0-52704 GCA_963763105.1 uncultured Candidatus Altimarinota bacterium | reverse complement strand
GGTGTAACATCAGGAGCAGTATTTATTGTAAAACTTCCATTGGTCGGTGCTCCAGAAGGATCTCCTGTAGATTGACTTACGGAACCACTAAGAGATATATTTGCTACACCATCAATATAGCCAGTTCCATCAGCTACATTTACTGTGTATATATATGTGAAGATCGTACCGCTTCCAAGATCTGACATTGGAGCATCTACTATATCTATTGATCAGGGCTGATTAATACTGATAAGTGTCGTTCCACTCATTGTTTCAGAATATGTGGCGGTCACCGTAAGCGATCATGTTCCAGCCGGATTTGCTGAATATGACATGTCTACAGTAGGCACTGCAGCAAATGTGATATTCCCAAGCGGACTGAGAAGAGAAGTACAAAATGCCACAAGAGTGACACAAGAAAATGCTTTTTTGAGCACCCTGTTTGATATTTGCATCATATATAAAGGTAGTTAAAATACCTTATTACAGTAGCATATAAAAAAAATGAGAGCAAATATTCCCTCATTTTTATAGGTGTTTTCAGTTGAATAAATCTTACTTTATTGTAAAGATAATTTTATTCTAATGACCTATTTTCAGTAAATCTTCATGAACACTATTTGCTGCAAGGCATCACTCAGCTGCACTCATGATCGTTTGACGAAATTTATTGGAATTTGTTGTCACATCCCCTGCTGCATAGAGGCCAGATATAGATGTTTCTTGTCTTTTATCGACTATGAGACACCCTTCATTATCCTTTTCTGGCATGAGAACATCGACAACTGATGTGATTGGGCTTGATCCAATAGCAACAAATACCCCATCAACACTGAGCTCCTTTCCTGTATTGAGTGCCACCGCATTTACTCACATTCCATTTCACTTTACTTCAGTTACTTGAGTATTCATGTGTATCGTGATATTTTGTTTTGATTTCGCTTTATCAATCCATATATCTTCAGCTCGTATACGATCCGATCGTACGAGAATATGGACATGGGCACAGATCTCAGAGAGATAAAGAGCTTCTGTGATAGCAGTATTTCCGGCACCCACGACAGCAACAGTAAGATTCTTATAAAAATTCCCATCACATGTTGCACAATAAGATACTCCTTGTCCATAGAATTCCTTTTCTCCAGGTACCTCAAGCATTCGGTAGGTATTCCCCGTGGCAAGAATAACTCGATTGGCGATATATATAGTTCCCTTCATAGTGCGAACTTCGAACTTATCCTCACCAACCTTCGACACAACTTCGACATGATCTTGTATGAGTGTCGATCCAGCATTTTCTGCATGCTTACGAAAACTTTCCATAATCTTCCCACCAGGTGCAGATAGTATACCAGGCCAATTCTCGACACAATGAGACGTAGCAAGGGCTCCACCAGGAAGCTCGCCTATGATTGCATTTGATATTTTGTACCGACTGGCATACATGCCAGCAGGAAGACCAGCACTTCACATGCCGATAATAATGAGACTATAGTCCGTAATAGTGTTTGTCATAGAGAAATTATTATAATGAGAATAGTTCTCATTATAAAGAAATAGATAAAATTGCAAGTATTTTTACGGTGCTTCTTTTTCAGAAACATTTCCAGGAACTTGAGAATTTCGATATTCTTGAATAATATTATTAATTCTTCGACAATTTTCTATCGGATCAGGAGCATAGTTTACGATCATATTCGAAGTCTCGCTTGCGGTATGAATATGTACATCTCAAAATCAAAAAATTGTCTGAAGTACTCATGCAGTATGAGCATTTACTTCTTGCACACGATCGAGTGAACACTCTGTCACATTCCGAGAAAGCGCTGATATCTGCTCTATACCAATAACTCGTGAGTCAGTAATAATAAAAATATCGAGTTCATCATTGATCCAATCAATCAAGATAAATGTAAGAAAAATTATCCAATAAAGAGAAAGTCCTCACCAATAGAGACTACTTCCAGTAAGATCGATAATGGTAGTCTGGTATGAGACAAGTATCCAAGAACTCACGAAAAGTGCTAAAAAATAGAGAAAATGAAATATAAGAATAATCCAATGACGATGAAGTGTCATTACTATTTTTTCATTGTCTTTGAGAAGGGAGATATGTTCTTTTTTGAGCATGTGATATGTGGATTTTTATAATAGATAGGGGAGAGCCTTTCCTGTTCTTTGATATTTCCAAAGAATTTAGAGATATTAGCATAGTCCTCCTTGTATTCTATAAATTCTTTGGCATCTGTAAAATCATTTTTTGAGATGTAACCATTATATATTCACGGATAGAGACTTTCCTTATTTATAACTATAGAGTTTTTTGAAGAATCTCTAATAGTGTATTCAGTAGTATTTATCTCGAGTATTGGTATTCACTCTTCGATGAGGTCAAAAAAATGGCATCACTTTAATATTAAATTCTTGGAAAGATGAAGAGTATTGAGCGCAAGAGAGACTATTCTCATACGAGTAAACGGGCCAGGACCACATATACACCATATTTCTTCTATATTTTCCTCCTCTATTATATTTACGATTATTTTTGGGAATGAAGAAAAATCATCGCCATGAGGGATTATTACTTTTTTCACGAGAACAGCATTATTTATAAGAAAAATGGTAATATCTCTCAAAAGAGGATTCACAAGGAGAAACATGATTTTACGATAAAAAATTAGACACCACGATAGGAGAGCGCTTCTAGAATATGAGCAACTTCGACATCTGTCGATCATCATATATCCGCTATAGTACGAGCAACACGAAGAATTCGATAGTAGACACGTGTCGATAAATGAAGTTTTTCTGTCGAAGATATGGCGATCTTTCGAGCCTCTTCCTTTATGGATCAGTATTTCTCTATGTCGATGTTCGACATTTCAGCATTTCTGTGAAGCTTTGTTCCTTGGAATCGTTCTTTTTGTACTGTTCTGACAAGCTCGACAATATGAGCATATTCTTCTGTAGTTTTTTGTTCTTTTCTCTTTTCGAGCTCTCCGATTTTGACTCGAGGAACTTGGATAAAAATATCGACACGATCAAGAATCGGTCAAGAGAGGCGGGATCTATATTTTTCTATGACATGGGAGCTACAGCTACATTCTTTTTCTGGATCTCCGAGAAATCAACATGGACATGGATTCATAGCTCAAACCAGAGAAAATCGTGATGGATATCGACAGCTCATATTGACACGATTGATAGTGATTTCGCCATCTTCGAGTGGTTGTCTGAGAGTCTCGAGAATATGCTTGTCGAACTCGAGGAATTCATCAAGAAAAAGAACTCCTTTATGTGCGAGGGATATTTCCCCAGGACGAGAATCTCTTCATCCACCAATAATACTTGCTTCACTCGCAGTATGATGTATGACGCGAAATGGACGCTCTGTCACAATAGGCATGTCTTTCGAGAGAAGACCTGCTACGGAGTAGATTTTTGAGAGTTCGATTTGCTCTTCTATTTCCATGGCAGGAAGAATTCCAGCAAGAGCTTTTGCTAGCATGGTTTTTCCTGATCCAGGAGGACCTTGCATGAGAATATTATGTCATCAGGCTGCTGCGATAAGTAGGGCTCTTTTTGCTTGTTCCTGACCATGAATAGAAGAAAAATCGATAGAAGATCGCTTTCGAGGAATGGTCTCTATATCTATTTTTTTGCTTTCTGGAAGGGGAATGTTACCAGTCAGAATATCGACAAGATGCTTCAAACTTTCGACTCATATCACTTCAACATCTGGTATTACAGATGCCTCAGTGACATTTGCCACGGGAAGAAAAATATACTTCATTCCGAGCTCGCGTACAAGGATAGTGGCAGGAAGTGCTCATTGTACAGATCGGACTGTACCATCAAGAGCAAGTTCCCCAAGAAAAAGTCCTTTTTCTATGAATTCTGTATTCCATTCAAATTCTTTTCAGAGAATTCCGAGGGCTATAGATAGATCATAGATTGGTCATTTTTTCTTGAGGTCTGCAGGAGCAAGGTTGACAGTAATACGTGATCATCCTGGAAAGGAAAATCCAGAATTTTTCAGAGCACTTCGTACTCGTTCACGACTTTCTTGAACAGCAGTGTCTCCCAATCCTACGATCGTGAAATTCCCAATTCCTGTCACGACATCAACCTCGACTTCAATGAGATGCCCGCTGATGCCATAGAGGGAACAAGAAAAGAGTTTTTGCATAGACTCAAAATAAGAAAATTACAACCAATGCTTTTCTCTATCGTATAAACTCTTCCGGAAAAAACAAAAGTTTTACATATTTTTTGTTGCTCGTAAAGCGAAAAGATGTCCTAATATTTGGTGAAGATATCTCTTTCTGCTACTATATAAGCGAAGGCCATCATACACACAACAATTTTTATGTTTTCCCGCATATTTTTCATCCTTTTTTTAAGTTTCTCATCCTTTATTTCCCAAATTTTTGCGGTAAATCTGAGACCAGCAACTGTACAAGACAAAGATCTAACTTTTTTTGGCGGTATTTGGAATGGAATTATATATTTGGTAGAAAATATAGTGAATATTCTTGCTTTTATTATTATTGCGTGGATTCTTCTCAAATGTATTCGCCTTGCTTATGAAGTACTTATGTCAGGGAGGCTCGTCTATATGAAAGTCACGCTTCCACGTGCAGACTCAAAGCTTGATAAAGAGCGTGAGACCAAAAAAGACTTCAAGGAAAAAGTGGGAATTATGTCTGTTTTTTATAAGAGTATTCATAATCTTACACAGGCAAGCGCTTTTGATACGGTTATGAATGTTATTTTTCGTCATGCAAAGATTTCCCTTGAGCTTATGTATCACCATGGTATGGTGAGTTTTTATGTTGTTGGATACAAAGAGCACGTATCACTTGTACTTCAGCAAATAACTTCAAATTATCCAGATGCAGAAGTAAAAATTATTCAAGAAAGTCATTTTCCTGAGATTAAACCACTCTGATTTACTTTACAAGCTGCAAGTGTCGGAAAACATACGGACGATGTTTTTCCAATCAAAACTTACAAATATTTCGAAGATGATCCACTTTCGACCTTTACGAATAATTTTGGATCGCTCAAAAAAACCGACGTTGCCTCAGTGCAGTTTGTCATTAAACCTCTTGGACATTCATGGAATCGAAAAGCAAAAAAGGCTGCATGATTGCTCGCAAAATGAGAATACAAAAAAGGAATAAAAGCATGACTCCTTGGTACAATTTTTCGCTCAATTACAGCGCCAATCTCATGGCTTCTTTATAGATTTATAAAAAATGAAGAAACGCCAGGATCCAATGCTCCTGGTGCATCGACAGGGGATTCCTACAAGATATTCAATCAAGCCGAGACTGAAGCACAGAAAATGGTATGAGAAAGTGCGGGACAACCAGGATTCTCTTCTTCTATTCGTATTCTCGTCGCTTCTGATACAAGTGATTCTGCTCGAAGTGCCCTTCAGAATCTAGTCGCTGCCACTTCGATATTTACCGATGAGTACAATAATCAGCTTTCCAATCCTCAAATGCTTGAGGATCCATTTCGTTTTATCTTCACACCACTTCGATATTTTGCATACCATTATCGACTTATTGGAATTTTCCAAAGTATTAGTCGGTTTTCTTGTGATGAAATGTCGACACTCTATCATTTCCCAGATATTAACTACAATAAATCACCGATTATTGCATGGCTGGAATATAAGATGCTCGCTCCTCCATCGAATCTGAAATTTCCGAAAGAGCCACTTATTCTCAAGGATTACAAGAGAAATGCAGATGGAAATATTTTTACTGAAGATGGATCACTTCTCCAGGTCGATGCCAATAAAAATCTTCTGCGAAATGCAGATAAGGATCTTCTTCTTCTCGATGGCACTATCGTCACTGTAGCAAAAGATGGAGAAAATATTGGTCGACCAATCGAAGAATGAAAAATTCCTGTACAGATCGATATTCAAAGAAAACTTGCAGGATTTCCTCTCTATAAGGATGGAGTTCTTATGTGATGGAATGAGTACAGAAATATCAAGACGCCTATTTATTTCTCGAAAAAAGATCGAGGACGACACCAGTATATCATTGGTAAATCAGGATGAGGAAAATCCGTTCTCATTGGTTACTTAGCTCGTCAGGATCTCTGGAATGGAGATGGACTTTGTATCATTGATCCGCATGGAGATCTTGTCGAAGATGTCGTTGCTTTCACGCCAAAAGAACGCGCAAAAGATATGATTATATTTGACCCGTCTGATTATGATCGGCCAATGGGACTCAATATTCTTGATCTCATTGCGACAGATCCAAATCTTGTTCTGATAGAAAAAGATCGAGCAGCGCTTGATGCCACTTCAATATTTATCAAGATGTATGGTGATGAGATATTCGGACCACGAATACAGCATTATTTCCGTAATGGTTGTCTCACGCTTATGGATGATGCAGAAGAATGAGGGACGCTTATCGATGTGCCACGACTTTTTGTCGATGAAGCATTCATGAAATACAAGGTTTCAAAAATCAAAAATGTGATGGTAAAAGCTTTCTGGGATCATGAATATGCTCAGACATGAGATCGTGAAAAACAAGAGATGATACCTTTTTTCTCTGCAAAATTTGGACCATTTATCACGAATACGACGATGCGAAATATCATCGGTCAGACAAAAAGCGCATTCAATATTCGTCAGGTTATGGATGAACAGAAAGTCCTCATGGTTAATTTATCAAAAGGAAAAATTGGCGATCTCAATGCCCAACTCCTCGGACTTATTATGGTCTCGAAAATCAATATGGCAGCAATGAGTCGAGCGGATATTCCTGAAGAAAAGAGAAAAGATTTCTTTCTCTATGTCGATGAATTCCAGAATTTTGCAACCGATACATTCGGAGAAATTCTCTCAGAAGCCAGAAAATATCGACTTGCACTTATCATGGCGCATCAGTATATCGCACAGATTGGTGGCTCATGAGATAAGCAAGGAAAATGAGGAAAGCCATCGATCAAAGATGCTGTCTTTGGAAATGCAGGAACGATCATGTCATTCAAGGTTGGTGCTGAGGACGCAGAATATCTCGAGAAGGAATACGCTCCGATGCTTTCACAGCAAGATATTATCGGAATTGCGAATTTCACGACATATTGCAAGCTCAATATTGATAATGCGACGACCCGACCTTTTGACCTCAAGACTATTTGGGATAATACTTATAAGAATGCAGAAGTCTCAAAAATTATCAAAGAATATTCCCGAAAGATGTATGGACGAAAAAAAGAATATGTCGATATGGAAATCGAAGCGAGAATGGGTATAGTACGAGAAGAATCTGAAATACCACCAACCCAAAATCCTGAAACACAAATACAATAACCTTATACAATGCATAGGATCCTCCCAATCATCGTTATTCTCCTGTTTATTCTCGACATTTTTCTTGTGTTCGGATTTTGATGAAGTGGTTTTTTGAGTGGATTTGTCAAAACACTTCCTGTACCTGCTTGAGCACTTCTCCTTCTCGGTACACCAATCCTGTATCTTATAATTTATAAGGCATATATTGGTCCGATACAGAAACTCAATCAGAGTATTGCAAAATTCATGACTGGAATCGATGAAGAGCCAGATCTCATTCCAAATAGCTGGAGTAAGGGGATGAATTATATTATTACCTTTTTTATTAAAAGTCTTCAAATATTAAAAGTCTTCAAACAAGAACTCAGAGATGGACGAAAACTTCGATCCGAAGTGGAAATAGCATCAGAAATACAGAAACATTCTATTGCAAATGAAGACATTGTGATACCATCTCTTGAGATTGCTATGGCAACGACACCAGCATCAGAAGTAGGATGAGATTCGCTCGATATTATTCTTGGGAAAAATAATAATTACTATATCTATATAGGTGATGTTACTGGACATGGCGTTCCAAGTGGTTTTGTCATGATGATGGTAAACGCCCTCGTATCAGCATTCGTTGTTTCTGAAGAGAGCAGCGCTCGAGTCCTGGCTGAGACCAATCGTATTCTGAAGCCACGTATAAAACAAAATATGATGATGACCTGTGTAATGTTGCGTTGGGATGAGAAAAACAAAGCACTCTATTATACTGGAGCATGACATGAGTATCTTCTTGTCTATAAGGCCAAGGAAAATAAAGTTTTCAAGGTAAAGTCATGATGAGTCGCACTTGGTATGGTTCGAGATGCCTCAAAAGCACTTGTTGAACAACAGATTCTATTCGAGAAAGAGGATATTATCATTCTCTATACCGATGGTATTACTGAAGCGCGATATCGTAGTGAACAAAATTGACTTCTTTTCGGAATCGATAGAATGGTCGAATCTATAATGAAGACGGATGTAAAAACCGCTGAAAATATTTTTCGTCAAATTACTCTTGATCTCTCTTCATTTATGGGATACAAGCACAAACAATATGATGATATAACTCTTTTTGTCGCAAGAAATGTCGGCATGGGTTGATCAACACAAAGTACTCTAGCAGATACAATCAATAGTGAAAGTATCACAGAATGGAATTGGGGGAGGAAGGTGGTCGATTCAAAAACACTTTAAATACATATAGCTTTTCATACATCTGATTTTTCTTTTCATGACTGTTCTTTCCCTCGCAGATCTCGTAAAAAATAACTACACTTGAGATGTCGAATGACTCGAAGTTCAGGAGATGAATTTTATTGACTCTTCAGGAGAAAAGAAGACATTTTCTCTTACGGATGCAACTACTATGCCTGTAGAGAAGCCATTAGAAATAATATCGACAGCTTTTTCGACACCTTCGACACTTTCGACACCTTCGCCAATCGAGGATATTTCGCCAAAAATGATTGTCAATATTGATGACCCTAATTATAAAATTACAAAAGAAGAAGCGCTCGAACTCAAACAAACAGAAAAGGAATACAGGGAAGCGCTTGCATTCGTCAAAGACATGATTGCTCCTGCTATGATGCGTATTGATGCGACAAAACTTCAAATTGGAGATACATATATTCGAACAGTTTTTACCTACGCATATCCTGATATTCTCGAATGAAATTGGCTCTCACCACTTATCAATTGGGATATAAAGTTTGATGTATCGATGTTTATCTACCCAGTGGATTCTGCTCGAGTGACACGATATCTTCGAAAGCGACTGACACAGCTTCGCTCACAATATGCGATCAATCGAGAAAAGTGACTTATCGGAGATCCTCATCTTGATGCTCAGATGCAAGATGTAGAAGAACTCCAGGTATCGCTTACACGAGGACAAGAGAAATATTTCCACTTCTCTCTCTATATTACGACGTATGCAGAGAGCGAAGAAGAAATGAAGCGACTTTCGAATACGCTCGATGTCATGCTTGCCGGAAGAAATATTCTCACAAAACAAGCATTTCTCCGATCAGAACAGTGATTTATTGCGACCGGTCCATTCGCTCGCGATGAGGTGAATGTTTTTCGAAATATTTCGACAAAAGGACTTTCCACAACATTCCCATTTAGCTCGAATTCACTTTCCCAAGATGATGGGATATTCTATGGAATCAATACTCACAATAATTCACTTATTATCTTTGACCGATTTAAGACAGAAAACGCAAATATGTGTGTCTTCTCAAAATCAGGATGAGGAAAGTCTTTTGCTGTGAAGCTCGAAATTCTTCGTGCTCTCATGCTCGGAACTGATGTGATTGTCCTGGATCCAGATAATGAATATAGGGCGCTTGTCGATACTGTATGAGGAACATATCTCAATATCACTCTCAATTCTGATGAACATATAAATCCATTCGATCTTCCTCGATCACTCAAAGATACTGAGACTCATCCTGGAGATCTTCTCAGGGGGTCTGTCGTGAGTATGCTTGGGCTTCTCCATCTTATGCTCGGAGTCATCACTCCGAGTGAAGAAGCTATACTGGAACGTGGACTCATCACAACCTATTCACTCAAGGGGATCACGATGGAAGATGATACTGCAGAAGGTAAGGAAATCCCACTCATGAAGGATTTCGTCTCAGTACTTGAGACTATGGAATGAGCACGAGGATTGGTCGAGCGACTCGATAAATATGTCAATTGAGTTTTTTCTGGGGTATTCTCCCAATCGACGAATGTTGATCTCAAGGAATGACTTGTTGTCTTCTCAGTCCGTGATCTCGATGATATTCTTCGACCGATTGCTATGCATATTCTTCTCGGTTATGTCTGGAATATTGCACGATCGAGTGAGAAAAAACGAATGCTCGTTATCGATGAAGCATGGAATATCATGCAATATGAAGATTCTGCAAAATTTCTCTTTGGACTTGTGAAACGAGCTCGAAAATATGGACTTGCTATTACTACAATTACGCAAGATATTGAAGATTTTATGAGTAGTCAATACGGGAAAGCAGTAGTGACAAACTCGTCGATACAACTTCTTTTGAAGCAATCTCCAGCATCGATTGACGTCCTTCAGGATGTCTTTAAGCTCACTGAACAAGAGAAATATATTCTTCTGAATGCTTGAGTTGGTACATGACTTTTCTTCGCTGGGTGAGAACATGTCGGTATTCAGGTCCTTGCATCGTATTTCGAAGAAAAGATTATTACAACAAAACCAAATGTATAATCAAATGAGTGCTTAAAGCTAATTCATTCAAATTTACTAAAGTTCCAGGTTTCTTATCTGGAATTTTTTGCTTTTTCACGATTTCTTCTTATAATCCGCCTGCTTTTTAAAATATCTCTTATGCTCACAGCTCTCAAGGCTCGTCCTGGTACGGTCGTCAAAATCGGAAATGATCTCATGCTCGTCGTCAAACATGAAATGAAACGAGGTGGTCGCGGTGCTACCAATGTGGCAATGCGACTCAAGAATCTCATTGTTGGGAATATGACCGATCGAATGATGGATAGCGAAGAAAAACTTGAAGATATTACCCTCGAGCGAGCGAAGGCGGAATATCTCTATGCATCAGGAGATACCTATGCATTTATGAATCAAGATACCTATGAGACTGTCGAACTCCATGCTGATGATGTTGGTGACAACGCTCTCTATCTTACAGAAGGACTTGTGTGCGATCTTCAGACCTATGAGGGAAGATTCATCGGTATTGTCCTCCCACTTCGTGTCACACTGAAGGTGATCGAAGCTGATCCATCAGTCGCTGGAAATACAGCTGATGGTAAGGTAGATAAACTCGTAAAACTTGAGACAGGACTTGAGCTCCGAGTTCCTGGATTTGTGAATCAAGATGAATCTATCATTATCAATACTGAGACAGGGGAATATCTCGAACGTGCAAAATAGACATAGAGTTATAGTAAAAATCCTCTGATGATTCAGAGGATTTTTTAAATTAATTTGAGTTATGAAGTAAAACTATATGACGGTTTTATTCTAACTTTTTGTCTTAGAATATATAATTCCTGCCCAAAAGAGCATACAAAAAATCCTATTTACCCTTAACTAATAATTGAAGTACCACTTCAGGCGGTCAATATACCTTTGATCCGGATGTCTGTGTGGAATTTGAAGATTATGTTTGCGATAGAATTCGAGCTCTGGTTTTACAATCCGAAATGGTTTTCCCGTGACTTCGCATTCTATAGCCCAATTAAGAATATCATCAGGAATTTTTGTGATATCTTCTGGGAGAAGGTGAGCATTTATAGTCTTCTTAACTTTCGGGAATGGAGCTTCATAATCGGACCATATGAATCACTCTCTCTTTGCCTCCTCTCTTGAAAGAGGATGTTTTATTATATTCATTGTCTGATTATATCCAAAGGGACTGTATTTTGCAGGAATAAACTCTCACCATTCACTTCTTTCCATCATGTGTTCTATGATTTTTAGTACAAAGGTATTGTATTCTTCTTTCGTATATTGTTTATTGAGGATACAGTATTCAGCTTCTCTAAGACCAATACAGCCAAAACAATTTCTTACATTATCAACACAATAAGCAGAGTAAAAAATATCTGATACATTCGCCCATACACAGACAGAAAAATATACACTATTTGCAGATTCTCATACTTGATGTCATTCATAAACTTTATCAACCTGATCTCACCACTGATCGTAGTCCATTGCAAGACGAGTATAGCGCAATCATTTAGAATATCTAATATCTTCACTATTGTTGATAATATGAGAATATGATACATTTTTTGAATCAAATACTCGAGAAGAAGATATGATATTTTCCGATCAGAGGTTTTTTACTCTATATCAAGTATATCATGACTGTTGTAAAAATATCTGTACGCAATCATGTTGCCCTTTTTGAGTATGAGTTTTGATTCTAGAAACTCGTGAATGATATTCCTTTTCGCTATAACAAGCATTGTATATATAAAATTGTTTATTCTCAAGACCAAAGCACCCATAACAATCACTACATCCATCGCAATCATAGAGATATGATGAATTATGGCAATTTTTAATATCGAATGAAAAGTGTGTATTATAGCAATTTCGTGAATCAAGAAGTTCGTAACAGTCATGACATGCAAAGATGCCCAGACAGTCTACACAATTATCAGAATTCCACATATCAATAGAATAGAGTGAATCCTCACTGTCACCTGTATTAAAACAAAGATAGCAATTTTTTAGTCCACTACAGTTATCCGAGTAGTCTGAGTTCTCCATAATTCGTGATATTGCCTTTCCTGGCATAGGAATAACTTTTTTCAGTTCACCCCATTGTTCAAAAAATCATCGAGAAAAATCAAAATCACGTCCATATTTTTTTGCATCCCATTTATCTGAGTACCAATAGGCACTTTCATATACTGGACATGGAGCATCAGGTGAAAAAAGTGAGATTATTTCTTTTCCTGTAGCATCACATTTTCGTTTGAAGATATTTTTTTCATTTCTCCAAGCATATCTTCGTATCTGTCGACATGCTGGACAGTGTGTCGGAGTGGGAATCTCAAATTTTTCTCATGCGATAATGGGAGAAAGTCTTCACAAAAACTCTACATCTTTGTCTGTGATCATGAAAGATTCGCCACAATGATGGCAGGTTTTGGTTTCTATGAGTTTTTCATTCTTAGAAATAGAGTTCATATAAAATAGATAAAAGTTAGGGTCTTCCCCAGTTATCGGTTAGTTTTTCGGAGTAATTTTAAGATTTCTTTGTAGATATCTTTTCATTTTATACGACAATTATATCTAAATTCAGATTCTTTCAAATAATAATAAAAGTAGGCTTTCTTAATTCCATTGAATCTTGAGAGTCTTCTTTTTGTGAAGCTCCAAAATGATTCAATTCAGTTGATGTGTTGGTTTCATCTGGCAAATTCATTCGCTCCATGATGAACTCTATAATGCTTTTCATATCCAATATCCACAAGTCCATCATATGCAGGCCATCCATCACTATTTATCTCTGTATCTTCTATCTTTACTTTTCATCTGATTATAGGTAATAGAGTCTTCTTTTTTACATCAGGAACTATCTCAGTATATACTTTTCAGTTTCTTTTCAGGAGTCCAAATACTATTGTTTTCATTCCAGCTCATCTTCATCGTTTTCCACGAACTCGAGTAGGTCAGAAGTAAGATTCATCTATCTCCATAGTTCCACTCCACACTTCTGCTTTCTCCTTTTCTTGATTCTCAAATATACATTTACGAATATAGAGATACCAATCATCTATAGTTTTTGGATTTAAACCAATAATTTCATGTGTTTTTGAAGCGGGTAAATCCAGTGAAAAGAACTTGATAATTTCTCTTGTTTTCTTGTTTCAAATTCGGGATTTTTTTCGATACAGGTTTTTCTTCTCCATAGAGCCAGTATATTAGGTAAATAAATACCGTCAACTGGGGAAGACCCAAAGTTATCCTATAATTTCTTTGTTGTAGCATTCCTCACAATACACTGTTTCAGATCTCTCTGGAGAGTAAGTGGTGATAATATCTTTTCAACACTTGTCACACTTCCTCTCGAATAACTTTCTCGGATTTCGGAGTGCCATCCTATCGAGATGCCGTTGATCTGGGTGTCTTCTCGGTATAGGAAGATTATGCTTACGGTAGAACTCGAGTTCTTGTCTGATGATACGGAATGGCTTTCCTGTTACTTCACACTCGATTGCCCAATTAAGAATATCATCAGGAATACTTGAAATGTTATCTGGAAGTTTATCTGCTGGAATTATCTTCTCTACCTTTGGAAATGGAGCCTCATAGTCAGACCAGTTGAATATTCATCCTCTCAGAGCTTCAGATTTAGACAATGGAAAATATTCCTGTGCAACGGTTTCATTATATCCGAATGGACTCATAGATGATGGAAAGAATTCTCACCACTCTCAAGTCTTCATCATATGTTCTATTATCTTTGGTACGAGTAATTCATATTCTTCCTTGGTATATTGTTTATTGAGGATGCAGTATGAGGCATTGCGGAGGCCGATACATCAGAAGAGATGAGAAGATCAGAGACAGGTATCACAATAGATGAGGTGACCTACATCAGGCCAAACATTTACTGAAAAAAGAATACTATATGCATTGGCTCAAGTTCCGAGGGATTCATATTGGAGTATTGTATTTCATTGACCGTAGTTAACATCCATAGAATCCTTCACATCATCCACAAAATATGAATAAGCAATATTCTCGAGTGAATCTCCATCAAATACATATTTTGCATTCTTTGCGTTTTGAAGATTTCCACCGAAACACAGTTCTCCATTAATAAAATTGTTTGATTTATGTGGTTCAGAAAGAAGAAATTCTGACCATTCATTTTTAAGTTCACGTGAAGATTTTTTCTTATACTCATTTATTTGTCTAAAGTATTCTTCTTTTGAGTATTCGAGGTTTTTTATATAAAATCTCTTATTATGGAGATTTATACACATAAAGCAATCAACACATCATATAGAGTCATAGAGATAATCACTATTTTTACAATCTATACTATTTTCTGAGTAAGTGCATCAGTAACAATTTGAGGTATTTATACATTCATAGCAATTATGGCAATTTTTGATGAGGAGAGAATCGACACAATTCTTACAATCTATGACTCTATCTCAATAATAACAATCTTCATCTAGTGTTGCGGCAAATATAAGATAACAATTCTTAACTTTATAGACGAAGTTGAGATATTCACTATTTTCAGTGTTTTGAACAACGAGTGCTTGTTTTGGAATCTTTCTCGAAAGTTCATCAAATTGTTCAAAAAAGCTTCTTGAAAAATCAAGGTCCTTGCCATATGAGAGTGGATTCCAAGCGTCACTCCAATAATAATCCTGATGGTAGATTATGAACTCTGAGGTTTGAGGATATGCAGAGATAATATCAGATCGTGTCGCATCACATTTTCTCTTGTAGAGCTTTCGTTCATTATGAAATGAAAGCCTTCTTTGTTGCCTGCAATCAGGACAAAGAGTAGGCGTTGGAATATTATATTTTTTTCAAGCAAAAATAGGCGAAACTTTATCATAAAATTCTAAGTCTTTATCGGTAATAGGAAAAGAATCTCCACAGTGTTTACAGATTCTATTTTCTATGAGATGTTCGCTCTGCGGAATGGGATACATATTTGTTCTGTACGGCTAGAAATCAAAAGTAAACTTTCTCCTATCCCATTCAAAAAATCTCTGTATTCGCTCGAGAGGATGAAGATGAGGAATGGGGATTCCAAATTTACGATACATATCAAGTTCAATCTTTTGTATCTTATATGGCTTTCCGGTTTTCTCGCAGAGGATTGCCCAATTGAGAACATCATCAGGAATTTCACGAATATCAAAGGGAAGTTTTTTTGCAGGAATTGTTTTCGTGATTCATTCAGGTTTTGATTCATAATCTGACCATGTAAATCATTGCTTGAGTGCTTCATCTTTCGTTATCGGAAAACGATCCATAGCATATGAAGCATCATATGGATAGAGTGCGAATCTTGGATTGAAGAATTCTCACCACTCTCCTGTTATTTGCATGGAATGAATGATTCCCTTTACTTTTTCTTCCCAAATATCCTTCGAATATTGCTTATTAAAAATACAATATGACTTATTTTCTAGGCCATAGCACCCAAATATATATGAGCAAGCTTGGCACTGGAATGAATAAAAGTTATATTGAGCATTTTCCCATATACTTGCAGAGAAATAGATATTTGATATATTGCGTCCTACTGCAATTGCTTGATACGAGAGGCTGATATTATCTCACCACTGATTGATATCCATAGAATCCTTCGCGCTTATTATATCATAGAGGTATGCGCAATTTTCGAGGTTACTTACACCATAGCATTCAAGTGAATTCTTTGAATCATAGTAAAAATCTCCTGTTGAACTCTCTGATCAGGTTGTTATATTTTTTTGTACTCATATTTTCTCTCCAAGTGCGAGAAACTTGTTTTCAAAATCCTTACAAAAAGATTCATTGTGTTGAAGTTTCGAGAGAGTAGTTTCATATTCCTCTTTTGTGCAAGGAGTATTGAGTATCTGATATGATGAATTCTCGAGATTTACACAACCAAGAAGTGAGTGAGATCACTTGCAAGAAAATATATATCGAGAATCACGACACTCGTTCGCATCAAATGCAAAATGTACATTGTAGCACTTTCAAATATGATCAGAGTAACTGCAATTTTCAGAAGATGTTACATAATTCGAACTTAGTACATTGGTCGCATAGAAAATCGTCCAAGCATACAGACAACGCTCATTATTATTTCCATTTGAGATAAGATAACAATCTTTTGACCAGCCATTTCCATTGATATATTCACTATTCTCGAGCTCTTTATAAGCATTATCCAGACTCATTTGAGGAGCAGATTTTAATATTGTATGAAATTGTTCACTTATACTTTTTGATAGGTCAATATCAATACCATAATCCATCGCATTCCACTCACAATTCCACCATGATGCTTGATTATATACTGTATATCCATTTTTCGGTCAAAATGTAGAGATTATAGAAGCTCCTGTCTTATCACACTTACCTTTCCACAAATAAAAATAATTCTTCCAAAGCATACGTTGTCTTGCTCGTTCTTCAGGACAGAGAGTTGGGATTGGAAGCGTAAACTTTCCCCCTCAAATTATTGGAGAAAGCTTATCCAAAAGTGCTATTTCAAAATCTGAGACAGTAAATTCTTTTCACGAGATGCGACAAGCCTTTGTAATTGACATAATATGAATTACTTTCTTCTTCCGTGTCTTCTTTTTCGTCGTTTATCAGGATGAAATCTCGGAATTGGGAGTCATATCTTGCGATAGAATTCAAGTTCCATGCGATTGATGATGAATGGTTTACTTGTGCTCTCACAGAGAATTGCCCAATTCAGGATATCATCGGGAATCTTCGATACCTCACTGGGAAGCTTTGTAGCAGGGATAGTTTTCTCCACTTTTTGGAGAGGATTTTCATAATCATTCCATCAGAGTCATTCCATCAGGGCTTCTTCCTTGGTTCGAGGAAAATCAAGAAAGGCAACCGTTTCATTGTATGCAAAGGTACTTATAGATGCTCTTGGATATTCTCCCCATTCATGATCTTGTATCATTTTCTCAATGATTTTTGCAACAGTGATTTCATATTTTTCTTTGGTATATTGTTTATTGAAGATACAGTATTTTTTATTGCGTAGCCCAACACATCCGAAACATTCCTGACAGCCAACACATGTATTTGAATAGTAGACATGTATTGTATTTTCCCATACGGCCAAACATCATATAAGTCAAGTTGCCCCACTTCCTATGCCACAACATTCATAGCAATTTTGTGCTCATGGGTGCCCAATCGTTCCTCATCACCAAGAGAAGCAATCATAACAATCCCGAGAATAGTTCATATGCCGTACATACATAGAATCTTCCATATTTGTTATATTTTTTCCCTCAATCACATTATGAGAAAATTTGATAAAACTTCCAGTGCAGTTCTCTGATCCGATAATATGATTATTGGGAGGACTATTTTTCTTGAGTTTCTCAAAAGTGGGAATACTTTTTTCGAGATCGAGAGTTCCATCTGGAAGCTTCAAATTTCATAAAAAATTCTCATACTCTTCTTGGCTGACTTTTTCATTGTTGATACAGTACGTCTGATTATCAAGTCAAAAACAAAATATACAGTCACTACACCCACGACAATCGTATGAAAAATATATATTTTTACAGTCTTCAGATTCTTCGAGATAGAGGGAATTATGACAACGTGTAATACCGATACATTCATAACAATATGATGAATCAAAGACAAAACAACTATCAAAAACATAGGTACTCCCATTTATCGTTTCACTGTATTCGCACTTCTCATCATTCGTAGCATTAGATATCAAGTAACAATCTTTTACATTGAGAGTTCCATGTACATAATCAGAGTTTTCATTTCCAACATAGCCATTTGATAAGCATGGGAGTGGAACATCCTTGAGCAGTTCACCAAATTGATCAAAAAAGGATTTTGTAAAATCAAACTCTCTTCCATAATCAAGTCATTCGACCTCTGACCACCAAGTCTCCTGATCAGTTCATTTATATCCTCTGTTCGGAGCATATGTTGAGATAATTGGCTTTCCTGTGATAGCACACTTTGCATTGTAGAGCGCATACATATTTCTCCATGAGAGACGCCTGCGAATGCGCTCATCTGGACAGAGAGTTGGAGGAGGAATAGTATATTTCTTTCAATCAAAAGTCGGGGAAATCTTCTCAAGAAATGTGAGTTCTTGATCGGTTATTTCGAAAGATTTTCACGAAATGCGACAAATGCGAGCAAGAGGCATAGATAAGGTTATTTCCCTTTCATTATGAGGAATTTCTTTCTTTTTGCAAACCTATCCAATCGCTTCTTTGCTCAAGCGTCGAAGTGCATGCACTTTATCCGATTACCTCTCTATTGTAACACTCCTCACAATATACAATCTCTAATCTCTCAGGGGCATAGGTCGTGATCATATCTTTCTGACACTTATCACACTTTCTCTCAAAGAGTTTTCTTGGATTCCGCTGTTTCATTCTATCTAAATGTCTCTGATCTGGGTGTCTTCTCGGTATAGGAAGATTATGCTTACGGTAGAACTCGAGTTCTTGTCTGATGATACGGAATGGCTTTCCTGTTACTTCACACTCGATTGCCCAATTAAGAATATCATCTGGAATCTTTGATATGTCTTCTGGGAGTTTCGAAGCTGGGATTATTTTTTCAACCTTTGGGAAAGGGGCTTCGTAGTCTGACCAGTTGAATACTTTATCTTTTATTGCCTCAGATTTTGAAAGAGGAAAATATTCTTGAGCTACAGTTTCATTGTATCCAAAAGGGGACAGAGAAGATGGAAAGAATTCTCACCATTCACCAGTTCGAGTCATATGTTCAATTATCTTTGGTACGAGTAATTCATATTCTTCCTTCGTGTATTGACGGTTAAGAATGCAGTAGGATTTGTTTTTTAATCCCGTGCAAAGTATACAATAACTACATGCAATACAAGAATCACAATACATTAGATTTGAGCAAGAAGGCCAACAGTTATTAGAAAAGATACAGTTAAACGCATTTTTTCATACAGTAATACACTCATAAATAAGCTGTCATGAATCTCACCAACTATCAAGATCATAACAATCTGTGCATTTTACTATTTTTGATGAATATGCACAATTTTGACTTTCATAAACTTTGATTGATGCTTTTATATTAGATGAATCATATATAAATTCTCCAGTTGAGTTAATAGATGAATCTATAGTTGCAAAACGTCTAGGATATCGAAGACGCAGTTTCTTGTATGTGTCTAGAAATTCAGGCAGATTTCACTCTTTTCATAGTTTTATAAGTTCTTCAAAATAATCTTTTTTAGAATAAGCTTTATTTAGAATATAATATTCTTTATTTCTTAATCCTACACATCCCCAACAAAAAGAGCAATTTATGCAGTCATAACAATAACGTATATTTTTACAAAAGGATGAATTTTGAACATAAAAACAAGCGTAACAATTATTGCAATCAATACTTTCAAAACATCATTCACAATCACGCAACCAAGTATTGTCTATGCAATCAGTAGAATAGTCTACAGAATAGCCATATGCACAATCATAATTATCCCCTGCACAAAATATAAGATAACAATTTTTATTTCTGGAAGATCAGTTTTGATATTGGCTATTATTTTCTTCAGATATAATGTCACTTAATAGGCTAATCTTTGGACACTTTTTATTAAGAAAATCAAATTGTAGCATCATTCTAGTATCCCAATCTATTGAGAGAGAGGAGGGTATCCATGAATTCGAATAATACTCGGACATAGACAAGACATGAATATCTTTATCAGGGCTAAATTGGGTTACTATTTCTTTATTACTCTTACTAGATATTTTCTTATAGAGTTTTCTCTCATTTCGGAATGCAAGCCTCCTCTGTTGTCGACAATCTGGACAGAGAGCTGGTGGAGGAATGAGATATTTCTTCCCACCGAAAGTTGGACTTACTTTCTTGTAAAACTCCATATCTTTGTCCGTAATAGGAAAAGATTCGCCACAATGGCGACAAGTTTTAGTTTCTACAAGATGTTCTCACAGAGGAATGGGGTACATGAAGTTACTAATAATTAAAATACCAAGGTAATCGGTCAATATATCGCTGATCTGGATGCTTATGAGGAATTGGAAGGTTGTGTTTTCTGTAGAATTCGAGTTCTTGTTTGATGATTCTGAAAGGCTTCTTCGTCACTTCACATTCGATAGCCCAATTCAGGATATCATCGGGAACTTTTGTGATATCATCTGGCAAGAGGTGAGCCTGAATCGTTTTTTCTACCTTTGGAAATGGCGGCTCATATCATGACCAGCTGAACCCTTGGCTTCGAGCCTCAGTTTCAGTAAGTGGATTAATTATCTGACACACACTGTGATCATATCCATATGGACTCAATATTGCAGGGAAGAATTCTCACCATTCTCAGAGTTTAATCATATGTTCTATAATCCTGGGAACGAGAGTTTCGTATTCCTCCTTAGTATACTGTTTGTTGAGAATGCAATATGATGCGCTCGAGAGTCATGTACATCCAAAACAATTATGAACACCATCACGACAAAATGCAGAATAAAAAATATTGGATACTTCACCAAAGACACCAGTTGAAAAATAAACATTCATAGCATGAGTTCCTACTTGTTGACAATAGTATACTCTCTCAACCATATTTCAAAATCCAGTATAATCCATCGCTAAAGCTACTGTTGGGATTTGCATCTTTTGACAATACCGTATATTTTGAGCTCATCGAATATGCCGACTATAGCTCACATTTTCGCTATCGAAGACATTTTCACTCTCTATTATATTTTCAGATCCTATATTTGGAAGTGGTTTTTTTGTATATATCTTTTCATAAAATGTTTTGAACTGTTTCTTTTCTTCTGAAAGAGTAAGGATAGATAATTCCTGTAGTTTTTTAAGATAGTCCTCCTTGGAATATGAAACATTATAGAGAGAGAATTGAGCATTGGTGAGATTTGTACATCCATAACAATCACTACATCCGTCACAAGAGAGAAGGAATTTTCCGTCACGGCAGTTTTTTATATTATAAGAATGTTCAACATTGTAGCAATTGGTTGCTACCATACATTCATAGCAGTTTTCTGAGTCAATTATACCAAAACAATCGACACAAGAATTGGAAGAAACGATATCAACACAATAAAGATCATCTTCACAAATATTCGCACTAAAAATTAAGTAGCAGTTTTTTAGAGCAGTTCACGCGTTACAATAATCAGAATTTACAGGATTCATGAGCGCCCTTGAAGCGAGAGGAACTTTTTGAATCAGTTCTCAAAATTGCTCAAAAAATCATCGAGAAAAATCAAAATCTTTCCCATATGTTTTTGCATCCCAGACATCAGATTTCCAGATATCTTCATCATAGATAATGAATGGGGAATCGGGTGGATATATGGCAATGATATCTTTCCCCGAAAAGTCACATTTTCGCTTAAAAATATTCTTCTCATTTCGCCATGCGAGTCGTTGTATCTTTCGACAATCAGGACACATACTCGGATGTGGAAGAGGAAATCTCGTGCCTGCAATCGTCGGAGAAAGCTTCTCCAGATAATCTTCATCCGCATTAGTTATATTAAAACCGTTCCCGCAATGGCGGCAAATTTTGGTTTCTATGAGATGTTCGTTTGGTGCGATTGGGTGCATAAAGAAAAAAAAATCCCCCACATTATGAGAGATTTGAGGTTTTTTACAAGGGAAAATTAGAGTATCGGTGCTCCAAATTCTTCAAGCTTAGAAATTGTTTCTTGTTTTTCGATTACCGCTTTTTGTACCTCTTTGAGAGAGCGAGTATATTTTGCACGAGAAGCCGTATAGAGAGATGCAACATGAGTAGGATCAATCATGATGTCTTCGACATATCGTGTACGAATAGAGAGTGGGTCACGAACTTGTCATTTTACCAGCATTTTCGTATATGCTTCTCGAACTCAGAGATTTGCGAGATCATATCCACTGACATAAGGATCGAAATGACTTGCCATGTATTTCGCATCCTCGGCCGATATACGAAATGATACAAGTGTTCCTACATTTCCGAAGAGAGCGTGTCTGAGATATTCAGGGATCTGGCTGAGAAATTGGTGTGCAACAGTAAGTCCGAGACCATATTTACGTGCTTCTGAGAGTATCTCGGAGAATGTCTCTGTGGCAAAATTCTGAAATTCATCAATATAGAGAAAGAATGGAACGCGAGAGTTCTTGTCTGTGCCTGTTCGTCCCATAGCGGTTTGGTAGATTTTTGTGATGAGCATTGCTCAGAGAAATCCCATAATCTCTTCTTGGAGTCGTCCTTTTGGAAGCTTGATGAGAAGGATTTTTTTCTCATCCATTGCTTGTCTGAGATTGAGCTTATTTTCACTGGAGACGAAGATATTTTTTACCATATCGATCGAGAGAAGCTGCCCGACCTTATTGAGTATTGGCATGATAGCTTCACTATTGAATTGTTGTGACCATCCAGCAAATTCATTGGTCCAGAAGTTTCTCACGACATCATCTTTGATATGTTCGATCATTATATAGCGAAAGTCCTTGTCAGTGAGGGCGCGGATCATATCAAATACCGTTGATTTTGGTACATCGAGAAGACCAAGAAAGAGCATACGGAGAACATGTTCGAGCTTGGGATTCCAGTTGGCTCAGAAAAATTTCTTGAATATATCGATAAATCCCTTTGCGAGTATTTGTTTCGATTCTCCCACTTCGACAGTAAGGGGATTGAAGCAGAAAGGATATTCTATGTCAGTGGGATCAAAGATGATAACGTCATTTTTTCGACTCTCAGGAATATGCATCATGACTTCTTCGATAAGATCTCCATGTGGATCGACGACGGCAATTCACTTTCCATAAGTAATATCATCTATCATCTGTGAGACGAGGAATTTACTCTTTCCGACCCCTGTTTTTCCTACGACATACATATGTCTGAGTCTATCTTCATCATATATTCCAATAGGTACACGGACACTGCGATAATCTGATTCTGCGAATATCGCGAGTGATGGATCGTGATTCGTGACAATAATGTCTCATTTTTCAAGAGTATATGGAAGTATCGGCATTCCTATAGGGAGTGCGAGCTTGCGGGCATTGATTTTGAGAAGAGCAGTCTCTCTTGCAGGATCGGTCGGGAATCGATAAAGACGAGATATCTCATCAGGAGTAAATATAAGCTCGAATTTCCCTTGTTTTATAATACCTTCGATATTTTTGGTATCTCTGAGAGGAGTAATCTGGTGATAGAATTCATTGAGAGGAGGGTTTTTGAATAGAGAAAAATTATGAAAAAATCTCTCTGCGATACGATGCGCTCATTTCTGTGTATCTGATTCGACGACGACGATTAATTTCGTATGAAAAAGTTCCTCCCCAAGTTTCTCATGATAGAAATGAAATCCTTTCGATTTCCATCATTTTGGAGCACGTTTATCGAAAATATATCGATAAAATGTCACAATGAGCTTGAGTCTAAAGAGAAGCACATGCCACCAAGTCGAAAGGAAAAACCCGAGACCTTTTGGCTCAAATGGCTCAAGTGAGAGAAAAAATGAGACTTTGTCTGTGGAAGGATTGAGTGTATCAAAGGTTCGAAAGAATTTGTTCATAAAGTCAGTCTCTTCTTCTTCGCTATCCAGAGCAAAAGGAAAATACCAGCTATTTGTAAGGTCAATCGAAGCAATGACGGACTTACCAGAAGTGAATGCATCAATATTCATTGTATCATTCGTAAGCTGAAATTCTCCAAATTCCGTGTAGAGCTTGGATTCAAAGGTCTGCATTACCGTCTCATTTCCCGAGAGTGAATAGGCAAACTCTCCACGTCTGTATGAGAGACCAAAGACAAAATGCTCATGCTCGAGAAGTTTTGCGAGTCATTCGAGAAATCACTTAAATTTCTCACGAGTACATGTGGTTGAGTGGTAGATGCGGATAAGGGAAGTGAACATGTTGAAATTATAGAGGAATTAGGAAGAAAAGTCAATTTTCTGCTACTCTTATTATTCTTGATTGGTCTTCTTAAAAATAATAAAGAATAAAAAAGCCTCGTTATTATAAACGAGACTTCTTATTTTCTGATGGTGCCCGAGATGGGACTTGTTCTTCTCGCTCGTTTCACTCGCTGCCAGAGACGGCTCGGGCACAAAAGCCAAATTCAATTGGCTTTCTTTTTTCTCCACTTCGTTTCGAAAAAGCCCTCTGTTCAAGTCAATCTTGTACAAATTATGCAAAATAAAATCTCGTTCTAACGAACGAGATCTGATTTTTCATGGTGCCCGAGATGGGACTTGAACCCACACACCTTTCGGCATACGCACCTCAAGCGTACGTGTCTACCATTCCACCACCCGGGCGAAGAAACTCTGAAATAAAAATTGAAGATTGAATCGAAAATTATTGAGGCTAATTTCTTCTTGAATTTTTATGGTGCACCCAGTAGGGTTCGAACCTACAACCAACGGTTTCGAAGACCGCTACTCTTCCAATTGAGCTATGGGTGCTTATTCGTTCTCTACTGGATCGGTAGGCGGATTATAGAAAAAACTTTGGAAAAGGCAAATTATTTATAGAAAATCCCCCAGAATTCTGGGGGATTTTTGCTTTTGAAAATGATACAAATTTATACTTCAAGAGCTTCTGCCGGGATTTCTACTGGCGTTTCAGAAGGAACATAGTTTGGATCAAGTGCCTTGAGAGAAAGTCCGATACGTTTTGCGACAGGATCGAAAGTAATAATTCGAGCCTTCATCATCTCGCCAGCATGGACCTTTTCCTCAAGATTTTTCATCATATCTGAATGGATCTCAGAAAGATGAATAAGTCCTGATATTGCGCCATCAAGCTCGAGGAATATACCAAATTGAGAAAGACGAAGGATTGGTGCCTCGACAATATCTCCGACTTGGTACTTATCAGCAAGGACTTGCCAAGGATTTGCCTTGAGTCTCTTGATTGAGAGAGATATCTTTTCCCCTTCGATTCCGATAATTTGGATAGTCACTTTGTCACCGATACGAGCGTATTTATGAGGATTATTCACATGACCCCAATCGATCTCAGAGACATGCACAAGACCTTCGATTCCATTGAATGTCACGAAGAGTCCATATGTGAGGATACCTGAGACATTTCCTTCGACGATATCTCCGACTTTAATTGTCCTCATTGATGCTGCTCTTTGTTCTTCGATTGCTGCCTTTTCAGAGAAGATAATCTTCTTTCCTCCCTGATCGACATTGATAACACGAACTTGGAATGGTTTTCCGACAAGTTTCCCGAGATGCTCAAGAATCTTTTCTGCATTGGCTCATTCGACACGAGGATAATGAGCAGGAGTGAGCTGAGAGACAGGGATAAATCCCTTGATTCCATCAAGATCGATAAGAAGTCCTCACTTGTTTGCCTCATTTGGCACAACTGTAATGATTTCTTTCGTATCGAAATTTGAATGAAGCTTCTCTATGAGTTTTGCCTGACTTGCCTTACGAAGAGAGAGGTGGATAAGTCCACTGTGTGCATCATCACCGATGACTATGGATTCGATACGACTCCCTGGCTGAATATTCGAAGTATCTTCAGTAGAAGACGTCATATGACTTCCTGTGATAATACCAGTAAACTGACCATCGAGATCGACGAGAATCATTTTCTGATTCGCGACGATAGCTGTACCAGCAACAATAGTACCAACCTGAAATGACTGAATAGGAGCACTCTGAGCGAGATCTTTTGCAAAATCTGACATAAAAATAAAAGAATTAAGAAATAAACGTTAAGAAATAAATTAAGAATTTAATTATATTTCAAATGGGGCGGCCAATGGGGCTCGAACCCACGACCTCCGGATTCACAGTCCGGCGTTCTAACCAACTAAACTATGGCCGCCATACCAAAAAATTATGCCTTTCCAGGCTCGGGCAGTATATGAAAAGTCGAGAGTATTGCAAAGATTTTTTTGATTTTCCTTACTTTTTCGATACTATTTGCGTCTCTTTTATGAGAAATACTTCCAGATGGCTCACTATAGAGCCTTTCTGTAAAAAATAAAAGAGCGTAAAATGAACATTTATCTAAATTTTAGATAGAAAGTAAATAAATCTCTGTCAGAGTCAAGGTATTATTCTTGCTAGATAGAATAAGCATATGATATAATATCCGTGTAGTTGTTGGAAAAAAGAAGAAATTATGAGTTGCATAGAAGAAATTTTATTCCTAATATCCTTGCATGTATTCATTTCCCTCGCTTTCTGCGAGTAGCCTCCTTCGAGCAAATATTCGCCAAGATGTCGCTCTCGTATTCGTCTCTTATGAAAAATCTTCATGGTTTTTCCAAAATATACAAAAATATACGTATATTCTCACAGCCTTTGTCGCATTTTTCTCCTTTCTTCCTATGAGTGGCTATGCTACTCCATCTGAAACAAAAGAACTTGTGGCCACAGCATATTATTCTCCACTTCCATGACAAAGCTTCTATCTCAGAGGCAACTATGAAGCTGAAAAGGCTCTCAATGGGAATGGAACTCATGGGGCAAGCGGAAAAGCGGTTTTTACTGGAATGGTCGCGGCACCGAAAACATATGAATTTTGAACTCGTCTTGATTTTCAATGAATGGGAATATGAATCGTAGAAGATCGTGGAGGTGCTATCGTATCAGCAGGAGAAAAAAATCAAACATATGATCGTATTGATATTTGGATGGGGTATGGTGAAGCAGGTCTTCATCGAGCAATGATATGGGGAAAGAGAAAAGTAAAAGCTACGATTACGGGAAATACAGAAAAAAAGATTTTTGATTTTATGGATATTGATACTGGAAAGATTGACCTTTCCCAATTTCCTTCAGTATGAGTAGCTCTATCATGACCTCTTGATGCTACTGTTCTTGGAAAATTTGCAGATCTCGGATATACTCTTGATGGATGAAATGTAAAAGAAATGATTGTTTCTTTTCAGATAGATCATAATATTATCACTTCGGAGAAAGATGATGGCGCATGAGTCTATGGTCCGCGTACACGAGCAAGCATTGCTACAGAACATGCTCGTTATCTGGATCTTCGAAATGCAGAATTTCAGAAGATAGAAGCTGAGAAGGCACTTCTTATATCAGAAAAAACAGAGTGGGAAAATACATATAAATTTACGAGTCAAAAAATTCTTTCCCTTCAATCTCCTAAAAAATGAGAACAGTGATCTCATGTTCGAGAACTTCAGAAAACTCTCAAGACAAGTGGATATTTTCGTGGGAAAGACACAGGAATAATGGGACTTGGTACCATAGCAGCAGTAAAATCTCTTCAAAGATCTCATGGACTTACTGCAACAGGAACTTTGGATTCCCAGACAAAAGAAGTCCTCATTGAAGTCATGATGGAAAAAATATCATAATACTTTTAATAAAGTAATCTCTCTGAATTGCAGAGAGATTATTTTTTTGGAACTTCTCGATTCATGAGCTTCATAAGGAATTCTATATCTTTTCCAAGCTCGATTCTATATTCAGGTTTTTTATGGTCGAGAATTTTTCATTTTTTGAGGCAAAATACGATATCGAGAGAGAGATTATCGAGATAAGGTCGACAGAGATCATATATATATCGCCTAAAGTGATTGCGATTCACACTTCATGGAGTTTGTTTTCCAGAGAATATTATTCCAATGCGGGCATGTCAGAGCTTATTCGCTAAAGTATTAGCAATAAGACCATACGAAAAGAAAGGCTTCTTTTTTTGTAAAACCTTTCTTAGTTCATATTCTGTGAGTCGATACTTCTTTGCAATCATAGTGAAGATTAGCCACGGAAGCGCTCTGTAAGACCAGGGAAGGTCACGATACGAGCATTTCCTCCAGCAACGTTATGGTGCTTACTTTTCCCTCGAATATTTTTATATCGATTTGGATAACTTACAGCAAGTATGTGACGACCCTTTCGGCGACGTGCACGAAGAACCTTCTGTCCATCAACTGTAGATTTGCGAGCAAGGAATCCGTGTACACGGAGTCGTTTTCTTTTCTTGAGTTTTCCGAGCATAGTCAGTGTATATTAGAGAATTGAATGAATGTATAGAAGACGCGAAAAACAATCTTCTACCGATAAAAGCCCCGGGATTATATAAAAATGGATGAAGTTGTCAAACAAAAAGTCTTCCTTTCCTGATAAGGCCAATAAAAGAGGATCCTAATATACTTTTCTTCGTATAAAGAATATGCTCAGAAGTGCAGATATGATGACAAGAATTGCAAGAGCTCCAGGTCATGTCTGTACTTTTGATGCTATGGAAGGGGTGCTAGATTCTGTCTTATCGTCGCAGAGAGCCTTCACAGCGAAATCTTCATGGACGATGGCTCCAGATGAAAGATAGAGAGTATATGAATTTTCTTTTGTATTCTGAATAAGCTCATAGTCTTTCGCAGCAGTCACACGATATATATTGTATGAGATTGCTCCAGAGAGAGAATCCCATGAAAGGATGCTTTTATCGCTTGAAGTGGCAACAGAGATTGTTCCAACATTTCCAATACTACAGGATCATTTTCAGATTGTTGCACTGAGAGTTTCTGATGAGAGATCTGGTACCAATGAGCCATCACTTTTGACAGCAAATATTTTGAATGTATATGCCTTTACTGGAAGATTGGCGATATACCATTTATACGTTCAATCAGGCTGAGTAATCTTTTCTTTCACAAAAGTAATAGCCTCACTTGTAAGACTATCAGCATTTTCTCCATAAGCAATCTTGAATTTTTCTACTCCGCTAGGAATATTCTCTACTCCAAAGGTGAAGATAATTTTTGATCATTCAGTAACTGCTTGGACATTCTTGAATTTTGCAGTAACGACAGGAATAATAGGGATAACTTTCTCGACTACATTGAGAATACTTGCTGAATCTTTCGTGAAGGTTTTGACAAGAACATTTTTCAGATTTACTTGTATTGGATATGTTCCAGGTTTTGCAGGACTTGTCGTCGAGCTTATATATTTACCAGGAGATTCTTCTCGTGCTGTGAGAATGCTTCCATCAATCCCGACAGAAACACTCGTCAGTCCTGGCTCAGCATCAACTGTAAATATAATACCAGTACTTGTCTCTACATCAAGACTCGGTGAGACAGAAATATTATAAAATTTTGGTTGTCAGCTCATCATTCCAAATGATGTTTCTGTTGTTCCAATAACAATATTGTTCCCATCAAGAACGGATGCTGATAAAATATTTGTTGTTTGAGTTATATTTGTGAGATTCTTCGTAAATACTCCTAAGTCATTTGATACAAGAGTGGCTACTTCAGTACCATTAAGTTTTAGTATGACCTTACTATTTCTCTTAGTATTTCCACTTACATCTACATTATCGCTTGTTACAGAAGATCATTTTTCTGGAGTGGTAATTGTGATCGACTCAGTTATTCCTGTAGATGTAACTTGTGCACCTTCTTCGATCTTGATCGTGATAGATCATCCCGCATCCTCGACAGCGTCAGTGACAGTCAGTACCTGATTTCCTACACGTTTGAAAGTGACTCATTTACTGAGCTTGAGAGAACCATTATCACTTTCTTTGAATTGAACACTTCTTCCTTGTGCAGGTATTGTCGCACCAAAATCAGTATCACTCTGAAAGTATACGGAACCTCGATAATCTGAGATAAGCTTATCATCTTTATCTTTTGCTTCTACAGTGATATCAAGTGCTTCACCAATTTTCCCTGTCGGAGGAGCGATGATAGTAAAATGATGGATTTTCTGTGTCGTTGCACCTATGGCAAGGGAAGGGAGACAGAAAAGAGTAATAATTCCAAGGAAGAGAAAAGAGAAGATTTTGTACATAGAATTTTACAGATGAAGATGTTCGAATGGGAAGAGAAAAAGACACAATTTCTCACAATTGCTTGTATACTATTGATTCTCCAGATTTATGCAAGAAAAATTCTGCCATTTTTCATTTTCTGGAAGTTTTCGCTGACTCGTGAGAATAACTTGATCCCCATTAAATTGAGCTATAATAATATCTGCATGTGCCTCATCCAGTTCAGAAAAGATATCATCAAAAAGAAGGACAATTGGAAGATTTAAGTATTTCTTAATAAAAAGAATTTCAATTTGCTTGAGTGCAAGAAGAAGTGTTTTATTTTCTCATCGTGAAAGATAGAGATTTCCCTGTTTTTCCTCCCCATTTTTTGTTATAAAAAATGAAAAATCATCAAGATGTGGTCATATATGTGTATGTCCTGAGAGAATATTTCAATCACGATTTTCTAGAAAATACCTTCCGAGACCTTCCTCACTATTCGCTCACTCATATTCATCAAGCCTACAATCATATGAGAATCTTAAGCTGTAAAGAGGAAGGAAGGAATGGAGAAGCTCCATTTGTTCCTCGACAAAATCTCTCCACTTCTTTCGATAAAGATTATAGGTAATCGCTATTTCACAAAAGGCGTTGTCCCAGAAATTGAGATCATCTTTACTGGCTTCTCATTCACGAATTTTTTTGAGAAGAGCATTTCGTTGACGTATGATAAGCTCATATTTTCTTCGTACTTGAGTGAATTGGGCAAATGTCCGTGCCAATATACTATCGATATATTCTCGTCGCATACTCGGTGCAAAGTAGAAAAGGTTCATATCAAAAGGAGAGACAAAGACAGTTCTAAAGGGGAGTTGTTCACGATATTTTTTACCACTCAATTTTATTCATTGTACCTTATGAATATCCTTCCCTCATTCTCGTTCTATCGAGAAAGACTTCTCTCATACTTCTGATGTGAAGAGAATTTCAAAAAAGCTTCCTTCATCTCGTGCGCTTTGCAAGTATGCAAAAGAACCACTACTTGCTATATGAAGAGCTTCCAGGATATGTGTTTTACCAGACCCATTTGTTCCGATAATTCCCGTCGATATTTCAAGTTCCAGATGTTTCTCAGAGCATCCACGAAATCCACGGATGAGAAGGGAAGAGAGCATAGAAATTTACAATTAATAATGGATAATTGATAATGAAGAGAATAAGGTGTTTCTATTTCTCAGTTTTGATTATCAATTATCCATTTTGCGGTATCCGTTCAATTTTTATTTCTTGCTATTTGTAATATCAATAAGAAGAGGAGACGCTATACAGATTGATGAGTATGTACCGACGATGGTACCAAATAAAAGAGCAAGCGTGAATCCCTTCAAACTCTCAGGACCAAAGAAGAAGAGAGCAAGAAGAACAATGAAGACAGTCGAAGAGGTAAGGAGAGATCGACTCATAGTATCATGAATGGCTTTATCTATAATAGTACTGAGTCCTATCTTCTTCCCTTCACCGTCATGAAGATTCGATCGGATTCGATCCATAACGACGATAGTATCGTTGATCGAATATCAGAGTATTGTGAGCATTGCCGTGAGAAAAAATGTATCAATCTTGAATTCTGGAAAGAAAAAAGATGCCAATACATAAAATCCAAAAGCAATAATTATATCATGAATGAGAGAAACTCCTGTCACAACTGCAAATGGCCAACTTGCCATTCCAGCTATTGATCATCGGAAAGCATATTGGATATAAAATGAAATCATGAGAATAGCGAGCGTGAGTGTGATATATCCTGATTTTTTGATATATGCTCCAAATGATTCTCCGATATTTACATAGCGAGATTGTGTGATTTTCGCTTCTTTGTAAGCGCCGAGTTTTTCAGTGAGAGTTTTATTGAATTCCGTTTTAAGTTTTTCTATATCACTTTCGCTTGATCCTTCAGGGTGATTGAATCCTCATTCGATGACAAATGCGCTTGTTCCAGCAATACCATAAACAGTAATCCCATTCATGACTTCTTTTCCAGAGAATTTAATATTCTTTTGTATTTCTAGAGCTGCAATCCTCGCCATATCTTGTACTACTTTAGCATTTCCTCAGTCTACAGCATATTCTATCTGTATTCCCCCAGTCATGTCGATACCAAGATTGACTCCACCAGGAAGAAGAAATGGTGCTAGGAGTGATAATACAATGAGAACACCAGCGATAGTATAGAAACGGAAGCGATTTTTGGTAAATGAAAACATAATATAATTGATAATAAAGAAATGAATACTTCCAATAGCGACTAAACTGCACCATTTATACGATGAAGGATATAAAAGTCAAAAGAAATCCAAATAAAGAGCTTGCGGATTCTGAAGTCTTAGGGTATACTAATGGAGATATTCACCATAAAAATATGCAATATAAAATTCCCATCCAAATCGAGAATGAAGACACAATAGTTGCTGGACTTTCTATTCGACAGCTTGTTATTATGATGGTATGGTGAGGTGCTGCCTATGGAATATTTCAGTCGCTTGAGCCAAAAGTATGACCAGAAGTTGCACTTATTCCAGCGGTTATAATAGCTGTCATTGGCATAATTATAGCACTCATAAAAATTTCTGAAATGACATTTTTACCCGCTATACTCAGCTTCTTTCGTCTTGCACTCAATTCTAAGCTTCGTACCTGGTCTATGGGGACTGATAGCTATGATGATCTTGAGATTGGCTATGTGACAATGCCGCGAGATACCACCGAACATAAGAGCAATAAAACCCTTGAATCAAAAATGAATGACGAAGCGACAGAGAACATCCTTAAACTCTAAATCTTTTATCAATGTCTACGAATTCTATCGTACAAACTGGAAAGAAACCATCAAAAGATTCCAGTACACAACGCTACCTTCCATTTTCAGAAATCAGGGACAATATCATCCTTATGAAGGATGGCTCTTCTCGTATGATTCTTAAGATCAATGCTCTGAATTTTAACCTCAAAAGTACTGAAGAACAAGATGCTATTATTATCTCATATCAGAGATTTCTGAACTCTCTCAGTTTTCCTATTCAGATAGTCATTCGTTCCCTTAAGGTCGATATAGAAGCATATATTAATCGCCTTAAGAATATTGCTCTAAAACAACAAAACGCTCTTCTTCAAGAACAAACATATAAATATGTAGACTTTCTTACGAATCTTATAGATCTTGCCCAGATTATGAAGAAAGAATTTTATATTATCGTTCCCTTTGATCTTGAGAATAATAATAGTGTGAGAAAAACCGATATGTTTGGATTCTTTTCGAATTTCTGGAATGCTCTTCGCCAAGAAGAATCTGTCGCAGACATTCGTATGAATCGTATTCGTACTGAGCGTATGAGAAAGGGGAATTTCGAACGAGCCTCGACCGTGAAAATGAGTCTTGAATCAATTGGTCTTAAGGGAGAAATTTTAGGGAAAGAAGACCTTATCAAGCTTGTTTATAATTACTACAATCCACGAATTAAGGTTGAGAATAATCTTAAGGCAGAGACAGAGAGTCTGAATTTAGGATAACTATGCTGCAAGACGCATTTCTTTTTTGGGAATATCTATAATTCTCAGCACTTTATTATTGTGCTGACTCAAAAGCTCTTTGAGAAAACCAGGAAGTTTTTCAATATCCATAGAAAGAATTCTTTTCCATGTAATATCATCAAGAGTCATTTCTACAAGATTTGCAAAATATTCTTTATAATATTCAGGATCTCAAGAAATACTATACTTACCCGAAGTAGGTATATTTTTAAGTGCACGAGTTTCCGGAGTAAAGATAACGACATCTATCATAGAAAAGAGAATTAAGATATAAAAAATTCCCCAAATGGGGAATTAGTCTAAAACGGGATGTCTTCAATAGAGATTTCTTCTTCGGCTTTTGGTTTTGATTTTTTGACTCTTGGTTCTTCCACTGGAGCAGAATCGTTAACGGCTGAAGTACTTGAACTATTTCCGCTATAACTTCCATCACTACCACTTGAAGGAGAAGAGAGGAGAATTACATTATCTGCAACTATTTCTGTTTTGTATCTTTTTACTCATGCGGTATCTTCCCAGTTTCGAGTTTTGAGATATCATTCGACATAAACTTTTTTCCCTTTGTGCATGTATTGCTCAGCGATGTCAGCGAGACCTCGCCATGCGACACAGTTGTGAAACTCTGTATCTTCCTGGAGAACTCCGCTTGCATCTTTCCATTTACGGTTGGTCGCGACAGAGAATGTGGCAACTTTTTGTCCATTCGGAGTCTCACGAACCTCGGGTTCTGCAGTAAGATTCCCGATAATCTGGACCTTGTTCAGAGAATTGCTCATATGATGTATGGTTAAAAGTAAAGAGGTATGGGCGATAATATCGTATTTATTTTTCAGATGAATACAAGATATTTGATTCTTATTATGCAAGTATTCTTTTATCAGACTTATGAAATAAAAACTAAAAATTAAAAAAATATATAGTCTAGAAAGAGGAAATGAAAAATTTGCATAAAGCTACTATTTCTTTTACAATGGAGGCATGTTTAAGAAGAAGAAAGTCCTTCTCATGACGGCAACATGATCGTACAATCTTTGAGATGAGATAATTCTTCAGGAAGAGCTTCGATTCTTGCAAGAACATTATGGCACTGCAGTTTCTTTTAAGATATTAACACATGATAAAAAAAGTGCTTTTTTTTCAGATCCAGATGCTCCATTTGTCACATACTTCCCGCACGCATTTTGGAGGAATCCATTTATGAATATTTATTATTTTCTAAATAATATTTGACTCATAATCCATGCTGATATTATTATCATAGGCGGTGGAGGAATCTTCTTTGATAATGAAGAAGGAACTTCATTTAAGAGTCTTATCATGCAATGGTTTTTTCGTATAAAACTTGCCCGACTTTCAGGAACTACAATTATCTTTCTTGGAATTAGCATTGAGGTCAAAAAAACTGCTAATAAAATGCAACTCAGGAGAATATTTCAGAAGGGAGATTTTATTATTGTTCGAGATGAGAGAAGTGCTTCACTTCTTGGTGCATTGGAAATACCTTGTTCAGAGATTCCTGATATTTGATTTCTCTATAAGCCGGTATTAATTCCTCCACCTCCATGAAAAAAACGTATTGGTATATCATTTCGATGAGGATTTCTTTGAGATAATGAGGAGATTATACCAGAGATATATGAATATTTTATTAAGCAAGGATATGATCCTGTTTTTCTTATACATACGACATCAGGAAATGAAGAACAAAATGATATTACATTCATAAAACGAGTCATGCGCTGAAAAACATATAATACTACCGGAACAATTCAGAATACTCTCAAAGTATATTCGACACTTTATGCGGTTATTGGTATGCGATTCCATGCAGCAGTACTTGCATGTGTTCATGAGATTCCTCTTTTTCTTCTTTCATATTGACCAAAAACAGAAACACTTATTATGACTCTTGAAATGGAAGAATTTATTCTACGACCAAATCAAATTAATATGGAACGTATTACAAAAATGTGGGAACGCCTTGAGAAGAATTATGACAGACGAAAAAAATTGATGCAAGACAAACATGAATTTATACGAGATGAACTTATAAAAAAACTTGAAACCCTTTAATATTTCTTTATTTTCTCTTTATGGACTGGAAATCACTCACATCAAAAATGAATCCTTTATTTGAGAAGGTACAACCTTATATCAAAAAACTTGATCCTCTTGTGGATAAGACAAAAGAAATGGGAATAAAAACTCTCGACTTCACACAGAGACAACTCCAAAGTACGCCGATCGTACTCAAAACACTTTCAGAACTTGATGCACTTCGAACAAGCAAGCGTCTGATTGTCATATGTTATGATGAGAAAGATCCACTCTCTCGGGAAATACTTCTTCGCTCATTGGTCTGGGCTACAAAAGCTTGGAGTGATGCTACGGAGCTTCGTTTTGTCGAAACATCAGCTTCGCCAGATATTATCTCGTCTCTTGGTGTGACAACAGCAGTTGATATGCGAGTCTGGTATATTGGTGAAGAGACTTTCCATTGTACTGATGTTGAGCCTATACTCAAATGGTGGCAGACAAGAAACTATACTTCAATTGAGAGTTGAGAGTTGAGAGTTGATAATTCAGAATCAGAGAAAGAAAAAACCCTCAAAACAGAAAAAGAAAAATCAGAGACCATCGATCCACTTGCAGGAAAATAAAAATTGTACTTCATAATCTCCTTGAATATACTGTTTATGAGTTTTCTTTTGAGAATTATAACTTTCCATTATTAACTATTTATTCTATGAACACTCTTGATATTCTCTATGTTGTTCTGTCCGTCTGTATTATATTTCTCTCGGTCCCACTCACGATGATACTCTGGCGGACATACAAGATGCTCGATCACGTAGAAAGTATTCTCTCATATGCTGATCATGTTCGTAGTATTATTGCACAATTCGAACAAGTTCCTATGAAGGTGATCAATACTATTATGGATAAAGTAGGAAAATAGTGAGCTCTGATCCTTTCCGTTACAATAACTTTCCTACAATAACTTTCCCTTTTGCTATTTCTTGATGATGAAAAGGAAGAAAATTCTCTTCATTGCAAAGGATATAGTTTTCGCTCCAGCCAGAAAAAGAGATATTAGATTCTAGATCAGAAATAGTATTTTTCTGTCAACTCTCAACTCTCAACTGTCAATTTTTCTCCACAAGAACCCTAAGCGTTTTTCCTATATTCTCTTTTCTGAATTCCTCGAAAGCTTCTTCGCCAGCGCGAAGGAGTTTTTTGAGTCGTGCTTGCGCAGTATGATTTGGCACTTGTAGAGAGAAATTTCCAGCAGGGACAGAGTAATGATCAACATGCGCAGAGAAAGGAAATGCATGAAGTTGAGTGATTCTATATTTTTCTATGATCTCAAGAGTGTCGAGAAAATTATCATTGTCTTCTCCAGGAAATCCGACAATAAGATCAGATCAGATATTGAGCATGACATTATCTTCTCGTTTGAGTCATCTGAGCTTCTCAAGAACCTCACGAAGTCGATCGCCATCATAGTGTCGATTCATTGATCAGAGTATTTTCGATGAACCAGATTGAATCGAGAGATGAATATATGCATTAATGCGAGGATTCGCAAAAATAGCAATTAAAGCATCCGAACAGAACTCGACACCAAGTGATGATATTCTGAGTCTTTCAAGATTCGTCTCGACGAGTACCGCTTTGATAAGTTCGATGATCCGCGACTCACTATAATTATTCGATGTCGACGCTCACCATGCTCCGAGATTGATTCCAGTAAAGACAACCTCTTTGCCACCACCTCCGACAAATGTTTGGATTTCTTCGATGATTTCCTCTTTCGGTCGCCATTTGTGTCGGCCACGTGCTTGGACCGTCAAACAAAATGTACAAAAATTGTCACATCCAGTCTGGATTACCATATATTTTCTTGTGAAGAGTTCTTTTCCGGCAATCTTCCGTAGGGAGCGTATTTTTGTCTTCATCATTTCTCGCTTTTCTTCTTGTGTCATACGATAATCATCAGGATCTTCAGGAAGTATTTCGATTTTTTCGCGATAGTCGATAAGCTCACTGTAGATTTCGAAAAATGCAGGATCGACAATACCATTTCGAATATTTCCACATCCAGAAAGAAAGAGTTTTTCTTTTCCTGTGAGCGATGGGAGAATTTTTCTCGCATGTTTGATCCACTTTGCCTTCGCATTGTCTGTCACAATACAGGATGCTATAAAATATCCATTTTTATCAGATAGATATGGGTGGACGAGCCATTTTTCCGCAAAATATTTATTGGTTTTACAGCCAAAAACTTTATAATCCACAAGATTGGTTTTAGAAATTAGACTTTAGAGCTTAGAAAAGTCAGAATATTTATATCGATAAATAACTTTCTCGCAAATGCAGATTCCAAAAGATACTCACTCGCTTCAAATAAAAGTCATTCCAAGAGCCCGAAAAACTGAGTGGGCTGGAGTGATGGATGATGGGAGCATCAAAATCAGACTCAAGGCTGTCCCTGAAGATGGAAAAGCAAATGCAGAGCTTCTCAGCTTTCTCGAAGAAGAGACGGGAGAGAAATGGGAAGTAGTATCAGGATTTACGAATACAAGAAAGGGAGTACGAAGAATCTAGTTTTATATTTCACTCATTTCTATTCGCCTCTCTTCGAGATCGACAGAGAGTATTTTTATATGAATATCATTGCCGATACGATAGAGTTCTTCTCATTTTCTATTCTTGAGAGATCCACGGATTGGATCGACTGCCATAAATGTTCCCTTATTTTTGTAGGTAGGAGACTTGAGAAAGATAGATCACTCAATCCCACTGTCGAGCTCGACATAGATATTCGACTCTGTCAGTCATGAGATAATGCCATCGAAAGATTGTCCGACTTTGTCAGACATATATCGACACATCATGAGTGAGTCGATCGCACGTTCGACACTTTCTGCTTGTTTTTCTTTCTCTGAGAGGCTTTTCCCCATTCGTTTCATCGACCGGGTATAAAAATCTTTATCCTCTTTCGAGAAGTCTCCATGAAGAAATTCCTTGATGATTCGATGGACAAGAAGGTCTGGATATCGACGAATTGGCGAAGTAAAGTGACTATAATATTGAAGAGCAAGACCGAAATGTCATTTTGGAGTATCGCCATAGAATGCTTTTGCCATCTTCGGAAGAAGAAGTCGTGAGAGACGATATCGCTCTTTTGGATCAGTGATTTGTTCGAGATGATCTCGAATATGGTGAGGCTCGAGTCTCGTCGCGAGTGACAAGTTTTCGAGAATTTCAGAGAGAGATTTCATATCTTCTGTATCAGGAACACCATGGACACGTGAGAGAAATGGGAGCTTATTTTTAACACACCATTTTGCGACTTCCTCATTGGCAAGGACCATGAACTCCTCGATCATCATGTGTGCATCATTTCGTTCACGTTTTGTTATTCCTATGACATTTCTCTTCTCATCGAGTGTGAAATAGCATTCTGTCATTTCAAAGAGAATTTTCCCTTCCTTTTTTCTGCGAGCTTCAAGGATTTTATAGAGTGAATAAAAATCTTTAAGGGTATCGCTTTGTACTTTTCAGGGTCCAATTTCTGTACTTTTCGAGGGAAAAGTACCAAAACCTTTGGTGGAAGAAAAACTCGCTCGCTTTTGCCTTGCATTTTCCTGTTCTCATCTGACTCAAACAGTTTCTTCCCCCAAACCCCATTGAGTTCACAGTTCCTCCTCCTTTTTTATCCACTGTCAATTTTCAATTATCAACTGATTAACATCATCATATATTCCACGGTGTATACTTTCGATTATTCATTCCGTAATAAAGGATTCTTTTACCTGACCACTTTTTTCTATGCGCATGAGAATAGAGAGGACAGCCTTTGGTGCTCATGGATGCAGGCTACAGCGATCATTCGAGAGTATTTCTGGAAGCATTGGGATGACTCGACCTGGCATATAGACACTTGTCCCACGAAGGTTTGCCTCTCGATCGAGATGAGTTCACCGGCTCACATATTCTGCGACATCAGCAATATGGACACCGAGAAGAAAATCGCCATTCTCATACTGAGCAAGAGAGATGGCATCATCGAGATCCTTCGCATCTGCACCATCGATTGTCATCGTCGGCCAACTTCGAAAATCAAATCGCTCCTTTCCATATATTTTTATTCTTGGAAAAAGTGTCTTGTCAGAAATTTTGATACTATTGGGGATTGTACTCTTTCCAGAGAGAGCATTATCAAGAGGTGATTTTTTATTTTCTGGAAGTATTTCGAGAGACTTTATAATTTCTTTTTCTATCTCGATAGGCCATTCGGTCCGTATTCCATAGCGAAAGAGAAGAATTTCTTCCTTAACAGCAGGGTCACTTTTTTTTCAAAAGAATCTCATAATTTTTCCTTCCTTTTTTCCAGTATAGGTGACAATGTAGAGATCTCCAGTTTCAGCGGATTCTGAGAGACTACTAATTTCGATCGGAAGTCCTCAGAGCTCTGGAAGAATACGGAGATTCTTTTTCCCTCGTAAAAGAATACATTCTGCGAGAAGTGGTTCTTTCGATCGAGTGAGAAGTCGCGTCGGACGAGCTTCTGGAAGCTTTCCTTCCTTCGCTTCACGGGTCGGCTCGATCACTACCTTATCTCCATGGACATAGCCAGCAGTTCTGAGTCCAAAGATATAATATATTTCTCCATCTTCACATTCGACAGTTGCTCGTTTTTGAGAGAGTGAAAGGAGTCCAATTTTTTCCTTTCAAGAAGATTGTCTATATTCCTTCCCTTTCCAAGTCTTACTATATGTTCATTTCTCTTTATCTATCATAGAGGTCAAGTATAGCTAAAATAGAGAGAAAAGAAAGAGAGAAATACTAGACAATACCATGATACTCAAAAACTTCTTCTCATTTTAGAAGAGCGAGAAAACCTCACTGCACATGCGGTATGATCGGATATGGGAGATCATCAAGTGTATACCAATTAATTCCTTTATGGATTTTCGGTTCAAGATTATCTGGCATTCATTCCCATGAATCGACAAGATAGAGAGTATTTATGCGTGTTCATTCACTATAGTATCACTTGATGATAATACTTCCTATGATATCTTTTTCTTTGACTGTTATTCCGATTTCTTCCTGAACTTCTCGAATAGCAGCATTGAGTGGAGATTCTCCTAACTCTATTTTTCCTCCTGGAAATCCCCAGTAGAGTGGCCAATGTTTTGATTTCTCTCCTCGTTGGATGAATAAGAAATGAGAACCATGTCGAAGAATTATGCCCGCAAAAAACGGAAGACTCATAAAAACTGATAATTAAAAAGACCACAATACGATATAGACCTACCGAACCAGATTTTCTAGAGCTTGATCCAGCTTCCTACTCGGATAAAGAATGGAAATATATATTTTTGAAACAATGATTTTTGTATCAAGAAAACTCCGACAAGTCCACCAATACCTCAGAAAATCCAACCACCAATAATATCTCCTGGATAGTGAATTCCGCCGATTACTCGTGCTGATACAGTTATGATCCCTAAAATTGTAGTTATAAGAATGAGAGATTTATATCGAAATCTGAAGAAGAGTCCGACAAGAAGAGATGCCATGAAGAGCGCATGACCTGATGGAAATGAATTATCGAGAGGATGTGGAATAAGTGGTGCAATTGCTCATGCAATCTCCCCAGGACTAGGTCGCCACTTGTCCATACCAAAATTGACAACAGTGTAGAGAAGAAATGCAATTATGATAACGCTAAAGATTTCCAAAGCATGAATTTTGTATGAATTTTGCTTTCGATATACCCCGTAGAGCCACATTCCGAGAAGAAGAAGTGCTCACCAGAGAACGACGATTTCACCAGCAACTTGGATAAAATGGCTATATTCTGGTCCTACGAGTCCGCGAGACCAGATGAGAGCATCTCTATCGAGAGAAAGAAGTGTTTGAAACATAGAGCCATTGTATACTTTGGTAGGAATTTACAATGTTTTCCCTCACGAAAAAATTGATTAATTTATAATATATCGTATATTACTATTTAATTAAATATTTTACTATGAAAATCTCACAATATACCTGAAAAAGATTAAGCCGACCAGAGCCACTACCAGAACTACCATTAATTCAGAGGATCCGAATGAATTTAGAGTTTATTTTTAGAAGTAGAGTCTAGTTAATCCCTAAGAATCTTATATGAAAAGACGAGTCAGATTATTATTGTGCGCCATCAAAGAAATTCCTTTGAAATGGTAAACTATTTTTTATTTCACGAATGCGACGACTTTCTCGAATACTTGAGGATGAGAAATAGCAAGATTTGAAAGAACTTTACGATTGAGCATTACCTTTTTCTCATACATTGCATGAATGAATGTAGAATAGTTCATACCATTTGCTCGAGTAGCATTGTTGATACGGATATTCCAAAGGCGGCGGAAATTTCTCTTCTTTGCCTTGCGTCCGATATAGGCATTTGATCCAGACTTCATGATGGCATTGCGTACTCGAGAGTATACATTTCCATTCATTCTGCGGAATCCTTTTGCGAGAGCGAGAATATTTTTATGTCTTTTGTGTGTCATCACACCACGTTTTACACGAGTCATAGAGGGGAAAGATTAGAGAGAATTGGAAATAGAAAAACAGATATTATCTTCCGTATGGAAGGGAAATCCGAGCGGCAACAAGATTTGCTTCGGGAAGGATTCGACCGTACTTATCACGACCTTTTGCTTTTGTTGACTTATCCTTGAGAAGATGTCGCTTTGCGATTTTTCCTACGATATATTTTCCAGTTCCGGTGATTTTCACACGTTTCTTGGCGCTGGAGAGAGTTTTCATTTTCATAGAAGGGAAGAAGTTAGAGATTATTTTTTTGGATAGAGTGTGATATTGAAGTTGTTTCCTTGTTTTGCTATTTTCTGATTGACATCTTTTTTGTAGATGGATTCGAGAGAGTGAATGAATTCTTCGATACGAGCTACCGCAAGATCTTCATATTGATTTTCTCGACCTCGGAGCTGGAGAAGTATCTTCATAGGATGTCATTCTTTTGCCCATCCTTCAGCCTGGTTGCGTCTGACATCGAGATCATGATCCCCTATTTTATAGGTGAGCTTCATAGTCTTCAGCTCTGTCTTCTTTGCATTTCATTTGTTGTGAGTCTGTTGTTTCTGCTGTTTGAAGAGGTGCTTCCCATAGTCCATGATGCGGGCAAGTGGAAGCCCATCTTGCATACCCATCTCCACGAGATCGAGATCTTTCGATCATGCGAGATTGAGTGCTGCATCTCGAGTAAGCTTTCCAAGAGCTTCACCATCCTCAGAGATGACGATAAGTTCTCGAGCGATAATCGTTTCATTGATGCGTTTTTCGTTTTTTTTCTGTGGAAAAGGTCGATTCATGAATTACGCGTTAGCAGATTTTACCATCTTTGCAAACCCAGACTTACGGCGAGCTGCAGTATTTTGCGCGAGGATATTCTTCTTTTCGAGAGTATCAATACGAGAGTATACTGTAGAGAGAGCTTCTGCAATTTTCTTCGCATCTTTTTTTTCAGTTGCGAGAAGTGCCTCGAGAGCCTTCACACTTTCTTTTGTGAGTGCATTGTAGCGACGATTGCGAGAACGCTTCTTTTCGCTCACTTTGAGAGCCTTGATTGCTGACTTTGTATTCGGCATGAAATAGGAATAATAACGATATAAAAATCTGGCTTTCGCCATGAGTCGCGCGGATTATATAAAAATGAATCTGCTTGTCAAATGAAAGTGAGTCTATTCTCTCCCGTTTCCCTTGATCTCTACAGAGAGACCAGCACGCTCAAACATTGGTAATTATTTCTTTTTTGCTACTTTGTTCACATACCACTGTTGAGCGATCACAAAAAGTGTTCCGATAAACCAATACAAACCGATTCCAAGAGGGAAGAAATATGCTGAGACAGCGATCATCACAGGAAACATATAGAGCATCATGTTTTTCATCATATCTGGATCAAGGGCGAATTCTGGAGTTTCACCTGTTTTTGTTTCGATTTTCTTCTCTTCTTTTTTTGCTGGAGGATTGTAGGCAAAAGAGAGTCTTGCCTGAATGTACTGAATAATCCCAAGTATCAGAGAGAATAGAAGCCCGATTATACCTCAGACACCTTGGAGATTGAGTCCAAAGAATACAGAACTTATATTTTTCGGATCAAATCCAGCAAAGAAGCTGTAGAGATGGTAAAAGTTCGAAGGATCGGTAATTCCAGAAATTACCCAATAGAGCCCTATAAGTATTGGCATCTGAATAAGGAGAGGAAGGCATGAGCCCATAGGATTCACTCACTCTTTCTTATAGAGTTCGAGCATTTCCATGCCGAGCTTTGCCTGATCATCTTTGTATTTCTTTTGGATTTCCTTGATCTTTGGCTGGATGATCTGGAGTTTCTTCTGACTTGTCAGCATATGATGCTGTGGAACAAGAAGAATAATTCGAATAATGAGTGTGATGATAAGGATGGCCCAGCCGAGAGAATGACCAGGAAGAAATATGAGAAGCGCGACAAAGAAATTATAAATTGGATTATAAAAAATATTCGTCAGAAGTGTTCGAATCGATCCTGGAACTGACTCTTCAAAGGTGACGAGACGATCTCAGAGAGGAGTCTTGAGTGAGACGACATATTTTCATGGAAGCTTCGCGATTGATTGAGCTAGGCTTGCAAATGAGAGAACTGCTTTTCCGCTTGGGGCTACATTGAGTTTTTCACAAAATCCAGGTGCAACGGTCCGAATATCTGAGAGTGGAGTGGAATTCACAGTGATTGTCACATCATCACATGGATTTACACTTACCCCTGTTGCCGTCGTATTGAGAATTTCGATATGAGGAAGATTGGGAATCGTCAGAGAATCCTTTTGTACTGAAAGGATTATATCAGAAGCAATTGGTGCTCAAGCATTTTTTTGTCCGCCGAAAAAATATTGGAAACCAAAAGTCAAAATAAAAGCGTAGAGAATAATAATGAGGAATTTCGAATTCATGGAATAATAATTAACAATGGATAAGTGACAATTGATAGTTGACAGTTGAAAATTAACAATGGACAATTGATAGTCGATAATCTCTAATACCTCAATACATTACCTACTTTTTGTCGTTTTTACAATAGAAATGAGAAGCTTAATAATCTCGGTGAGTAATGACTTTATCTCAGTATACGTTTCCAAGTCTATATAATCTGATTTATAGAGAAGTTCTACCCAATATTCAGTTTCGTTTGCTTCCTTGAGAGAGATATTCATTTTATGAACGAAATCTGCTCTACTTTCACCATGTTCGGCTTCTCGTATATTTGCACCGATAGAAGTACCGGATCGGATAAATTGACGACTTATAATGTATTCTTTTTTTACGTCTTGTAAAATTTTCCCAATTTCTATAACTTTAAGTGCGAACTCAAACGATTTATTTTTAACAAAGTTTTCTTGCATATTGTATTGTCAACTATCAATTGTAAATTATCAATTATCTGTCATTATGCTTCCAAGTGCTATCTGATGTCAGATGACTTTCTGACCAGTACAAGCAAGAAGCTCATCACTTGTACTTGATGAAGAAAAAACGATATCTTCTCGTGGAAGAAGGACTCATGCACCACTTCTTTCGATATTTTTAGGAAGTATAAGATCGCCATCCTTGAGCATTTCGAATGAGTCGAGAACACTATCAATGCTGACGTTATCCTCAGTAGTAAGGGCGGTAAGCTTTCTTAAATGTTTGATTTTATCTTGTGTGAGAGGCATTTTTCTATATAATGACGAGCACATTATAAGAAAATATGCCTAAAATCAAGGATATCATCGAAAGACTCCATAAAACTCCTCTTGAATACAGCGATATTCGCTTCTTGAGCGCAAAAAGAACGCTCGCTTTTTTTATCGCACTCTACTTTACATCATTTCTTTTTCTCGTTGGTGGATTTTCTTTCTTTTTTCTCTCACTTCCTGTACTCGCTCAGATTGTCTATCACAGCTACTCCATTCTTGTTATTGTGATCGGATGGTTTCTCTATGAGCTTTCTGTCTACACATCAGAAATTTATCTCTCTGGGAAGAAATGGCCTATTTTTGTCGGCGGTGCATTCGCACTGATTTTTGTAATATTCAATCTTGTCATTCATCTGAAGGGCTCAATTTTCTAATTCTTTTTTATGCGTTTTCCAATTTTTGGTATTGTCGGTCTTGTATTCCTCCTCACTTCCTGCACGCTTCCTGGTACGCAGACGTCGGGTACGACGGGAACTACAGGTGACACAGTCCTCTCTGAGACCAATTCTGTCAAAATGCAAATACCAAAAACCTGGACCCTCGTAAAAGCGACTGATGTCCCGAGTCCACGAGTCGGTACTGTCGAGATGGCGTATACTTCGCCAGATGTGAAGTATGGATTCTCGAATAATATCATCGTTCTCCGTGACACGCTTACGAATATCGTCACTTCTCGATCCTATAGCGAACTCAATAATATTCAGACGACAAAAAATTATCTCGAATACACGAAGCTTCGTGATGAAGACTTTACCTTTGCAGACAGCGAGACTTCCAGACTCTATGTGTTCGAAGCCAGGTACAATACGACGACTCCACTCATGAAGTTCATCCAGGTCGCGCGTGTCTGTGGGACGAGCGTCTATCTTCTCCATGTCTCTCTCACGCTCGATAAAGTACCAGATAATTATGTAGAACTTCTGAAGACGTTTAGCTGTAAATAGGTTATTTTTCTATGCAAAAAACAAAAATTTCTCCTTCCTGACTCACTCCAGTAGAACAAAAGGAGCTTGAGAGGAGGGGATTTTTAGTAAAAAATATAAAGAGTTGGCAGAGTTTATTAGGAAATATTTTCCTTTCACTTTTGATATTCCCTATATTTTTTGCCATTGTTTATATACTACTTTCCATTCCTATTTTGCTTTTTGGCTACTTATGATTATCACTTGTTTTTATAAAAGTAGCAATTTTTATTCCATTCATAAGCTATGCGTTTTTCCTAGGACGATATCTTTGGACTTTTTGAAGATCAAAAAAAGCTTTTTACTTAAAGGATCAGTTTATCTCATTCTGAGATTTACAGAACAATCAAAGCTTAAATGAGTATATCAGTTACTTAGATTTTTTTGGAATTCTTTTCTTAAAAATAAAAACTACTATTGGAAATTACTTCTATATAGATCCGCGTTTTACAGGGTTTAGGGTGGTTTCCGAAGGAAGAATGTATATGTACATCATAGCCTTTATGATAAGTTTACTCTATATTTTACTCATTGCTGTAGTAACCTATCATTATTACCTTATAATAACATCTTTTATTGCGCTTTGTTTTACTTCAACAATTCTAACAAACTTTTTATACCTTATTTCTCCCCTCTACGCCTTCTGAAACCTCTGATCCAAGATCCAATCTCTCACTCCTCGTATTTCCGAATCAAGTGAAAAAATACAAAAAGAATTCTCTACAGATATGAATTTCTCTGTCCTTTCAAATTGATTTGCTACTCTTGCCTCTGATTTCTCGAAGATCTCAGGATATGTCCTGAAGCTCGAACAGATAGAAAAGAAGGCCAATAAATGAAACCTTTTCGATAGTGAGAAATATATAGGCTCACTCAGAGAAGATATATTGACTCCACTCATATCTCTGAAGAAATTCCTCGAACAGAAAAAGATTGAACTCGAAGCTTCCCGAGAAGAACTCAAGGATATTCAATCTCAAAGACAACGAGTCCAAGTACAAGTCGGATGACCAGATACTCTCACAGGAAATACTGAGCTCCAGTCCAAGAGAACGGAGCCACTTATCATCGAACTTACAGAAAATATAGAAAAACTCGGTACAATGATCGAGAAGTTTGGGAAAGTGTAGATGTATTTATGCTTGCTTTTCCATTTTTTTTGCTATAATGCCCGAGCGTTAGGCGCCATGGCAGATCGGTTATGCAGTGGCCTGCAAAGCTTCGTAGTCCGGTTCGACTCCGGATGGTGCCTCCAATGATTTATCATGAAAGATTGCTCGATCCGGGCAATCTTTTTATAATCATATTTCTATGTCTCTTGATATAATTCGCAGATCCAGTACAGTCGATACATGAGGAAAATCAAAAAAATTCTTCAGAGATTTCAAAGTAGAGCTCCAGAAAACTCTTCTTGAACTCGAGACACTTCTCACGCTCGAACTCTGAAAACTCTTCACTGTCAATTCTATATTTCTCGGAAATAATGATATAAAAATCAGAATACGCGATGAATCCTTATGACTTGATAAGATCGTCAGTGTTATATTTCGCTATCATCATGACGATGAGAAATATGGAAATGTGCATGTCGAGATCGTCGCATATGAGCTCTCCAAAAAAACAAAAACACACTTTCTTTGAAGATTTCTCGTCACAGATCGTAAAAATATTAACAAGGAAGTTTTAGGAATGCTTATTCTTGCTATACGGGCAATATATTAGATTCTATAAAAATCTAAAAATTTCATTCTTCGATGAAAGACTTGCTTTTTTGTCTGTTCTCACTATATTTCCCATGCTTTCAGTTTCTCCGCAGCCATAGCTCAGTTGGATTAGAGCGCCTCCCTGCGAAGGAGGAGGTCGCAGGTTCGAGCCCTGCTGGTTGCACCATAGACACCAGAATCTTGCTCTTCAGATCCACTTTGTGGCTCTGGAGAGCTTTTTTTAGGTTCGTACCCTTGTGTATTTTTGGCTATCTTCGATTGGTCGAACCTTAGCTTGATATTCAGATTCAGTTGCGACGCAACGGTTGTAACCTCAACAGATTCAACGAGGAGATCCACAAGGAGTCTCTTCTGTTCAAAGGTGAGATTTTCAAGATTTGTCTGAAAACCATCCTGAAATTTCTCCAGAGCTATTTTTGTTGCTTCTGCTTTGACAATGAGATCCATTTTCTCATCAAGTACTTCATTGCGTTGCTCTATCGACTCTCGTTGTTTTCTCGTTGTATTTACGAGATTATCCTTCTTTTCCTCAGTCATTTTCCCATCATAGTAATCCATCTCGATCTCATTTTCTTTTCGCTCCAATCTATCAATTTCTCTTTGGTTCATTTCTCGTTCTTTGAGGAATATATCATATTCGTGGTTTTCTACTGATTGTTTCTGGAATACTGCAAATAACTCTCCAGGACGATTGATCATCTGATAGATAGTATCCCATACGAGTTTTTCGATAGGCTCTCATGGAATTTCCATATTCTTATATGTTTTCCCCTCAAATATGAAGTTTTTTCTTCTATAGCTCACTTTCTTATCTTTCTGTCTGAGTACTCATACAAATTTCCTCCCTGTCTCCATATCCACTATCTTACGAGAGAGAAGATACTCATTGTTACCTCATCCTCGTTTTGCATCACTCTCAAGCGTAGAGAGACGATTCTGGACGAGTTCATAGGTTATATCTGATATGAGTCGAGGAGTTGGTATTTCAATCTGTTCTATATTACCATTATCATCCTTTGAATTATATATAGCTCGTCCTGTATATACGGGATTTTCCAGTATAGACCGAATCGTTGAACCATACCATTTTGTATACTTATCTTTCTTGAGATTAGCATCATTCTTTTGTACCTTTCCATCGTTGAGAATTTTCGCAATTTGTTCTAAGCTCGTTCCAGATAAGAACTCATCAAAGATTCTCTTTACCCACCCAGCTTCTTTTTCGATAATTTCGAGAGATCTATTTTTCTTTTTTTCTTGGTCTTCTTTTTTGTATCCATATGGCGTTCCACTGAGTACATAGTTCCCGAGTCGTGCCGATGCCATCTTTCCTTCCTTTGTTCGTGTCTTGATAGTTTCCCTCTCGAATTCTGCCAATGCACCAAATATTTGAAAGGTGAGTTTTCAGATTGGTCAGGTGAAGTCTATGTTTTCTTTGAGTGAGAAGAAGCTCACTTTATTTTGTTGGAGAATCTCAAAAGTAGAGAGAAGGTGTGAGAGATTGCGAGATAGTCTATCTATCTTCCATACTGCTATCATATCGAATTTTCCATCCTTGGCATCCTGCATCATTCTCTTGAATTCTGGTCGATTGAGATCTGCACCAGTACATCCAAGATCATAGTACTCATTCTTTTTATCGTGAGTCCATCCAGATACCTTGCTACGATAGGTTATCATATCTTGGAGTCCTTGTATCTGCATATCAGTACCATATCCGTCTTTTTTTTGTTCTTCTGTAGATACACGGATATAGAATGCTACACGGATATTCTGAGTATTATCTTGATACATAATTGCCGAAATTATTAGTCTGTATTAGTATATATGATTCACGAATAACTGCAATTATTTATTATATTTGAATGGTTATATAACTATAGAGAAAAAATCTCCATTTCTGGAGATTTATGCTTTTTTCTTTCATTCAAGAACTTTGATGTACTCCTCTGCTCATTCCAACATAGCCCTCTCTTCAGGAGTATCACCTTTTATTCGTGGGGTATAAATCTTCGTTCCATCGGGAAAAATATATTCCTCAGTTTCAAGATCAATAATACATCAGTTTCAATGATCCAAATATCGAACTCCTTCAGGAAGATTAGTCTCTTCTGGTGGACTGAAATATACATCCATTCCATTAATGTTTTTAAATGTACCCATACGCATATATTATTGATTTAATTTACTTTGTAAAAAGAAAACCCCGTGAGGGGTTATCTGCCAAATACTATTCTCAGAATCTGTCTATCAAGCTCGTTATCTCTATCCTTGTCTGATTCAGAAAAAGTAAGAGCAATCTTGATAGCCTTTTTTCTCTTTCCCTGTGGAGGGATTGAGTATTCTGTGAGGTTCTTTGAATTCCTTCTTTCGTGAACTGCCATAATATGCAAGTTCATCAGGATCGTCTCAGTATTTCATGCTCGCTGTCCTGATAGTTGTAGAAGTCCTCTCTATGTGGGAGAGGTGAGAATATCTTATACGGTTTTTGTAGATTTCAAAAAGTAATTCTCCTACTATTGTTCATCTTTGTTTCCCTTCAGAACTGCCTCCATAAGAGTGATGAGACTTGTTCCTGAAGTAAGTGCTTCTTCTTTGGAGATTTCTGTTCAGTAGATCTTTTTATGGATTTCTTGATATTCTGAAACTTCTTTTTCAGTGAGCATATTTGAAAGTATTAATTATTATTCTTTAAATTCTTTACTCGATATATCAAAGAATCTATCAAAGAAGTTAATAAGTTTCTCTAATACGCTTTCTCGCTTTTCGGTTCTCCCAGCATCTGGATTAAATCGACTTACGGGTGGTAATATCTTTGAGATTGCAGTACCTGCTGTTGGAATTCAACCATCTCGAAATGCATTTTCCACAAAAGAATAAGTTTCTACTTTATTGAGTTTTTCAATTTCAATAATCTTCTCAAGCTCTTCGATTTTCTTCTCCTCGATAAACTTATGCCAATCTTCATCTACTACAGCGTGAATATCCAGAGAGGTGATGAATTCATTGATAAGGTCTTTCTTATTTCGAAGCTCAACACTTGAATCAATCGCCTTATTAATATCAACGAGTATTTCTCGATTTTTATTATGGTCTCCTTGATATTTTTTGATAAGTTCCAATACGAAATCAATATTGATTTCGACTTGTTTTATCAATTCCATTTCAAAAACTATATCATCATTAATATTTTCTTTTTCTTCTTCATTTCCTTTTCGGAATTCATCATAGAGATCTATATACATGCTATGATAATCTTGTACATCTCTCTCTGTCAATATTTCATTCCCTACAAACTCATCAAAGGTTGCAAGTATGTTTTTAAGCCTCAAAACTGAGCCATAGAGTCTGATGAATTCCTTTTGAGCTTGCTCTGATAGGATTCTTTCACCAATAGGGTATTTTTCGAGTAATTCATTCACAAAACTCTCATATCCTCGTATATCTTTATCTTCATCTTTGTATCAGTTGTAATAATCAGCATATGCCTTTAAGAGAACTATACCACTTGCTTCTTTGTCTCCAAAAAGTGAGATTGCCTCATTAGTTGCTTTTTCGAGATTACGAAAACATACGATATTTCAAAAAGTCTTTACACTATTAAGTATTCGATTCGTTCGGGAATATGCCTGAAGAAGTCAATGTAACCGAAGATTTTTATCTACCCAGAGAGTATTGAGGGTAGTAGCATCGAATCCCGTGAGAAACATATTTACCACGATAAGAATGTCGATTTCTCTCTCTTTTACTCTTCTACTTACATCCTTATAATAGTTCTGGAACTTATCCGAAGAGGTATCATATGAAGTCCCGAACATCTTGTTATAATCAACAATAGCTAATTCCAAGAAGTCCCTTGAAGTTATATCGAGTCCCGTCGTATCCTCTGAGTTCTCATCAATCATTCCATCGGCGTCTGCATCATTAACTCAAAAGCTAAAAATAGTCGCAATCTTCAGTTGCTTATCACTTGGTTGATCTTGAAGTTGTTTCCTGAATTCGTTATAGTAGAGTTTGGCTACATCAATAGAAGAGACGGCAAAGATAGAATTAAATCCTGCCATTCTACGGTCCTTGAGATTATAGTGACTATTTCGTTTGGTCTTCTGGTCAAAGTGTTCTCGAATATAACTGACAATATTTGTCAGACGCTCAGGAGAAGCAAGTACTGCTTCTCTATCTATATCATTCACCTTCTTATCTTCTATATTTTCAGCTTCACGAACGGTGGATACATAGTCCACCTTAAACGGAAGTACATTCTTATCTGCAATCG
>CAVXMT010000007.1:0-52235 GCA_963763105.1 uncultured Candidatus Altimarinota bacterium | reverse complement strand
CCGCTTTCGGAATAAGAAAGATTGAGTTGGGATTTTCTTTTTATCAAGGATACTTCCTCCCTTACCTGACGAGATTCTCGCTTTTGCGGGAATGGCGGAATTAAGGGTTTCGTATCTGACTGAAAGTTCCTGTAAGGATTATTTTTTTATTATTTTTTTCTATGTCAAATGCAGAGCTCGTAAAGAGTATGCTCGATAACGCAGTCCATATTGGACACAAGCGTGAATATTGGTCTCCGAAAATGCGAGATTATATCTACGGAGTTCAGAACGGTATCCATGTATTCGACCTCTATAAGACTGCAGCAAAACTTGCTGAAGTGAAGGCAGTCCTCGAAGATCTCACTTCCAAAGGGAAGACTCTTCTTTTTGTCGGTACAAAAATCCAGACTAAGGATCTCGTCGAAGCTCTTGCCGTATCTACAGGTCATTTTTATGTGAGCTCGAAGTGGGTACCAGGACTTCTCACGAATTTTACGACGATCAAAAAACGAATTGCCTACTACAATGAACTTGAGTGATCTCTCGGAAATGGAATTCTCGATGGTCTCACGAAAAAAGAAATTTCTGTAAAAATGAAGGAATTGGAGAAACTCAAATCTGCATATGTCGGTGTGAAGGATCTCAAGCGTGCTCCAGATGTCGTCATTGTCATCGATGGTCACTATGAAGATCTTGCTCTGACAGAGGCCCATACTATGGGCGTCACGACTATTGCCCTTCTTGGTTCTACTGGTGATATCGATAAGACTGATTACTTTGTTCCATGCAATGTGAATTCTATCAAGGCTCTTGCATTTATGCTCGGGGAGATCAAGTCTTCTATCAAAGCACGAAAAACAGATGAGAAAAAACCTCTTGGGAATAAGACAGAGAAACTTGCTCCAAAGATGCCCCTTCCAAAAGCAACTGAAGAAAAGAGTGAAACTGTAGAAGCATAATAATATTCCCAAAAAGAAATACACATTTCCTTGGATCTCTATTTTTCTCACCCTTTTTTCTTATGGATACTCCTTCTACTGCATCAAGTCAAGAGAAGCTCGCTGGCGCTCTTGCATCATTTTTGTTCTTCGTACCACTTCTCATGAATGTGAAGACTCCGTTTGTCGTAAAGTATATGAAGCAAGGATTCGCAATTAATGTTGTCGAGATTCTTCTTTCTATTATTACATCATTTCTTTGGATGCTGAGCCTAATTCTCGCACTCGTAAATCTTGCACTTTTTATTACATCTATTTTCTTAGCTCTTCAAGCATTTGCTGGAAAAGATTACACAATAGGATTTCTCTATGAGAATGCAGAGAAATTTATCCAAACACTAAATATTTCAAATATTTTCACTCCAGGAAAATAAAAACTCTCTTTCTGTATCTTAATTTTTCAAAAATATATGGTAACTGCTCAAATGATAAAAGAACTCCGTGAAAGAACAGGAGTCGGTATGTCTGACTGTAAAAATGCTCTCGTCGAAGCGAATGGCGATATGGATGCTGCGATCGATCTTCTTCGTAAGAAGGGTCTCTCAAAAGCCGCAAAACGTGCTGGAAATGAGACCAGTGAAGGAAAAATAAAAATCGTCACAGAAGGTGGAGTTACCTATGTTGCAGTTGTATCATGTGAGACTGATTTTGTCGCTCGCAATGAAGTATTCGAGTCTATGCTCTGACACTTTATCGACATTCGTAAGTCTTCAGATTCTGATATATCAGCAATAGCAAAAGCTGAAGAACTCAAAGCATCAGAATATACACTCAAAGTCGGTGAGAATATGCAGATTCGCACTCTCACAAAGATCGAAGGTGAAGTGATCGCAAGCTATGTCCACTCAAATGCGAAGAATGCTGCTGTCGTCGTGGCAAAAGCTGGTACTGATGCTGATAAGCTCAAACAAGTTGCTATGCACGTCGTCGCATCAAATCCTCAAGTGATCTCCCCTACTGATATATCAGATGATATTGTCGCAAAAGAAAAGGAAATCCAGCTTGCTATCATGCAGCAGGATCCAAAGAATGCAAGCAAGCCAGCAGATATTCTCCTAAAGATTATTGATGGGAAGATGACAAAGTTCCGCGAAGAGAATGCTCTTCTCACTCAGCCATTTGTTGTCAATCCAGACCAGAAAGTCGGAGAATTTATCGGAAATGATACTATTGTCGCTTTTTATAGATATACCATCTAATACTCTATCTCCAGATTTCGATTCCAAACTTCAAGGATTAATAAATGATATGTATGAGGGTGGCTGAAGTATTCAGAATATCTCGATAGATTTCATCAACTTGTAATAAATTCCATAGATCCAAAAGGTAAGCCTTCCACAGAGGAGGCTCCCTCTCTAGTCCCATAGTTCAGCGGTTAGAACATCAGCCTCCAAAGCTGAGAACCTTAGTTCGATTCTAAGTGGGACTGCCAATATATATCAAAAATCCCCTTTCGATGATGGAGAGGGATTTTTTGAATGGAGTAATTTAGATTTTATTTAGGTTGCTCTTTTTCCGTAATTGTATCAAGATGTAATGTTGAAACTATTTTTCTAGCTGAATCAAGAGCGGTCTGATATTCGGCATCAGTTAAAGCACCAAGATTCTTCCAATTTTTGGAATCAGTTTTATCAAAATGGGCAACACCATATGTTACAAAGACAGTGTCACTAGCAGTAAAACTCTGAAAACTGAAAGAATTATCAGATACGCGATAGCCCGAAGCTAAATATTGTTTAGATCCAATGGTCATATTCTCGCTTATTTTAACGTCACCCACTCCAAGACCAGTCGGTTCACCGCAAGGATTCAACGAACCAACATTTATAGAGACTGAACCGAATTCTTTCGTGCTTATCTGAACACAGGTTAAATCACTTTGATCAATTTTGGCATCAGCAGGATAATTTATAGAATAATCCTTTTCAGTATTATTATAAATTATTCAATCAGCTGACACCATTACTGGTTTTGCTGGATTTTGTTTTACAACATTATCGCTTTTAGCAGTATCATCATTTGCTATATCAGATATCGGTGATACTGATGCAACCTTATCTTCTGATTGCTGATTACATCAAACTAAAAATGTAATTCCCAATAATACTGAGCTTATTAATACTTTTTTCATTGAATTTTCATTAAAAATTAGATTATATAACTAACACTCTTGTCATCTCGTCAATCAAAGAAGTCTATTTGATTGATTATTTCTTAATCTTTGAAAGATTTTTTTTAGTTTCTCTTTAGCTTTCTTGTTCACTGAGTTTTTCTGCAGCTTCTGGCGTGGATACAGTTTTTCCCATAAGAAAGAGATTAACGATCCCAATAGCAACCACCCAGTAGACAAACATCGCTAAAAGTGTTGTCCATTCAAAGATACTTCCCTGAATCTGTGTGACCCTGAAGACATTCAGAAACGGAGCTGCAAAGGCATAAGTTGTGCTATAGATAAAATTGGTAAAGCCGGCGGCAGCGTTGGCGTCTAATAACTTTAGAACAATACGAAATGCCAGAAGTATTTCTATAATACCAAGAATATACCAAACAATCTGAGTACCGCGATAGAGTGGTTTCGTGCTGGGAGAATTAGATGAGTCCATAGATGATTAAGATAAAATATAGTAACTTACCAAGTTTATAAAAATAAATTATCTTTGCTAAGACAAAAGCAAGACAAATGATGAGTTCTAAAGTCAAATGCAACTTTGACAAAATTAGTAATTTTCATAAGGTTGAAGTATATGAAATTCTTTTCCCATGGCATACTCGGAATGAATGCAAGAAACTTGCGATATATCCGAACCAAGAATACAACCGAGTGAATTTCTCTTGCCGATAGTAAGCTCAAGACCAAACATTTCTTATCAAGTCGTGGGATTCCATTTGCAGAAACATATATTACTATTACATCAAAGCAAGATTTAAAAAACTTCTCATTTAAATCTATTAAACCAGACCATTTTGTTATTAAGCCTAATAAATGAAGTGGCTGAAAATGAATTCTGATAGTAGAAAAAAAACAAAATGAATATATTATTCAAAATGAAGATTGGTCAGAAGACGAGTTAAAACTTCATATGATTGATATTCTTTATGGGTCCTTTTCACTTTATGGATCATCAGATACTGTTGTAATCGAAGAACTTCTTACTCCTTGAAAGGATTTCTCTTATTATTGTAGGTATGGACTCGCAGACATACGAGTTATTGTGTATAATTATGTTCCCATAACGGCTATGGTTCGAATGCCTACAATTCATTCTGGAGGAAAGGCAAATTTAGCACAATGATGAATATGACTTGGACTCAATATAGCAAATGGAGAGGTAATTAGTTTATTTCAAAATAAAGAAATTCATACTCAAACATTTCCTGTTGAATATGAGGAATTGAGAGAAAGTGTACTTCCATTTTGGGATGATATTCTTCTGTATTCAGCACAAGTTCAGATGTATACTAAACTGGGATACCTTGCTCTTGATTGGGTAATTACTAAGAATTGACCGAAACTTCTTGAGATAAATGCTCGTGCCGGACTAGAGATCCAAAATGTAAATCTTGTGCCTCTTGCATCAAGACTGAAAAAAGTAGAAGATCTCAAAATTCTTTCCCCAGAAAAATGAGTAGAAGTAGCAAAAACATTATTTCATACAGAAACATTATTTTCTGAAAAAGGAAAAAAGATTCTCTACCTTGAACAAAGAGGAATGGTATGAGATAAGGAAATTAGTGTTGAAGTAGACATGACGAAGAAGTACTCTTATTTGTCCAAAGATATTGCTGATTCTCTCTGAGATCAACAAGCCCATATTCTCACAGACCTCAACGTTTCAATAGTATTAGAAAACTTTGAAGTACTATCGTCAAGTAATGGAAAGGCTATTCTCTGAACGGATGCAATAAAGGACTATCTTATTAATCCAAGCATATATATTCCTGAGAGAAAAATAGAGAATGACGCAAAATGGACAAAAGAATTGATTGGTTTTGACGACGAGGTATATCGAACTTCGAAAAAGATAAATCTCTCATCACTTCTGAAGCCTGATAATTATTTCGCACTTTTAGATGAATTTATAAAAAATCCTCATGGATATAATCCTGTTTTCCAGTACCATTTCCCAAATGATGCAAAAATTGAATTCATAAAAGACTCTCTTAGGACTCTTACAAAGAAAGCATATGAGTTCAAATCTTTAGGTTTTATCATAGCAGATCTCTTCATAGAAAAAATAGAAGAAATGGAGAATAAACTTTCTCTCGTAGAAGCATATAAAAATGAGGACTTTGAGAGAATTCTCCATTATAATACTATTCTTTTCTGAAAGACAGACGAGACACTTCTTCAGTTATCAAAAGAAAAGATCTTTGAGATGAAAGGAAAATCTGCAAATGATGAAGCTGTTCTCTGAAGAGTTTTGACTTTAGATCAAGTCATAAGTTTTATCCATTCATATTTTGAGAAGCATAATATAAAGAAGATTCCTATTACTATCGAAAGCGGAAATCTTTCTCGCATGTCTGTCTCATATGGCAAAGAGGTAAAAATCTATATTTCCAAAAATGCTGTAATAAGAGAAAAGGAAATAGATGCAATTCTCTCACACGAGATAGGTACACACTTTCGAAGGTATCTTGCAGGAAAGGAACAATGACTCAAACTCTTTCAATTCGGTACAGGATATTATCTTGCTGATGAAGAAGGTTTTGCTATTCATAGGTCATTCTCACATCTTCCAGATGGATATGAAAAAAATGCTATGTACATTAAATACTATCTTCTTGGGATTGCAGATACTCTTTCTTTTTCTGAGACGATCGAATTCCTTCGGACGCTCTATCCAGAAAAATCACTTGAATCACTCTTTTCTGATACAGTAAGACTGAAACGATGAATTACCCATTCATGAACCAAATGAACTCCTTGAACCACTTACCAGAAAGACAAGATATATCTTGATGGGTATATAAGAGTAAAAAAATGGCTCGAAACTGGAGGGAATGTCGATGTATTATTTTTTGGTAAAATAAAAATACAAGATCTTAAAATCCTTGAACTTCTTTAATATTTTTTCTATGATTCGTTTTCTCTTTCTCATAATCATTCTATTCCCTGCTATTGCCTCTACTTTTGCGGAGACAGGGAATGTTATTCCAATAGTGCCAATCAATTGTAGTAATATATATTCTATAAATTGACCTGAGCAAGTAAAAATTGGGTCTACACATGAATATTATCTTACTTTATGAAGTGGATCAAATTTTTCTGGTACTGTGATCTATACTCTTATACGAGATAAGAAACTCGTCGAAACGATAAAAGATAGGGAAAAATATCTTCGTTATTTTACAACCCCATGAGAGGTGACACTCGAAGCAAGAATACATACAAATGAAAATATTTGTGAATGAGTTATTATAAAAAAAATACGTGTATACGAAAGCATGCTTACATATATTGGCAGTAAAAGGCTATGAGTTGAAACGGGGATAAAGGATATTTTTGAGAAGAAAAATATCCTGTACAAAAGTTATATTGATATGATCAATATTTCAACCTCGGAAGTAAATCAGGATATTTGGAGTAGTATAGACCAGAGTGATATTTTTATTATTTGATCTTCTGATATTCTTGGTTTTTTCTCAGATATAGTAAAGCTGCAAAAAGCAAAACAAGTAAGCTTTTCGAAGAAAAAGATATATGTCATTTCTGATTTCTCTCGATCACTTCTCTCAAAGGTCTTAGCTTCTTCACTTTCTCAAATTTGAGCGACAAAAGTATTTCTCATATCTGAGGATCAATTTTATGGACTTATAACCCGTGTATCATCTTGATGAGAGACTGAATCATGAGTCTGACAAAAGATTTCTTATGAGAAATCAAATACTGTATATAGTCTCAGTAGCTTTCTCGAGTTTTTGGCCTATGCAGGTTTTTCCTATCAGCTTCTTGCATTTCTTCTTTCTATTACTTTTGTAGTTCTGATTCTCAATATCCTCAAACAAGTGATTGGGTTTAATGTTTTTGGAATCTATTATCCTATACTTTTTGCGATCACAGTCTCTTCGCTTGGTATTTCCGCATTTATCTTTATTGTGATCGCCTTTCTTTCGATTTTCATAGTGAATTCCTTTGCTAGAAAAGTACACCTTCTTCTTCATGCTAAGAGAGCACTTCTCATTAGTCTCTATATAGCCCTATTTCTCTTTATATTGGGCATAGATAACTTCTTTGAGTTGTCCTTGATAAATTACGTTATTTTTGATAATCCGCTTATAATCTTTCCATTGTTTATAACAATAATCCTTGCAGATAAAATATTTCAAGAAGATATTAATATGCTTGGGCGATCTTGATTTATGGATATAGTACAATACGGTATCATTACATTTGTCATTTACGAGCTCATCGAATATAAGGCACTTCAATACTTTCTCATTTCTTATCCAGATATTATTATCCTAGTAGTATTTCTCAATATACTCGTTGGTCGATATATGTGACTTCAGCTCTTTGAATATTTCCGATTTTCTCCATTACTCAGAAAACTGAATGAAGAAGAGGAATAAAACTAGAAATAGATAAACTCTAGGGTCTTCCCCAGTTGACGGTATTTATTTACCTAATATACTGGCTCTATGGAGAAGAAAAACCTGTATCGAAAAAAATCCCGAATTTGAAACAAGAAAACAAGAGAAATTATCAAGTTCTTTTCACTGGATTTACCCGCTTCAAAAACACATGAAATTATTGGTTTAAATCCAAAAACTATAGATGATTGGTATCTCTATATTCGTAAATGTATATTTGAGAATCAAGAAAAGGAGAAAGCAGAAGTGTGGAGTGGAACTATGGAGATAGATGAATCTTACTTCTGACCTACTCGAGTTCGTGGAAAACGATGAAGATGAGCTGGAATGAAAACAATAGTATTTGGACTCCTGAAAAGAAACTGAAAAGTATATACTGAGATAGTTCCTGATGTAAAAAAGAAGACTCTATTACCTATAATCAGATGAAAAGTAAAGATAGAAGATACAGAGATAAATAGTGATGGATGGCCTGCATATGATGGACTTGTGGATATTGGATATGAAAAGCATTATAGAGTTCATCATGGAGCGAATGAATTTGCCAGATGAAACCAACACATCAACTGAATTGAATCATTTTGGAGCTTCACAAAAAGAAGACTCTCAAGATTCAATGGAATTAAGAAAGCCTACTTTTATTATTATTTGAAAGAATCTGAATTTAGATATAATTGTCGTATAAAATGAAAAGATATCTACAAAGAAATCTTAAAATTACTCCGAAAAACTAACCGATAACTGGGGAAGACCCAACTCTAATAACAATACCCTCTATGAAAATTTTATACAATTTTAATACACGGATTAATAAAGATAGATTTGTCAAACTTTCAAATGAATTATGAGATGGAAATAATATTTCATTCCGAAGGCATGTATTTTATTTATTCCCTGCATTTTGATACTGGCTAATATCTCTCATAGGATTTCTTTGTGTTAATACTTCAGTATATTTTCAGTTCCAAGCATATCCAAAAATATTTTATATTTATATAGCCACAGCTACATTTGTTTACCTTATTTGGTCACTGGCTTTACTTATAGGATATGTACGAGTATTACTCTGAGAATCTCCCATAGCAACTTCATTAACTCAGATAAAAAATCTGGATAATAAGTTCCATTTCTTTATTAGGCTCTCAATTATATTATTTATCATACGCGTTAGCATGCTTTCATTTAGTATATTTCTTGAATTTTATCTTTCTCATCCAGACCGACTTCTTGGTTTCTCTGCAGTATACCTCCATATATTCTCTTGTATTATTTACCTTTTGTGAGTGTATTTTGTAGTACATAGAGTTATAGTATATAGCATGAGTTATTGTTTGGTGACACCACATACGCTCGAAATTGTAGATCAAAAATGATTTCTCAGAAGACAAAATATTGTTATACAATCAAAAAGACTCACTCTTGTCTCTACTACAAGTGAAGGTTTACTTCAGAGTATTTTTCGGTATGGTGATATTTATTTTCGTACTGATGGCTCTACTGAATGAGAAGAGGATATGCATATAAAATATGTTCCGAAACCAAACTTCTTAAAAATTGAATTACAAAGGGTTTTTCAGAAGGGTTCCTTGGAATAATTATTAAAAGTAATTTACTAAAAATATAAACTATGTCTAAACCAATGACCTACTGGTCTATTTCATCACAAGTACTAAAAGAAGAGGCAGAAGTGCTTTGATTACAGGTAGAAATTTTGATTCCAGAAAAAAATATTTTTATTGTGAAATCAAAAGATAAAGAGGTACTTTTTAAGAGTACGGATTTTTGATGAAATACTTCTCTTGGTGAAAAAATTGCTGATGATAAAGAGCTTACATATACTCTTCTCGATAAATACAATATTCCAATTCCTAAAACCATCTATATTTATGATTATGAGTTTGGGAATTTTGATTGGACAAAACTTTCAGATTTTAGATTTCCGGTTATCATAAAACCTATTGATGAAGCTCATGGAAATGGGGTATGTATGAATATTACAACTATTCCAGAACTTCAAAGGAAACTTGAATCATCATTTAGTACGTATTCAAAAATGATAATCCAAGAACAATTTTCTTGAGATGAGTGTCGGGTTTTGGTAGTGCTTGGAGAAGTAATCGTGGCTTATAATAGAGTTCCACCATCCGTTGTCGGAAATGGACATTCCACTATTCATCAACTCATAGAGTATGAAAATAAAAATAATCCTCTTAGACAAGAAGACTATTATGCGCCACTTTCATTTATTCGATCAGATGATGAGCTTACAGACTTTATAAAGAAAAAATGATACTCAGGAAATGATATACTTCCTGAGTGAGCTACACTTCAGCTACGTGGAAATTCCAATATGGGAACTGGTGGTACAGCAAGAGATATGACACGTATCCTTCATAATGAAACAAAGAAACTCTGTATAGAAGTTGCTAGAAAATTATGACTTGGAATATGTGGTGTGGATATTTTAACAACTGATTTTTCGAAACCTTTACAAGAAACAGGTTGAGTTATACTTGAGGTCAATGGAACTCCTTGAATTGGATGAGATAGGGAGCTCACTTCTGTAAATAGCGGAAGGGAAATACTAAAAAAACTTTTTAACCTCTAATTCTTTATATGAGTATTGTGTTATCTATAGTTTGAGTCATTTTCTGACTTATTCTCCTTACTTTTTGAGGAAATGTCCTTGTTGATGGATCTGTATCTATAGCAAAGAAATTCTGAATATCTCAAGCTATCATAGGGCTTACAATAGTAGCAGTTGGTACAAGCATGCCAGAACTTGTTGTTTCTATTCTTGCAAGTATTTCTTGAAATACTGAAATTGCTATCGGAAACGTGCTTGGTTCAAATATTGCTAATGTCCTTCTTATCCTTGGTGTTAGTGCCTGTATATCACCTATTGTTCTCTCACGAACAACAAGATTTTTTGACCTTCCTATAGTCATACTCACCAGTATTATGTTTCTTGTTCTTGTAAGCGATAGATTTCTAGATGGCGCTTCCAGTAATATAATCGGTCGAATAGATGGTATTGTATTATTAAGTGTAGCAATTGTATATATATTATATTCATTAAAACATAATAACTTTATTCCTGATAAAAGTGAAGAAGTAGAAATGATTACATCACCGTGGAAAGCAACTTTATGGATAGTAGGAGGAATAATTGTTTTATTTATTTGATGAAAGATTCTTGTAGATGGTGCTGTTGATATAGCAAAATTCTTCTGACTTTCACAGGCAATTATTGGACTTACGGTTGTTGCTATTGGTACAAGTATGCCAGAACTTGCAACTTCGATTATTGCTGCTCGAAGATGAAATCCTGATATTGCTATCTGAAATGTAGTAGGTTCAAATATTATGAATATTTTGGTAATTCTTTGAACTTCCGCAATTATTACCCCATTACCATTTTTGTATACCTCCTATATTGATTTAATGGTTGCTATCTTCGCCCCTATCCTATTATTACTTCTTTCTTTTATCTGGACAAGAAATTCTATTTGAAGAAAAGAGGGAGTTTTGCTTTTAATAACTTACATATCTTATGTTGCATATCTAGTCTCTACTGAGCTAAGATAGTTTTTCTATTTATCCTAAAAATTAGTTTGGCTTAAAGATTTTTTATATCTTCCCTTTCTACCGTATCCCTTCTTCGATTATCACTTCTTCGAAGATTTCTTCCTTGATTCTCTTATCTTCTGTGAGTGAAGTTCTCTTCCAGCTTCACTGCAAGAACCATGCAAAGCTAATGATTGCTATGAGAATATTGGTGAGTAAAAAAGAGTACCAAATACCTTCTAAACCAAGGGAAGTATGCTTGGAAAGAATATATGCGAGAGGAAATTGGATCATCCACTGCGATATAAGAGAGAGAATCAGCGTCGTAATCATATTGCCCGATGCACGAAAGATTCAAGTGATCGATAATTGTAATCCTATAAATCCAAATGAAAGTGCAATGATCCGTAGGAATACAGCCCCTCAGTTTATGATTGAGGTGTCGTTTGGTATAAAGAAGCGTATCAATATTGGAGCTGTAAAAAATATCAATATTCCAACAAAGGAGAGAAGTAGAAATGCGATAATAGCACTTACTTTTGCTATCTCTGTTGCTCTATCTATATTCTTTGCTCCAATATTTTGCCCTACGAGAATTGAAGTTGCCATAGAAAGGCCCATTGCAGGGATCATAACAAGCTGGAGTATATTGGACCCGGCACCATATGATGCTACGGCTATTGTACCAAAGCTCGTAATCAAGAAGCTCATAACGACAAGTCAGAGCGCACGAGCAGACATCTCAATTGAAGATGGGAGACCGAGAAAAAAAGCTTTTCTTATATAGCTATAATCTGGTCTAAAATCCTCAAACTTCAGATGTATCCCATATTTTCCAGAGAGGAGTATAAGAAGTCCAATAATAGCTGCAATTCATTGTGTCAATAAGGTAGCCATTGCGGCTCCAGCAACTCAGAGAGGAGGAAGAGATCAATATCCATAGATAAAGAGTGGATCGAGGATAAAATTCAGACAAACCGTTCCTCAGACGATATACATTGGCAGAGTCACTTGTCACAGACCACGCATGATTGATTGGAACATAGAAAATCCAAAGATGAACAAAATTCCCACAAATGATATTCTCATAAAGCCGACAGCGCTCGAAAATACCGAAGGGGTCACTCACATGAGATTGAGGAGAAAAGGCGAAATCACATATCAGATAGCTCAGAGTATGAGAGATACCACTGCAACCATCATCAGTGTCTGAGCCGCCACATGATTTACCATTTTTTGATTCTTTGCGCCAACATACTGTGCGATAAGTGTCGATCAAGCAACTGCAAAACCTGTACCGAGCGAAATCATAAGAAACGTGATAGGGAAACTCACAGAAACTGATGCTATAGCATCTCAGCCGAGTCTTCATACCCAAAATGCATCAGTCAGCTGATATGCACTCTGAAGGAGATTTGCAAATAAAATTGGAAGAGCAAGCGTAAAGATGGATTGTATGATAGGTCACTCGAGTGCCATTTCTAGATTTTTATTCTTCATAGGAATTGTAGGAATTAATGTGGTTCGTCTTGAACTGGTGTTTCCAGTAAATATAGAGAAATATGCCTAAGAGACAGAGAGCCATGAGCATCGTCGAAAAGCTCTCGAGAATCTCGAGGATAGATTGCCATTGACTACTAAAAGTATATCCGATAGTAATATTGAGAATGATATAAATACTCTCACCTACTATATCTATCATGATAAAAGTGAGACTTTTCATCTTGGTAATCCCAGCGAGGATATTCACACTTGGACCCAGTCCTGTGACAAGAAACCGAGTGATAAATACAGAAAAAATATTTCGTCGAATAAAGATAGGCTTGAATGAAGTGAATTGGCTGGAGCTTAGGATCTTACTGAGTCAAAGATGATGAAAGATATTTTCTCAATAGATGTATGAGAGTCCATATCCCGAAATATCGCCAAGAATACATCCGATAGTTCCAGAAAAAAATAAGAGTGAGAGATCAAAATATCCTTGTGCGAAAAAAGCTCATCATGCAATCATGAGTGCAGTAGCTGGTATTGGGAATCCAATCGAAGCGATATACATCACGCCAAAAAGCAACCAATACTGATACACCAAAAATAATGAAAGAAAGAAATCAAGCATGCGTATTATTTTTGTGGATTTATCGGAAGTGAAGAATGAACAGCGTCTTTTACTTCCTTAAGAAAAGTTGTCTTATCGAGCTTCTTTTTTCGAATATAGGATTGAAGTGAGAGCCTTGGATAGGTGGCAATATCAATATGAAGTGCATCTTTGAGAAGAGTATCTTTCAATCAAAATGTAAAATTAATATAGGAAAATGTCATCCATACATCGATAGAATCTATATCTTCAGCGCGGATGTTTCAAAGAGGTTGTCGACTTCCAGAAAATATAATACCTAGAGGGTTATGTGGGTGCACTCCCTTATGACGTACTTGTGTAATTCCATGTACGAAGAAAACAATTGAGATCAGAAATACGGTAATAAGTACTCCAATAAGAATCCGTAATGAGATGCTCATTTTCGAAAGATGTTGCTGTATTGATGAGAGTTTCATAGGAAAAGTAGAGTAAGACACGCCTTTCCCAAGTATATCTTTTATCTCCTCTTTGCCTAATTTTGATTCACCGATATTTTATAGTGTACTGATTTGCATTTAAGCATCCATTTTGTCATCCCGAGGAACGAGGGATCTGCTCAAATTATCTCTACACAGAGCAGATGCTTCGTGCCTCAGCATGACAGGAACAAATAGAAAAGTAATGAAATGCAACTGAGTATACTATATATCTAAAATAGATAAAAAAAACCTCTTCCATTTTCGGAAGAGGGTTCACTATTATTAGTATCCACTGATTTTCTCTGTCTCACAGTTAGCTGGATCATCAAAACATTTTTCGAGTGCAGTTGATCTCTCTGCTCTTTTTTTGGCTACTTCGATAACCACACCAAATGTGGCCTTGCTCACTGTTGAGATAGTACTACCAAATACTGGAACATATGATGTAGCATATTCGAGACCTTTATCGAGAAGCACGGCTCACTTGAGTACCTTTGCTTTTCCAGCATCGATCTTGCCTTCTGCAAGCATTTTATTCACTTGATCGACACGATTATAGACGCCCATGACTTCATCGTAAGTTCACTTGAGCTTGTCATATTTCCCTTTCATGGATTCATACATTTCACTTCATTTTTCATATTTTCCCATAGCCCACTCCATATTCTTGAGTGACCACTTGAGCTTATCACCTCCATTCTTTTCGATCCATGCTTTTGCACTCTCTCACATTTCTCAGATAATAGCATCTTTTTTATCTCCTACAAGACCATCAAGTTGTCCTTTTATCTGATCAGTAAGAGTATTGGCATCTTCATCAATTTGTTTGATCATCTTCTGTTTTGTAGTGATTTCTCCAAGCTTATCAAGGAGATTGTTGATATTTCCTTCGTTAGCACGATATTTGGTATATTCTTTTGAGATTGTAGATTTCACATCATCGTCTTCAATATCACTCATGATTTCTTCCCTTTTTTCACTGAAGTATGATGCTCTTTGGGCATCACTCATCATAGAATATCGTGCTTGTTTATCATCTTTAAGTTTCTTGAGCTCCTTCTTGAGATCTGCATCGTCTGGATTTTTCTTGAGGCCTTCAATAACATCATCAATTTTTGTATCTTCTGTTTTTATCTTTTCTGGAGTAGCAATTTTTCCTACGCAATCATTATAATTTGATTGGTATGCCGAAGGAAGTTTTTTGAGAGCTGTACAGCCATTCACATCGTCCGCATTGACAGCATCAGTGAGCATCTTCGATCCAACATCACCAATACAACCTTCTTTTGTATATGACATCAGTCATCACTTGATATTATTACAGATCGTATAATCCCCTTTGTTAACAGCAACTTGAAGATAACACTTATCTCGTGGAGGATTGCTTCAGGTATCCTTGAACTTGGTTCATTTTATCTCTTCGCAAGCTGCGGGAGATCAACTCTGAACAGCAGTGAATTGATGACAATGATCGCTATCAGGCATGATATCACACATCATATTCCCTATCTCTGTGAGGAGACTACATCCAGAAAAAAACATGAGTGGAATAGGAAGCCAATAAATGAGTTTAGGCATACTTAATGGATCTTAAAATATAAATAAGGAATCAGTTTATTTTGTATCCACTGATTTTTTCTTAAAAAATGAGAATAAAAAAACTCCAGAAAGAGTAATACTTGAAGCAAGGAGAAGAGGAAGAGAATATGCATCAATCAAGACAATAGCAATATCTGTATATCGTGGCTCAAAATATCTAAGTTGCACCCCAAGAGTAAACCAAAAACCATATATAAGAAAATAAATGAGAATCTTTGTAATAAAGAAATTTATCCTCAAAACATATGTAATAAAAAGAAGAACATATGATTTCACTATGGAGAGAGCACCTATCGCAAGGGGCACATACATACCATATTTTCTCAGATATTCATATATTGTGGAAGTTCCAGATGGAACTCATGACTTATAAAAAAAGAAAAATACAAAAAAGAGAAGAGTGAAAAGAATTCAAAATAAGAGAAAGTATTTCTTGGATTCGAGAAGCCTTCTGGAATGAGAAATCTTGTTCATATATAGAAGATAAGGGATAAGATATTTATTTTTTAGAATGAAATCTTATGAATCTATCTTATTGATACACAAGTGCATATCCAATATTTTGTATCTCTTGGATCGTGGAAGTGCTTCCAGCCGTCACTGTCACTTGAGTACCTCAAGAGACATTTGACTGACTAATGGAGATTCCTGAGAGATGCGAAAAGATGCTCGTAAAAGAAAATCTCTGAAGAAATAACATAGTTGTATAATCTGGACTTGTGAAGTTCATCTGAACACCATTCGAGATATTATACAAAGATCGAGCTATCTGAGATGTGTTCCCAAAAACATATGTTCCTCTACGGTATCTGTTGTCAGTATTTGTATATGTGGGATTTGGAACATATTGATAGTTATCCTTATGATTATAGTTGTAATTATAGCTTGAGATACCAGTGATAATATTCACCCATCCAGCATTTTGTAGATTTGATATAGTTGAGGTATCAGAGCTTGTCGCAAGGATCTGCACACCAAGTGTTGTATTGGAAATGCTGACAGTTACATTATTTCCATATCAAGTGAAATACGGAAGCCAAGAAGTGTTTTTGATACAGTTCTGAAGCGTATAATCGTTTGAAGCGACTGATATATTGACACCATTTGAAAGATTTCCTATACCTACACTTACATTTGATAAGTTCGAACAAGAAACGACAGGAGGATTTGTATAATATTGAGGTTGTTGTTGATAATTGCGCCTATATTCGGGAGCTTGTGTCTGGCGTGTATTGTAATTTCTACTCTTTTTTGATCAATATCTCTCTCAATGAGCTGAGACACTCGGAGAAATAATAGAAAGAATAAGGGTAAATATAAACAACTTTGAGAATAAAGATTTCATAAAGAATATAGTTAGAGATTAATATATATTATATTATGCATAATCTATATTAGTCAATACTTTTTATTTTGGGAAACCCTTATTTTGGAAGATTACCGAAATCCTCGAATGAGAGGTATAGAAATTCTTTCTCATCAAGTCATCGTGTATTCTATCACGGGAACAAGATATGAGAAGTTTCCTGATTCGACTACGATTTTCGAGAGTATTTTATAGGTGATATTTGTTCATGATACTGTCTTTCCAGTCAGAAGGGCTTCTATCTTTGTCGTTATGAGAGATCGTCATTCTGTCGGCATATTCTTTGCGATGATTCCACTGCCAGATCGGGCAGTTATCTCTACATTTGTCCATTCCCCTGATTTCTTATAGATGTTCATCTTACTAGGATATTCTGGAATAGAATACTCGGGTACTGACAACATCATAGGACTCATCTGAGCGAGGGGTGGTACTGTGGCCATACTATTAGCTCATAATTCTGATGTTCTACTTATTTTTGCAGTAGGAGATGATGAGGTATCGATTGTAGGCGGTAAAGTCGTAGATGTTATATCGAGAGAATTTATCTCATCGACGATAGAGCTCATTTCAGCATCAATTGATGCTTTTTCATTTTTGAATTCCTGAATTTTGAGAGGAGATGATTCATCTATTTTCGTACCCGTGGCTATTTCTGGAGAAGAAGTTACTATTTTTTTCTGTATTTTTGGAATCAAAGGTCCAATATCTTTCGGAAAAAGAATATCAAAATACCCTATTGCAAGGGCAAAACATGCAAAAGCAACAGAAAATACTGAGAAGAATGGATAGAGAGAATTTCACCAAAATATACGTTTTCTTTCTACTCTTGCTGAAAGAAGTGTATTGCGAAATTTTTCTTGGAAAGATCTATCTATAGATATTTTTGGCCTATGTACTGACAAAATATCCACACATGCACGTAAATTATCTCTATCCTCATTCTTTTCGAGAAGAGGAATTATCTCATCGAGGATGTGATTATTTTTGGATGACATACTGAAGGAGGAGAGAAAAAACAATAAATTCAGATATATTTGCGGCAATTTTTTCGAGAGTGCGAGAGACTATTTTTTTGGCATTTGATACAGATTCTCATGTTATTTGCGAAATTTCGTCGTAGGAGAGATCATCCCAGATTCTGAGTGTCAGAATCATACGATCACGTTCTGGAATGGTGTCCATATAAGAAAGAACTTTTTCGAGAGTATTTTTATTGTCGAGATTTTCTCCGAAGTTTTCATGATGTGCAGGCTCCCATTCAAGTGTATCGAAAGACTCAATAGGTCGCTCACGCCTGAGTGTATCAATGAGTGTCGTATAAGCAATCCGCTGGAGCCAAGAGAAGAATTCTCATTCACTATTTCCACGAAGTTTTCCTATAGACTTCATTGCCTTCATATAGACTTCCGAGATAATATCTTCTGTAAAGGCATCATCGAGCACACGATGAAATATCATTCGATAAATCCTATCGTATGAGATATCATAGAGTTCACCAAAGGCTTGATGATCTCATGACTTTGCTCGAGCAATAATATCCAGAAGCATGAGTATTGATTTTCCTGTAAGTATATACAAACCTAGAGACGAGTATAATGAAAAAGAGTGACAAAAAAAGAGAAAATCTCATATTCTCAGTTTTAGAATGGGTATTTTTCTATATAATCGTGCCAATGAAAACTATTATTATCATCTGAGCTGGAGCCGCATGACTTATGAGTGCTGTGACAATGCTTGAAAATTCAGAATCAAAAGATTATCATATTCATATTTTCGAAAAAAATAGCTCTCCTGGAAAAAAAGTCATTCTCTCCTGAGGTGGTAGATGCAATGTCACTACAGGAATTACTGACAAGAAAACTCTTCTCTCAAAATATACTCGTGGTGGAGAATTCATTATGGAAGCCTTTTCTCAGTTCTCTCCAAAAAAATGCAGAGAATGGTTCGAATCTCATGGTGTTCCGCTCAAGTGTGAAGAAAATAATCGTATCTTCCCTATTTCTGATGATGGTCACGATATCGTAGGTGCATTCGAAAAAATATTTGAGAAATATCGCGATAAGGTAAGTATTCATTATGGAGAAGGAGTATTAAGAGTTGATAGTGGAGAATTGATAGTTGAAAATGCAGAGCGTGGATTGATTCATCCTCAAGACTGACAGAAGTATAAGATCACGACAGCAAAATGAGTCTATGAATCTGATATTCTTATCATTACGACAGGATGAAGTGCCTATAGTCAGACAGGATCGACCGGTGATGGATATGCGTTTGCTCGATCGTTTGGACATACTATCACACAGCTGGGCCCTTCACTCTCAAGTTTTCTCACAGAGGAAAGTTGGTTGCATGAACTCTCTGGACTCGCATTCGAGAATGCAAGTATTTCTTGGTATGGTCATTGCGAGGTACGAAGCAATCCAGAAAATCAGAAAAATGGATTGCCGCATTCCGCTCTGCTTCATTCGCAATGACAGAAATGAAGGCTCTCATGATCTCTCCTTCTCACGCATTTTGGTATTTCTGGGCCTCTCACTTTTATGGTATCTTCCCATCTTGCATGGGAAAGTATTGAGAAAAATCATCCAAAAATATTGTACTTCTCTCCTCTTGCAGACAGAGGATTTCGAGATTGGGAAGAATATTTCAAGAATGAATTCCAATCTCATCCGAAAAAAATCCTCACGAGTATACTTTCTGAGAAGCTTCCACGAAGATTTGCAGAATGATTTATGCAGAAATATTTCCCCCATATTCTGACGACTTTTGTAGGATCAGTATCAAAAATAGACCGAGAAAAAATATCGAGACTTTTGGGCGAAGGTATTCCTCTTACTCTTCTCGAACGACGTCCTGGAGATGAATTTGTCACAGCAGGATGAGTCTCGACTGATGAGATTGATCCTCAGACTATGGAATCAAAGATACAAAAGAATCTCTACTTTGCAGGAGAGATTCTCAATGTAGATGGCTATACAGGAGGATTCTCACTTCAGATATGCTGGGCAAGTGGGTATATCGCTGGGAAGGATATTAGAGAAAAATTATCTATGCAATAATCATCTTGAGTGCCACTGGGTCGAATAAGAAAAAGTATCCAAGAATAATCATTATTATTCCACCAATAGCGAGACAATATCTCGTATATTTTGTAGTGAGATGAAGGTAATGGAATGCATAGAGTGCAATTCCAAATACTATAAAATCATCAAACATATAGAAGAATGTATAGAGAAGAATATACATTTGCTTCATGAGTCCACTGATGGTACTCATCTCAAGGAGCTTCGTAAATGCCTGAGGAATACCGATCGAACAAGCAAATTCGATAATATTTACCGAAAATGCAATTCCAATCGTCGCAAAAAATACTGCAACCGTCATCGGAGCATTCACCATCTTTTTGATTTTTTCTGTCGTTTTTCTCTTATGTTCACTACTTGTTATCTTGCATTCCCCATCTTTATTCGTGAAGAATTCATAGATAAAGTAGGCGCCAGCAGCGAACGAGACCACTCCAATAATCGGTGTAATGATATGATCGAGCTTTACGAAATCCCAAGTCTTGTACCAAACATTCAGGATCATATAATACATAATTGCTTCAGCCAGAATAAATATTCCAGCAATTTGAAACATTTTTTTGCGCGATCCTGTCTGCATTAGGATAGTCAGGAACATCACAAGCACCCACATCGCACAAGGATTGAATCCATCGACAAAACCAAGGAGTGCTGCAAGTATCGGAAGTGAATATTCTCGGAGATTGATCACTCCAATAAATGGAAGATTAACATCGAGCCGTTTTTCTGGAACAGCACAAGGAGCATCAGCCGAGCATCATTCTCATCACTTATGAGTATTGAGTGTTTCGATCTTATTTTCAAAAAGTGAACTTTTTGTGAGCATATTTGCTGTATTTTGGATCAGTTTTCAGGTAGTCTCAGCTCAGCCAAATCCTTCGATAATCTCATTTCCGACCAAGATAATTGGAGTTACTTTTGAGAGATGATTCGTATCTGTGAATTCCTGATAGAGTTCGTTATTTGTCGGTATATTGATATCATAATATCTTGGTTGAATAGGACTTCATACTGGATATGTGGCATCCAAGAATTTCTTGAGCTCAATACAATGGACACAATCAGGTCGAGAAAAAATAGAAAACTCTATAACTTTATCAGATTTCTGAGGTAAGGGTAGTTCTTGGGCTCAGACTCGAGTATTTCAGGTCATTGCAATAAGAATTGAAATGAGGAAGAAAAGAAGGTTTTTCATAAAAAATAAGAAAAGAATAAAAAAATCCCTGAAAGAAAAATCTTCCAAGTAAAATAATTTCTCTTTCTAGACTTGTATTTTTGTCACTCTCACGAATGGGTAGACGAATGGCGCAGGTCACCTGTAGGTACTCTTTTTTTCTGAAGAGAATGGAATCTTTGGACTCCAAAGAATAGGTGATTTTGTAGGAGTATCTGTTCCGGATTTCCCCATCGGAATCTGATGGATGCTTGTTCCAAGATTGGAAAGAAGCTCACCAGAAGATCGACAAATATATTGCGTCTCACTCACTTTTTCACAAGCAATATTCCAAGTACAGGTATCAGAAATACCAGAGCTTACAATAAAAACCTCCTTTGATTCGTTTCAGAGGGCTATCTGTGGGCTTACAAGAAAAAGTCCAAAGATGCTAAGCAGAAGTGATGTAAAGACTTTAAACATAAACTTTACCTAGTTTATTTTTTAAATGCAAAAAATCAAGAAATACTACTCGAAAAGTGCCACTTTTTCTCAGATTTCATCACGAAGGGACTTTATTTTTTCTTTTCCAGTATGAACGATGGATGAGTCAACTCGAAGTTTTTTCGCATCAATCTTATCAGGATATTCGAATTGAGAGAGAAGATATTTGATAGCATTGATACGAGAAGCTTCCTTGTCGTCACTATTGATTATCGTCCATGGAGAGTATTCTGTATGGGTTCGGGAAAAATTCTCATATTCAGCTACCGTATAGCGATCCCAAAGCTTTTGGGAAAATTGATCAATAGGAGAAAGCTTATATTGCTTGAGTGGATTGGTACGACGCTCTTCAAAGCGTGCTGCTTGCTCAGATTTTGATACGGAGAAATAATATTTTACAATTTTTATTCATGATCAGACGAGCATTTTTTCAAAAAGCGGCACATCTTCCATAAATTTCTCATAGTCGCCTTTTCCGACAAATCCCATTACAGGCTCAACTCCAGCTCGATTGTACCATGAACGATCAAATAATACCATTTCTCATGCATTTGGTAGATGAGCAATATAACGCTGAAAATACCACTGTGACTTTTCTATATCTGTCGGCTTCATCAGAGCGACTACTCTTGCATAACGAGGATTGAGTGATTCTGTGAATCGCTTGATATTTCCTCACTTTCCTGCAGCATCTCGACCTTCGAAAATTATGAGAACTTTCTGTCCACTTTCCTGTATATATTTCTGGAGTTTTACAAGCTCAAGTTGGAGTATAAGCATCTCTTCTTCATAGTGAATATCTGATTTTCGCATTGCTATGAGTTGATGTGTTCTCTTCTTGTTCAAAGGAAGCTCATCCTGGGCAGCATATTTTTTCTTGTATTTTTTGACGACATCGACGAGAACAATATTTTTCTGGGTTTCTATTCCAAATGCCTCAATCAATGCATCAATATCATCAATAATATCGACGAGTCTACGATATTCATCCTTACTAACCTTTCTCACAGCCTCTCACTGAGTTTCGCGAATCGTCTGGAGTTGATTCCGAAGCACCTTGAGGTTATCGATATCACCAGCTTTCTTGAGAGTTTTATAAGCATCTTTTGCTTGATCAAAAAATGCATCGAGCGTCTCTCTGTTGAGGGTCAGAAGATTATTGAAAATATTGGCAAGAATATTGGTAGGCATAGAAAAAATAAGATATCTCCTAGTGTAGGAGAATGCCAGTTTTTTCAAAATCTATGAGAAAATATCGCTCGAAAAAATATGAATTTTAGGAATAATAATGCCCCAAGAATGTCTAATACTTGCTAAGAATTCTAAAGTAGAGAATGAGAGGCTGAAATTTTACTTCAAATATTGCGCCTTGTTGGCATTATGTTCGGCAAGAGTTTTCCCATAATGGATCACACCATTCATATCATGAAGATAATAGTAATATGGCGATGGTGCATCAGCAATGACAGTATTCCATGTCTCGAGCGAAATACTCGAAATCGGTGTCGGTATATATCCTTGCTTGTTTCGAGTATTATAGTCATCTTTTTTTCCTATAACAGAAGCAATAAACTCTGGAGTACATTGCTTCTGAGTCTTCGCATATGGATAACATACTGTCGCATCTGCTCACATAGGGATTCATTCTCGGACACGTTTAGCAAGAATATCAGCGACTGTAGCCTTCTCGGCTGGATTCCGTTCTTCACGTTCGACAATAGATGAGAGGATCAATGTCTCATATGCTTTTTCTCCAAGGGAAATATAAGAAGTTCCGATTTTCTTATCAAATTCAGTGAGAAGTCTCTCTATTATCATGTAGGAATCAGCTGTTGGAAGGATACGATAGGTATCAGGATAGAGGAATCCTTCGAGAGAAAGTCTATCTTTGAGAAATAGATATTTCGACTGAAGTGCTGAGAAATGATCACGAGCAGCGAGAAGAAATGCTCATGCCTCAATAATCTTTTTTCCAGAAAGATAGGCATCAATATCATAGATATTCCATCATGGAAGAATAGTAATAGTGAGATCTGTCTGTACGGGTTTTGTCAGGACAGTCGAAAATACCTCAGAAAGTGACGTAGTTCTCTCTACTTCATATGTCCCTGCTTGAATATTCGGAAGCTTTGGAGCAAAATACTTAAGCCAGAGCTTATATTGCCATGTATTTGGAGATGCGTGGAATACATTTGGAATATCACTGAGTGCTATACCTTTGCTGATAGTATACTTCCCTGCTGGGATTGTCGTTTCTCCTATATTTTTCACAGAAAAATATAGCATTATTACGAGGGCAAGAATGATGAATATAAAAAGAGGAAAATAGGAAGTTTTCTTTTGTCCCTGTTCTCGATAAATGCGTCTTTGTTGGAATGCCATAGTGAAATATATTATTTAGATCCTGAACCAAAAGTAGAAAGCTTCTGTATATCATTCTTTGCTCATTCGACTGCCTTATAGGCACTTTGTACTGATTCTGCAGCTTGCTTTACTTCTGTTGTTTTGGTATCAAGAGTTGTTTTTATCTGACTTGCTGTATTTTTGGTCTCATCAATATATGGTTTTGCGATATCTTGAGCACTTTGCATGAGAGATTTTGCCTCTATGCCTCCTGAAGAAAAATTCTCGAATTCTCATTTGAGGGATCGTATTTTTGTATTGAATTCTCTATTTCCATAGGTATCTGCAAAATTTGGTATAAAGAAAACACCAAGAATATAGAGTATTCCCACAAGAAGAAGAAATGCGAATAGACGAGTGAACATAAAAAATAATAGGATATAAAATATTGAAAATATATTTTTATTTCAAAAGATCTTCGACCGATTGGGTTTCTGTAAGACTCTTTTCAATATTCTGTATATCTATGTCTTTGATTGCATTTTCACTTTTTTTGATAGCTTTATGGATTATATCTTTTGCAGCATCAGTATTGAGCATATTCTGTTCAATATTAGCAACCTCAGCATGAATATGGGAATTGAGCTGACAATGTGGACACGTGATACCAAGATTGAGGACAGTTTCACCGATTCCGAGAATGCGGATTGAGTCTAGCGTTATTTTTCACTGACATCATTGGCAAATATATTGTTCGATTGTTGTTTCGATGATGGTTTTGAGTATTATATAGAGCATATATAGAAATTTGAAATTTAATAGAAAATGAGGTTTATTTTGAGACAAGAACATTTTGAACTCTTGAGAGAGTCTCATCTTTACCAAGAATATAAGCAAGTTCGAAAGCTCATGGTGAGAATTCTTCACCCGAGAGAGCAATACGGAGTGGCCAGAGAATCTGTCCATTTTTCTTTCCTGCTTGTATTATCGCTTCGAGAAATGAAGATTTGAGTGTATCAATTGAGCTATAGTCAGCAGATTCAAGAAGTGGAAGTGAGAATCGTAACGCCTCTAATCCATCTTCTTCTGTTTCTATTTTCATCTTTATATTCACAAGAAGATCTTTTCGTAGAGCTCGTTCTCAATAGATAAACTTTGTGAGGTCAATATATTCATCGAATCGTTTCATACGAGTCTGAAGTTCATGTATGACACGACTATTGAAGTCATAGTTTCGCTGTGAGAAAATATTCTCATAGAAATCTTTCTCATATTCTTCGAGATATTTTGCGAGACGAGAATGAAGCTCACCAAGTTCTATACGCTTGATATATTCACCATTCATCCAGTCGAGCTTGATTGGATCAAGGACTGCACCAGATTTATGAATATCAGTGATCTCAAACTTTTCGATCATTTCATCCATTGTCATAATTTCTTGGTCAGTCTTCGGGTTCCAGCCGAGAAGTGAGAGAAAATTCAAGAGTGCTTCTGTAAGGTATCATTTCTTGAGATATTCAGAAACTGAGACATCACCGGTACGTTTTGAGAGCTTCTTCCCGTCAGTACCGAGGACATTTGGAAGATGAGCATATTCTGGAAGTGTGATACCAAGAGCCCGTGCGACAAGGACTTGTTTCGGAATTGAGCTAATCCACTCTTCACCACGCATCACATGAGAAATCTTCATCATATCGTCATCGATCACGATAGCACCATGATAGGTCGGAAATCCATCTGACTTGAGAAGGACTTGATCTTCAACTTCACTCGTATTGAATTCTATGCGTCCGCGGATAATATCATTGAAGACTATTTTTTCAGCTTTTGGAACTTTGAGACGAATAGTATATCTTTCTCATTTTTCTATACGTTCTCGTGCTTCTTCGAAAGGAATATGTCGACAATGAGCATCATATCGAGGAGGAAGTTTTAGACTTTCTTGTTCTTTCTTGAGCTCATCGAGTCGCTCAGAACTACAAAAACAATAGTATGCTGTACCATACTCACACATACCATGAAGTCGTGGAGCATAGATATGAAGTCGCTCACTCTGAACATATGGACCATATTCACCACCATGTCGCACACTCTCATCTGGTGAGAGTCCAATAGAATCAAGGGTATCGAGCATAGCATCTACTGCCCCTTCGACAAGACGAGTCCTATCAGTATCTTCGATACGAACAAGAAATTGTCCCTTATTGTGACGAGCCCAGAGAAAAGAATAGAGAGCAGTTCTTAGATTTCAAATATGTATGTATCCTGTAGGAGATGGCGCAAGTCGAGTACGAATAGTCATAGGGAATTTTATAATGGAAATTTATGTTTATATCACGATAGAATGATTCCTACTATAGGAAAAAATGGAAAAAATGCAAAGGAAAAGCCTATAAGGAAACGAAATAATTTGTGATATTTTGCTTTTTTTTGCTTCTTCTTATAATGCTTCTTATGAAGCTCATATATCGCATACCGATTATCACAGGTATTATCCTGATACTCACAGCATGAGTGAATGTACTTGCATTTCAGTATTTTTCTGAGCGATATTTTGTCCCATATGTCGATGAGCTCGCATCTTCTCTAGAAGATGCTCCTGATCCGGCTCGGATACAAGCACTCCTACAGATCGGAAAATTAAATCAAAAAGATCAAAAAGAATACCTTGCTATATTCTCTGAGCTTGCGAATCTTTCAGAATCAATCTCGAATATCTCGAAAAATCCAGAATTGTATATGTCGAATCGGACATCATCTGGAGATTCGATGATTAGTATTCCTCTTTTGAATAACAAGAAAAATGGTTTTCTCTGATTTAATTTTCGCTCTATCGGTGAAGATACACCAGAATGAAGATTTACAACGGATACACTCAAATGAATCCTTTTTACGAATATTGCATGGGTTCTTCTTATTCTTATTGGATATCTTTTTTGGATACAGTCCATCTTCCGACCTATATGAATAGTGACTGATACCATAGAAAATATCATTCATAGAAAGCGCTATGTAAATATCCGATATAATGGGAAAAATGAATTCACACCACTTATCTCTACTATCAATACACTTCATAAGTCTCTTTCTATTCAGGAAAAGATCCGATCTGATTTCCTTGCTGATCTCTCTCATGAGATCAGGACACCAATCACAGCGGTAAAGTGTTATCTCGAATGAATAGAAGATGGTGTCATAAAGCTCGATCAACAGACAATTGTACTTCTCCAGACTGAGCTTACAAGACTTGCTACTATTACAGAGAAAATTATGGAATATGAGCATCTTACTCATGATATATTCTCTGATGTGAAAGTAGAAAGATTCGATGTCAAGAATATGATCACTCAGCTCATCGAAGAATATCGACCGCAACTTCTCAAAACAAAACAATCTATCAACATAAAAATTATTGATGCGAAATTTCTCATAAGCATGGATAAGAGTATGTGCATACAAATGCTCCATAATATTTTCTCGAACTTCATCAAATATGCAGGAGAAAGTACGATCCTCAATATCAATATTATTCGATGAGATGATATGTATGTATTTACCTTTGAAGATGACGGTATCGGTGTTCCTACTGAAGAGCTTGCCTTCGTCAAGGAAAAATTCTATCGCGTGGATAAATGACGCAATCAGAGTAAGAATATATGAAGTATGGGTATAGGTCTCTCTATCATAGATACTATCGCTCGACTCCATCATGGAAGCTGTATTATCGAAAAATGAGACAAATGAGGATTTAAAGTGAAGGTGATGATAAAGAGGTAGAAATTTCTAGAATACTAGTACGAATTCTCCTTTTACTTTCCCTTCTCACTGAAAATATTCCTTCACTTCGGTGATTGTTCCACGCTTGAACTCCTCAAACTTTTTTGTGATCTCTCGACCGACGACAATATGATAATCTCATCATAGATATTCTCCAAGTTCTGCAAGCGTTTTTTCTATACGATGGACGCTCTCATAGACGACGACTGTATATTCTTTATTTACGAGAGACTTGAGCATTGTCTGACGTCATTTCTTGACAGGAAGAAATCAGAGATAGAGATATTGATGACAATCGATCCCACTTGCAACAAGTGCAGAAAGTACAGCTGATGCACCAGGAATAGGAATCACAGTAATTCCCACTTCGATAGCTCGACGGATAAGGACAAATCCTGGATCAGAAATCCCTGGAGTTCCAGCATCAGAAACAAGTGCAACATGTTTTCATTCCTGGAGAAGCTCAATAATCTTCTCCATTTTCGAGAATCCAGAATGAGAATGAAATGAGAGAAGGCGACCATTATTTGCTATCTCATAGTGCATGAGAAGTTGTCCTGTCACTCGCGTATCTTCGCAAGCAATATAGTCGGCTTCTTTGAGTATTCTGAGCGCTCTAAGTGTGATATCTTCGAGGTTACCTATAGGAGTGGAGACGATAGAAAGCATAGGTATATGTTATTCGGAATGTCTCCTTTTCCAAATTGATTTATATTTTTTCTGAAGACATTTCAATAGAAAATCAGCTCAGATAGGTTTTTCTGCAATACTTCTTTCCATAAGAATATATTCAATATCTGGATACCTTAGGTGTGTGTATATAATTGCAAGAATATCATTATCGGAAGGATTTCGAAAGATAAATCCATGAACCTCTCACGTTTCGAAAGAAGTAGTGGCAAAATGAGCACGAAGAAGTGCTCAATCTTTCCATAATTCATCAGGATTTAGCAATGAAGATTCATTTTTATTTTTTCATTTCTTTCATGTACTTATAGACATTACTCTTCTTTCCAAGTCTGAGGGATTTATATATACGAGTCTTTGTAGCTCGACAAGAGTAATGACCTTATGACATACATCAGAAACTAATTGAAGACTTTTCTTGCCATGCAATTTTTGAATCTTAAGAGCCTGAATTGATTCTTCCAGCTTACCTGTATCTCAGTGGAATCTTAGTTCCTGTGCTATTGTCTTTACCATAAGAATATACTATATGTATATAAATATTATAGTCAAGCTAAATTCACGGAAATTATAGAGAGGCAGAATAAGGAAGTCCTTTGATATAATCCTCCATCCATTGCCAATCAGGAGTTCCAATAGAAGTAATGGGGAGTTTTATTTGTAGCATTTTGAGCCGTTCTAAGCTCAGAGTCCGTCCATATGCGAAACGAAAAGCATCTTTTCGTATAATAGTATTTAAAAAAACTCCAGTGTAGATATTAAGAATGGACGAGTGGGTTCTAAAAATAGCAATATTTTGCGAAACACAAAACCTTTCTGTTTGATAACTCGCCTTAAGTTCATTGCCTACCATTGGTACAGTGAGACAGCCCCCATCGTATATCTCATATGTATCATCGTCTATTACTGTTGCTGTAATGCCATTATTTTCTTCGGTTCTTGCAACATAATTAATACCAATAGTAGCCTGTTCTAATTTATTTCCACCTTTGGGTTCAAAACCCCGTTGCTTTCAAGCCGATTGTAACTATAGTGTCAAGTGTATGCAAGACTCTCTATAAATCAATATGACTTACCGAAAAGCTTCTCATGCAGTATATGACTGTAGGTATCACATAGTATGGATAACTAAATACAGAAGAAAATGTCTCGCAAAACCAATTCAAGAATCAGTACAAAGAATCATAGAATGAGTCTGTAAAGAACTCTACATTACACCAATAGCTATAGGTATGGAAGAAGATCATGTTCATGTATATCTCAGTATACCTCTCGTTCATCCAATTCCTCATGTTGTTCATCTCCTCAAATGAAGAAGTTCCCACATTCTCTTCAGAGAAGAAAGATTCAAAACTCACTTCAAGCAATTCTACTGGTGAGAAAAGAAATCTCTCTGGGCTGTCTGATATTTCTGTGCTACTGTTTGAGCTGTAGATCAAGATATAATTAAAGCTTATGTAGAACAACAATGACAAGAAGATATTCAGGGTGAAGAAATTGAATTATAACCCTTCCCAAACAAACTAAAGCCACGTGACTTTAGTCCGTGGCTAGATCCAAATTAACTTTTTACTGAGGTCGATACTTTTTCAAATACAAATATCAAATATATCCCTATATCGAAACCACTTCCAATTCTTGGTATCAAGGTTGAGTTTTTGTTTAGAGAGTGGCTCTTTAATAAACTTATCATTGAGACTATAGTTTTTTATACTCTCTGGAATTTCTTCAAGAGCAGGGATAGTAATCTGGTTAAATGTACTATTTGCTTCTCGGGAGTGAGAAGAATACCGAAACCTGTTTGCTTCAATACAAGTACAATAAAAAAGCTTCTCCTGTTCTGAAAGATAGCTTTTTGGTGTCAGTACCTTTATATTTTGCCCTGTGTAGAATGGTTTTGGTTGGATAAAAGAAGCGAGCAAATAACTCCCACCAAGAGTAACAGTAATCAGTCATGCTTCCAATGGTTCAATATCATTGAAAATTCAAACTGTTGCCATGCTTCCATTGTTCTCTGAAGTTCGACTTACAAAATTGATACCCTCTGATTCATCTATTAATATCTCCATCTTTGAGAGATCAAACTGATTACCATAGCGAATATCAAATATGTCAGTAATTGGTACAAGTTTCATTATTTGAGTCCAGTTAAAAACTTAAATGCAATATAATCATTCATTTTTTTCTCAAAATCAATATCCGTCAATGTCGTGTAATCTGTTTCCATATATGCCTCAGCACACCACTCATCTTCTGGTCATACAACGGCCTTTATAGAAAGCCCTGATATCTCATCGAGATTATGGAAGGCATCGACCCAGGATTTTTTGATATCTTTCCACTTGTTGCGAATATCCACTCGTCCCTTATGTTTTCGTTTCTCAAATCCATCATCCTTACAGTATCCAAACCAAGTTTTTTTGCCTTCATGCTTCTCTCCAGCTCGGAACACCATCACCGAAGTGACGACGGTTGCTGCAGGATTGAAGAGCTCATCAGGCATAGAAAGAACGGCAAGGAGCCTATGTTTTGATAGAACTCGCTTCTTTGCAGCAATGAGATCTTTTTCATTCTTGATCCCGACGCTCATCTGTACGATGGCGACAACAATTCCCTTTTGTGGAGCTACTACCTCAAGTGCTGATTCGATAAAATGAAGTTGTCCAGCAGATCCAACATCATACGGAGGATTCAAGAATGCAACGGTTGGCTTGTGAGTATCTCGAATCATCGTCTCCATAGGAAAACAATCGCCACAGTATATATTCGACTTCCCATCACCTCGCATCATCATATTCGAACACGCATACGTAAACATAGATGGTCGGAGTTCGATTCCGATGAGTTGATTTTTTCTGATTTGAAGCTTTTTCTCTTCATCATTGCCAGCATCCTTGAGCATTCGCTTCATAGCAGCGATGAGAAATCCTCCAGTTCCACAACATGGATCATATATAACTGAGTCCTTGTCTACACTTGCCAGATCACAGAAAAGATCCGTCACATGCGCAGGAGTGAGGACAAGTCCCTGTCCACCCTCCCCACCAGCATATCTTATAAATTCCGTATAGAATCTGCCAAGTACATCCAGTCCAGAAGACTCCATTTCGATAAGTGGATACACATTGGTATGGAGATATCTAATCATCTCTTTCACAACTTCCACAGATTTTTGATATTCTTTTTTCTTTGTATTTTTGATCTCTAGTTGAGTAAAAATAGGTTCATTGAGAATCTTGCTATATTCTCCGAGCATTGCATCACGACTTCGGACTTCATTTATTTTTAGCGCACTACTAATAGCAGATATCATTGCCTTTGCAATGTCAGGAGAATCTTTATAAGTTCCATAACTCAAACGAAAGGCATTATCAGTAAGAGCAAGAAGAATAGCTGAAACTATCGTACATCGAGTTGTCTCGGAGATAGAATATGAATGATATTCCTCATTGAGCTCGATCGCCTTTTTGATGATATCAACATTCTTTAGATTTTCAGAAAACTGTTCATTCGCAAATGTTTTGAGATAGTTATTGATCGAGAGAAGTTGAGCATCTGGGAGATTTTCTGCTTTTTTGGCTCATTTTTTCCAGTGGAAGTTGCTCACTATGAGCTCATTCTCCGTCTCTCCACTCACAGCAATAGCAATAACGTCATATTCTGGAGAGAGTCTCTCTGCATAATGTAGAACTCATTCAATAGCATATTTGCTTGGATCTCAATTCCCATCTTTTGCTGTATGATCGCTTGGTTTAGCTTTGCATTCAATGACAATAAGATAATCCATATTTCCTTGTGGAAATGTCACAAGAAACTCTGGCTTTCAGATACCTTTTCATCATTTTGAAGCTCATGTAAGAAGATCAAGAACTCGTTTGCTCATTGATTTTTGCTCTTCCCACTTGATAATACTAAAAAGTGGATCTAGCTTGAAATGATCTCGAACAAGAATTTCTGTATTACGTTCGTTAGCCATATGGTAATATATTATGCGTGAATTGTATGGAAGAATAATCTTTTCACAAATAAATTCACTTGAACCTACAGAAATATATATTTCTGTATACTTTGTATACTTTTTATCTGCATCAAAGATTCTAATGAAGAAAGTCGGACTTGAAATAGGATTACATCTTTTTATATTCCAAGTTTGTCGCGTATCACATTTACTTCGTAGACGACTTGTTGATCTTTTTTCATGACGAGTTCGAGCTTCTTGCATGAGTACATAACCGCAGTATGATTGCGTCCAGAGAAAATATTCCCGATTCGTTCATAGGTATAATGAAGGCGATTTTTGAGGAGATACATCGCGACTTGACGAGGAATCATATTTTCTTTTTTCCGGTCTTCTGAGAGAAGTGTACGAATCTCAATACCGAAATGAGAAGACACTGCCTGAATAAGATCTTCATAACTACAACTTCCTATGCGGACTGATCGACCCTCCTTAAGGCTTGTTGCTATGGAGCGTACAGCGAGCTTCGAGAGACGGTATGCAACATTTTCGAGAGTTGGAGGGGTATTCTTGAGATCATACTCTGCGATAATCTGATTGAGTATTCATTCAAGTTCACGAACATTGGTCGTCACATTCTCAGCAATGAATTCTGCGACTTCTTGGTCGAGGATAAATTCTCGGGCTCGAGATTTTTCCTGAATGATAGCAAGACGAGTCTCGTAGTCTGGTTCTCCGAGATCGACAGTGATTCCCCACTCAAATCGACTCTGAAGTCGTGGCTGAAGCTCCGTAAGCTCTCTCGGTGGACGATCTCATGAGAGAATAATCTGCTTTCCTGCCTCATAGAGAATATTAAAAATATTATAGAGTTCTTCTTGAGTTGACTTCTTTCCAGCAAGGAATTGTACATCATCAATCACGAGGACATCAATCTGACGGTATTTCTCACGAAGTTTATCGACAGATCGGCCTTTGATACTGGCGACATAGTCAGAAAGAAATCTATCTGCAGTCGTATATATAACTTTAAGATTTTTGTGTTTTTCACGGATAACATTCGCAGATGCCTGGAGAAGATGTGTCTTTCCAAGTCCGACATTTCCATAAATATAGAGCGGATTGTATGAGCTTCATGGTCTTCTCGCTACAGCTTCACATGCTGCATGAGCCAGTTGGGTTCCAGGTCCAATGATAAAATTATCGAGCTTATATCTATCATTCGTGAGTCGACTATTGAGTCCTTCTACTATTTCTATACCATTAACTTGTTGATTTTTTGTGATTTTTTCAGACTCCTTTTGAGTCAGTCGACAGTCTATAACTGTAAGAGTATCTCTTGATTCTATGGCATCATCGATAATAATCTCTACTCTTTCTATATGTGGATGAATAGAGTGAACTGCTTTTTCTATATCAGCTGAGAACTTCCTTGTAAGGTTGTCTCTATGAAATGCTGAGATGACACCAAGAGTGATAGAATTTTCTGTCACAGAGAGAAGAGAGAATTTCTTAAAATACGTAAGAAAATCTTGTTTTCGAACTTCTACAGAGAGAAGGGCTACAACTTTTTGGAGATCTGAGAATGAGAACACCGTAGACATGAATGACCAAAAAAAAGGAATACTTGACTTTTGGATGAACAACGACCTATTTCAATGTTTTTTTTCTGAATTACGGACGTCTTTTTATTCTTTTTTTTGGTGAAGTCAAAAGAAAAAAATCTCTTGACAGGAATAATGAATACCTTATTTGCTCGAGAAAACTCAGTAATACTGTATATATACTAATTCACGAAAAATTCATAAAGAGCAAGTGAAAAAAATTTGATAAATATCATCTTAAAAATAGAGAAAATCTAAAAAGATCACCTTCATTTTAAGGTGATCTTTTAGAGAAAGAATTATTTAATTTCTTTGAGTCGAGCTGCCTTTCCAGTGAGATCACGGATATATCCAATATTTTTTCTACGAACCTTAAATTGGCGAAGAACGACAATTTTTGAGATATAAGGAGAGTTGATAGGAAAAATCTTTTCTATTCCAATACCATCTATATCAGCACGAACAGTGATTACCTTTTCGAGGAAGGTCTTTCCTTTTGTTGTAATGACAAGTCCACGAAAAATCTGGATACGCTCTTTTTCTCCTTCTTTGATGATTTGATGAACTTCGACTTCCATACCAGTCTTGATGATCGGAGCTGTTGAGTCTGTCTTTGTAGTTGTGCTTGCTTGGATAGCAGCGATGAGAGTAGAGTCCATAGTATATAGGGAATTAGTAAGGGAAAATCGCGGTGGATTATATAAGATTGTATGACAAAAGCAAATTATTTTTTTCAAAAATAGAAAAATATCAAAAATAAGTTTTTCCCGTTTGCAAATTCTTATTTTATTTATAGAATATGACATGAAAATTTTGTTCTTTCCACATGGAATTTCTTTTTATTAGCCAGTCTGCGTGAATTGAGGCGATCATTATGTTCGCTTGTATTTTTCTGGTTTTTATGATATTCGCTTATGACGGATATCTCTGGATTGTCCGAGCTATTCGAGCATTCCACCCACGAAAGGCGTATGTAATGGAAAATTCTCTTATTCCTACAAAAAATATAGATCCTCCGGCAGAGATTTCAATAAATACAGAAAATATCAATCCAATTCTCGAAGAATCCTTAATTAAGAATACTGAATCTATTTCTATTCCTATAGAAGAATCGATAGTAAGATCCGAATTAGTGGAATCAATACCTTCTGAACAAATAACAGAAACTCCAAAAGTACAAAATTCAGTTGATATAGTTCTTCCTGATTTCCTTTCTCCGATAGAGAATGAAGAGTCAATATCTCCTTCCGAAATATCTCTAGATCAAGAGGCTCAAATAGATACTGAGGAGCCAAAAAATCCATGAGAAACTATCCTCGAAAGTGAACCAATTTTGAATGGACCTGAAGAAATCTTTGATGATACGAGCTCTCTTGGGAAAGAGTCTCCTATCCAAAAAAACACTGAAGTATCTGCAGAGACTCTAGAATCTCTTCCTATTTCAGAAGAAAAGATAGTATCACTAGAAAATACAATGGTAACGAACCCGGAAAACCATACAATAAAGCTCCATCCTGAAAAGAAAGAAAAATTGATCGAGATCGTCAATATGGTAAGAACTCTCATAGCTCGTGGACATATAGATGAGGCTCGAGCATTTATCGTAAGTGGCCTTGCTATCGATAAAAATCATCGAGAACTTAATCTTCTCATGGCTTCCCTCTTCGAACGTGAACATACATATGAAAAGGCTGAATTTATCTTCAAAGACCTTGCCCTTGCTTTCCCTGATGATATTGAGATTCTGACACATCTTGCGACATCTCTCGCGATGCAGCGGAAATATGAAGTGAGTTATGAGCTCTATAAGAAAATCCTTGCTCTCAAATGAGAAGATGAAGAGACTCTCTATACCCTCACGCACCTTGCTTCAGAGCTCTCACTTTCTGAAGATATCTACCTCTATGGAAAGGCTTATCTCAAGCAATATTCTCGTAATCCAGAGATTCTCTGGCTCTATTCACAGGCGCTTATCACCAAATGAGAGAAGAAAGAAGCTATCGAAATTCTCATCAAGCTCAAGAATCTCACTCCATACAATCAGGAAATCGTCGATCTTATATGAAAACTTGTCACCGAAGAAGAGCTTGCAGGAAACTTTGGAACATCTACTTAGTTTCCATGGCTGAATTCATTCAAACTAAATTATAAAAAATCTTTCCGAAAGAATTTCTATCTTTTACCCTCATAAATAGTGTCTATTTGAGTCCCCCCACATAGTATTGAAGCGGAACGCGGTGTTCTCGGATCTATCCTTATCGATAAGGATGGGATTATCCAGATAGCGAACCTTCTCACACCAGAAGATTTCTATGATCCTGCACATGGAATTATCTATGCTGCTATGGTTGATCTTTTTATGCGCAATCGTCCGATAGATTCACTCACAGTACGTGAACTTATTGACGATCAAAAAAAGCTCAATTCTATCGGTGGAGATACATTTCTCGCTGATCTCATGACGAGTATCTTCACAAGTACAAATATCTATCAATATGCTCAGATCGTAAAAAATAAGAGTGTTCTTCGTAAACTCATCAAGGCAGGAAATGATATCACTCATGCAGGGTTCGATGAAGAATCTGAGACGACTGAGCTTCTCGAGAAAGCAGAAAAATCACTTTTTTCTGTCACGCAGACATTTATCCAGAATAAGCTCACTCCACTCAAAGACATACTCAATGCACGCTATGAGGAATTCGCGGCTATCCATGAAGATCCGAATATAGTACAACATTCAAGTATTATGACAGGATATCCAACTTTTGATCATAAACTCTCAGGTTTCAAACGTGGTGATCTCATAATCCTTGCAGGACGTCCATCAATGGGTAAGTCTGCCATGGCTCTGAATTTTGCCCAAAACGTGTGAGAACAAGGGAAAAATGTCGCTATATTTTCACTCGAAATGTCAAAAGAGCAACTTACAGATCGTCTCATTGCAGCTGCAATGGCTGTCGATAGCTGGAGACTTCAAAAATGAAAACTTTCGGAAGATGAATTTGCTCGAATGGGTGATGCACTAGAAAAACTTTCTCGTTCGAAAATCTATATGGATGATTCCCCTGCTGGTGCTGGTCTTGTAGAACTCAAAAGTAAGGCTCGTCGTCTCAAAATGGAATCATGACTTGATCTTGTCATCATTGACTACCTTCAGCTCATGTCGAGTGGAAATAGCATGAATCGTGTACAAGAAGTATCTGAGATTTCTCGTGGACTCAAGTCACTCGCCCGTGAACTCGATGTTCCTGTCATTGCTCTCTCACAGCTTTCTCGTGGAGTGGAGGCTCGTCCTGACAAGCGTCCAATGATGTCAGATCTTAGAGAATCGGGGTCGATCGAACAGGATGCTGATATTGTCCTCATGATTTATCGAGAAGATTATTATAATGAATTCTCAGAGACTCCATGAATCACGAATGTCTACATACGAAAGAATCGAAATGGGCCAACAGGCCAGGTCGATCTCAAATTCGAGAAACAACATCAGAAATTCTATGAGATTGAACGAACACGGAATACTGACACTTTTGAGTAAATATTTCTATAATCTCATTATGGTGCGGTATCATAGATGCCATATTTCAGAGCATCATAGTATCCAGAATTATCCTTATAAAATCTGATGGATTGCATCGCATTTCCCTTCTTGGATTCTGCAGTGACAGTAATATCTGGAAGTGCGAAAGGAGTATTTGTTTCGATAGTGATATCCTCTGGATTTACTCAATTATTAAATACCATGAGATAAGGATCTGTGATTCCAGAAGAGAGAAAAGTAGATAATCATATTTTCTTGTCGTAGAAATAATCAAGACTTTCTGCTATAGTGCCTCATCAAGTACAATTTATCTTATCTCCATTTGAATCATAACACTCTGTCGATTGCTGACGAATAATTCACTCTGAAGTAGTACCAATATTCCCTGTTCCAGTAATACTAATATTCTCACTTCCATTCATGGCGACAATGCTCCATGAGATATTTTCATCCGCTCAAGAAATCAAAAGAGAGGAAACTTGAGTCACAGTTCATGGTGAGCTTGGATTTTTCGAAGCTCATGAAGTAAGAGTAACTCCATCTCCAATAAAAAGAGGGAGGATAAGATGGCCCTTCGATGCAAGAGAAAAAGTCCCCGAGCTTGACTGGGCTTCTATAGTATATTTTGTCTCTATATTTTTGGTACGCTCAGTCGATCCGATAAGCATCTTTCCATCAAGATCAGTATTTATCACGCTATCAGAGAATCCTTCTCGATGATTTGCTATCTTGAGCATGGCATATTCGAAGGATCACTCAGCCTGAGCATAGGTGAGGATATTATCATAGTGAAGCCGTGAGAGCTTCATCTCACTCAGATAGACACTTGCTATTCCGAGCACAATGACGAGAAGTACTCATGTCGTCCCAAGGGCTACAAGGATCGAGAATCCTTTTCGTGATGATGTGATATGTGGTGAAAGCATAGTCATTATTCTCTAAAAAATCGTTCACTGATCGTCGTCCCTATATGAAGCCTTGTATCTGCTATAAGTCATGCTGGTATTCCGATGCGTGGCATGAGTACAAGTGTAAATACGAGTGTGACTTTCTTTTCTGTGATATTGCCATCGCCAGAAATATAGAACTTGAGATCTTCTATTTTTACACGTTTTTTCTCTTCTTCAGGAATAAAGCTATCGACTAGATTAAAGGCATTCGCATAATTTGTTCACTCTAATACATAGAGTCCACAGTGGATTTTTGGATCTTCCTTCTCTATTGTATCACAATGTCAGAGGGTTGTTATTCATCCTAGAGTGAGCTTCCGGCCATATACATATATTTTGGTATTATCTCCGATTCAAAGAATTTCTGTACCACTTTGACTATAAGTATCATTGGTATTCCAGTATTCATATGTAGTACCATCCTCGAGAGTACCTCCTGTCATTCATTTTTCTCTCACATCATCGGCAATTCTCTCTGTGATCTCACGAGCCGTCTCAGAGAGATGACGAGTCATACGAAGTTTCTGTGCGAGATTCGTTGTCTGGATATAGATAGATACGACGGCAATACTCATCACAGCAAAAATCGTGACAGTGATAACCATTTCTATGAGAGTGAATCCAGATGAATGGGAAAAAAGTTTTCGCATAATTTATTTTTTCCAGTCAGTAATTATAGTCTTGAGATCATATTCACGATATCCTCTGGAATTCACGATCACATGAGCATCGAGAATATATCATTGATTCTTCCCATCTTTTTTTATTTCTGTGATTGTTCATGCATTTTCGAATTCGAGAGGACGAATATTAATATAGGATGCATAAAGTGTACCAGTTCCAGTATTTATATGCGTGAATCTTCCTTGTGAATCGAGATAAAGTTTTGCGCTATTGAATCGTGCTTCTATATCCGTAGGAAATATTGCACTAATATCTTTCATATATACTGGAGATGATGTAATTCCTCCATTCTGATCATAGGTAACTTTCGAGGAAGTGAAGTCATTTTCTATGATAAATGTACCAGAACTAAAGCTTGATGATACTGCTCATTCGAGTCGTACTCGATCAAAAGGAACAAAATTTCGTACATTCGAATTTCGAATATTTTTCACAAGTTCTACTTGCTCACGGAGAATATCTGCCGCTACTATCTCATGGCGGGAATAGAGAGAATTATCGATTGTGCTATAGAGAAGTGCAAGAATTGCTGTCATTCCAATAGAAAATATCGCCATACCGACAATGAGCTCGATAAGGGTGAATCATTTTCTATTTGAGATGAAGGAAGAAATCGCAATCATTTTGCTAGTTGTAATATGGGCGAAGAAGTATATTTCGAGCTCGTCATGACTCGAGAGAAGCTCATGGGTAACCAATCTGAAGGATAATGCCTGTAGAGTTTAGAGGAGTATTATTATTCTCTGAGAAAAATGCGCCACTCGCATAAGGAGGATCTATTCTATAATAAAGTGGTGATACATTTTGGTCAACTCCAGAAAAGCTTAGAATCTCTATTTTTGATTCGAGGGATATTTTTTTATAGACACTAGCATTCCCAATTATCGATCCAGATGCGAGAAGAATGTCAATATTTTTTGCTCATTTTTCGAATTTCAGAAAGAGCGTTCCATGATGAATTCCATCGTAGAGAATTCCATTTCTGACACTATTATGGGCGAGCACCCATTCTTGACTGATGGAATCAATAGTTTTTTCTACCTGAGCTCGATCCATATAAATCCCATAAGGAATCATTCCTATAGACATAAGAATCATCATCATACTAATGACAATCATGAGTTCCATAAGAGTGAATCCTCATTTTCTTCCGATGAAATGACGAAAAGAATGCATAGAATTAGTTTCCTGCAATGGATACTATCTGCATGATAGCCGAAAATATTGCTATCGCAAACCAAAGTACGAATACTCAAGCAAGAAGTAATGCTATCGGTTCGATAAATTTTACCATTGTTGCAAGTGCAGTATCAACTTCCCTCTTATATTGAGTAGCTATTTTTTGAGTCACTCCTGCGAGAGTCGATGTACGCTCAGCACTCTCGATCATCTGAAGAATATCAGCCGTAAAAAATGTATGTTCACTATCTCGATCTTGCATAGAACTCGATATCTTTGTTCCATGAGCAACATCATCTGAGATCACAGAAAAAAGCCGATAAATCACAGCATTACCAGCACTTGATCCTGTCAGTCTGAGCGTTTTTACGATACTAATTCATGAAGAATTGAGAAGATAAAATGTCGACATTACACGCACTATGAGATAATTCTTATAGACATTTCCAATGAGTGGAAAGGAGAATTTTTCCTTATCCCACCAATACTTTCCATGATCTGTACGAGTATATCACTGAAATATAAAAAATACTGCAATAAAAGTAAGAATGATATATATAAAATTTCATTTGAGAAACTCGCTACTTCCGATGAGCGTTCTCGTAGTCCATGGAAGTTCGCTCGAAAGATTTCCGATAATTGGCATGAGTTGAGGAACGACATAGACCATCACGACTGAGAGAGCAAGTCCAAGAAATAGAAGAATAATAAATGGATATGTGAGAGCACTCATTACTTTACTTCTGAGCTCATCCTGAGCTCTGAGATCATTTGCGATAGCAAGAAAAGATGTCTGGATCATTCCAGTCTGTTCACCACTTTCTACGATAGCAACCTCTTGCTCTTCGAAAAAATTCGGAAGCTTTCGCATAGCCACATTTACTGGATCTCATCATTCGACAAAAAATACGAGATGATCGACTCATTCTTGAAGCTTACCTGGTCCAAGACGATCTCTGAGTCCATGAAGTGCTGAGAGAAGGGTCACTCCTCATTCGAGAAGATTTGCCACATTTTCGTAGAAGAGAGCTTTGTCTTTGATTGAGATGGAAGAAAAAAGAGACATAATTTTTTGAATATTAGAGCTTGAAAATCTACTCATAATAGTAGACTCCGAGTGAGAGAGAAAGCCCGTACCCTCATGGAATTTCATTTTCTCCAGGAGCCGTATCAATCGGAAGAGAAATGTTATCGAGTGTGAAAACAAAATCTGAAGCAGTCGTAAGATAGGTAATATAAGAGACAATATCTTCTAAACTTGTTCCTTGAATAGCAATACTTACATTTCAGAGAGAAAGTCCATTGGGAAGCTTAGATCCCTTATCAACCGATATGGTCGAGATATTTATATGGGCAGGATTCGCTATAGCACTTTTAGTAAAGTCATTGAGCATCACAGTCTGCATAATATCACTCGTATTGAATTTCCGTCCGAGTTTTTTCACTCGAAGTGATGTATCACTTGTGGAGCCAGAATTTCATTTCTCTTTGATTTTTACAATATCATTGTATTCTTTCTCTTTTTGTGTGAAATCTCTTTCGAGAGCAAAAAGAATGGTTTCCTTCTCTATATAATTCTGATACAGAGGCTTCAGAATAAATATTCCAAAGATGATAGCTATTCCTATAAGGATAGATGATGTTGCGCGATGAGTGAGAAAAGAAAACATAGAAAGAATATGAGGAATTATTTTGATTTTACATGAAACTCTATACCTGTAGTACGCTTGGTAGAATCTCCAGAAATACTCGAAATTGGCTCAAGAGAAAAATATAGTCTGCCAGTATCGTACTCTCGCATCATCTTGATGATGGTCGCTGCTGGATCTGGATGAAGAGAAGGATCTCATTCTATAGCTATAAGACTTGTACTAATAACATCATTTTTTACAGAAAATCCCTTGAGTCTGACATTTGCACGAGTGGCTGCATTCCGAAATTCTGCAATAAGCCCACGAAGATCGATAGAAGGCCGAATAGTATTGGATGAGAGAATCTTTCGAATAATAATATCTTGATCTTTTGATATATCGCTCATTTGTTTTTCTACACGAGCAATAGCATCTTTTCTTTCTGTGATCGTATTATCAAGAGAGAGATTGTAGAAAAAAAGTCCTATATATGTGCCCGCAACAGTAGAAACAAGTATAAGAGAAAGATAGAGGGAAAATGCGCTTTTCTTTGGTGGAAGGATTGGGGCTTTATCTATTTGCATAAAAATGAATTATGGATACTTTGTCTAGCATAACAGAATATATATCGACATGCAAACTCCCCATGATTTTCATCTTGACACTTATGAGAATATATCCGAAGTTTCTCTAGAAAATATTGTCTTTCCTCTCCTTCCTGGTGATAGGATTTTTTTTATCTGAGATCTCGGTGTTGGAAAGACGACATTCATCCGAATGCTTCTCAAGAAATATTTCGATGATGATTCTATTATTATCCGTTCTCCGACTTATACGTATTATCAAAAATACGGAAAGAGTATCTATCATTTTGATCTTTATCGTGTCGAAAATCCTGAGGATATTCTCCTTCTTGGTATCACAGAAATCCTCGAAGATCCTGATTCCATATGTCTCATCGAATGGCCAGAAATTCTCGGAGAGAGTATAATCCCAACAAAAAAAATCACTATCGAATCTCTCGGCGAGAAACTACGGAAAATATCTATTCACTCATATCATCATAGAGAAGCCACTGAGTAAAAAATATATAGGAAAGAATTGCAAGGATAATAACTACCACTGTATATCATTGTTGGATAGCAATATTGAAGATACCATGAACAGCTGTTGCCAGTGCAAATCCGGCAAGAAATAAGATACTATATTGCCATGAAAATACTCAATACGAGAGTGCTCGCCACCAGAATACAATACAGATACTTGCTGCAAATACATGCAATGAGAGAGAGAAGATTGATCGTGTAATGCCAGCCCATATGACACTCGAGATTCACTCGGGAATTGCACGAATAAGATAGATGCTATTTTCGAAAAATACAAAGCCAAGTGTAATGAAAAGTGTAAAAATAAGAAAATCCCTTCGAGAGAATCGAAAATCTCTTGATGAGAGTCAGACGCTTGAGAGGTGTTTTACTCATTCTTCGAGACTTGCTGCGATGAAGAATCAACTCATTCCGGAAAAAAGCGAGAGTGTAAGTGGCGTCGTAGGAAAAAAGCGAGAGATAGCATAATATATGAGCAAACTCACTGATATAAGAAGAATATGAAGTCCAATAATCTTTCGGATAAATGTACGAATATATATCGATCAATACTGTGTAAAGATCACTACTCCAATCCAAATAATAAGAAATACACCTATAGTGGTAAGTATCTGCAAGAGAAGATTTCCTCCAAAGAATGATGAGAAAATTGCTATAAGTCAGACGGTACATCATCATCCGAGAAGTCCAATAATAAATCTTCTCCGATTCCATGGATGCGATGAGAGAAATACAGCTCCATACGCCCAGAGAAGGACTGGAAAAAGCGAGAAGATGATAATACAGATGATGCTGAGAATATTTTGGAGCATTCGATAATTATTTCTTTTTTATGAGCTCATACCCTGCAAATGACCATTTTCGTTCACTCGAATCTGATCTCCTTCGCATTGCAAGAGAGATCAGAAGTGAATTCACTCAGAGAAAGAGAAAAAAGAATCCAATGATATAAGCAATAAATGCAGGAAAAGCGATGACAGTAATTCCAAAAAGAATGAAAAAAAGTGAGAGAATTGGCATAAATAAAAATTATAAAAACATTTTCCAGATATCCATTCCAGCAATAAGAACAGAGATAAAGAGAAGGAAAATCATACCTCCACCGTGGACATATCGCTCAAGCTTGATAAGGAAACTATTTTTCTTCGTGAAAAGGCTCGCAAATGCCATGACTCCAGTGGATACAAGTCGACCACCATCAAGTGCTGGGAATGGAAGAAGATTGAGAACTCAGAGATTGATCGAGAGAAGTGCAATGATGGAGAATATAATCTTCCATGTCACTCAGACATGTACGACTTCGACGAAGGTCGATCCTATACCGATTGGACCAGAGAGCATTGCTGTTGCTTCTGTTCTCTCGGTCGTCGTATGTGGAGATATGAGCTTTCTGAGAGTACTTCCGAGAACATCAAGTGTCATTCGAGAGAGTGCATATGTCTCAGAAACTGCTCGAGTGAGAGATTCGCCAATAGTGAAATTCTCATGATATTCTTTATCGAGGATGATACTCTTATAGTCGAGATAGATACCGATTTTTCATCATTCAGGAGTGACGACAACAATCCTCTCTCATCATGTCCCAGAGAGGACAAGCGTGAATGATTTATTCTTCGAAATAGTATTCTTCAATACTTCAATATCATTTACATCTCTTCAATCGATAGAACGAATAACATCTCCAGGAAGTATGCCTGATCGCTCTGCAAGACTTCCCGAAAGTGGAACAAGCATTATACCATCATGCTTCAGATAGCCACTCTGTATCGATGCATTGAAAGATGGAAGAAAATATGATCCATAATCCTTGTCAAGAATCAGATTTGGTCATATCGGTGAAGCATTCTCGAGGAAAAATACAAAAAATATTATAATCGCGAGAAGAAAATTCATCGTCACTCCAGCAATAAGAACCAGTGAACGAGCCCACCATCTTTTTGAGGAAAAAGAGTCTTTTGATCGAGCTTCTGGAGTGCTTGGATCTTCTCACTTGATGCGGACAAATCCTCAGATCGGAAGATAATTGAGTGTATATTCTGTTCATTTTTTATCTTTTCCGAGTGTTTGTGCCTTCGGAGGAAGTCCAATACCGAATTCTTCGACCTTCATCTTCGTCAATCGTGCAGTCAGAAAATGTCCCATCTCATGAGCAAATACAATGAAGGTAAACACAACAAGAGCGAGAAGAATACCGAAAAGAATAGACATGCAAAAGGAGGTAGGAGGTAGGAGGTAGGAGGTAGTTTTTATCTATCTCCTAATTCCTAATTCCTACTTGGCCATTTGTTCCTTGAGATGGGTGAAAAGGTGATTCACGAGATCTGCAAGATTATCGAAGCTTTCACGTTTTGAGAGATATGAATTACCACCGACAGTCACAGTGAGCTTTCCTGAAGCTTTATTGTCAGGATCTTTCTTTACGCCAAGTTCGACACGAAGAGGAGATCATTCCCTATGATTCTTTTTGATATAGGTATCCATTTTCCCTGAGAGGTTTTTTTCTATGAGGATCTGAAGTGATTCCTTTTCGACAGGATAATCTGCAGCGTGGATAATGATTTCTGGAGTAGGCATAAGAGAAAAAGGTTAGGAATAGTGATAAAATTATTGGTGATGAGCTCTATCTTAGTGGTGATTATTATCGTCTTCATCGTCGTCTTCTTCATTCTCTTGATATTGATCCTTCCAGTTTTCGATAATAATTTTCTCATCATGTGTGCGAAGATCTATCGGTTTTCACTTTGTGATCGTCTCATCGAGCTTCTCGACATATTCACGAGTGATATAATCCTTTCCATGAGTAGTGAGATGTCACTTCACGACATCGGAAAGTGTATTTACAAGAATATTAAATGGTTCTTTATCTTTGGCATCATGTCAGTTTTTATGTTTTGCAACATCCTGGAGAAAAGTGACAATATCTGTTGGATTTCTTGCACTATAGAGAGTAAATTCATCATTTCCAGGGAGCTTCACGACGATATCAGACATTCCGAGAAGTGCTGCCCACCATGACCGAGTCCGTATTTCGATACCTTCAATCTTATTGTAGGGAATATAGAGAAGATTTGAGCTAAACCATTTCCACTTCATATCGACGATGGTACTTTCTGTAGCTATCCATACATCGACGTACCAGTCAAAAAGCTTGTACATAATAATCGCATAGAGAATGAGCATATAGCCATATATGTAGGGCTCTGGAATATTTGTCCGAAGAAGAAAAATATCTTGCCCATAGAGAAATGCTGGAATAAGAAGTCCGAAAAACATCCAAAGGAGTACATCCTCTAGGATCACAAAAAAATGCCGATGAAAAACGTCACGAATATCGCTATCAGCTCCTATATATGCACGAAAGAAAAGATTATCAAAATTATTCATGTCGAAAGTTGAAGAAAAATCTAGCTATCCTTGTGAGGAAGGCTCTCATAGAGTCATTTATGATTGATGCTAATAGCAGTGAAAAATGCAGCAACTCCGACGATAAGTCCTATACCCGTAAGTGTGAGTGAATAGAGAAACTGATCGGAAAGTGTCTGATATGTCGTATCTATATACCAGCTTCCAGCAAGAAAGAGGATTGTCTCAATACTGAGTGTAATCCAAAAAATCTTTCTATGGACACGATAGATCAAAATAAGGACAAAAATATTTACCAGAGGAAAGTAGAACATGCTCAGATTATAGAGAAATAGACCCTAAAATCAAGCACAAATTCCTGTCATTTCGACGATAGGAGAAATCCTTCTTTATTTATATTGGACAAGCCAGAATCCACAGAGCAAGATGTCTCATGCTTCGACATGACAGAGAATTGCTCCATAGTTTCTATCATTTCTACTATCTCTATCCTTTTGCGAGAATCCAATTCTCACCTGTATGAATATCGACTCGAATGAGTGGTATGCGATCTCCGAGGATTCCATGTTTTGGTGCGTATGCTACGAGGACATTTTCCATAGATTCTCTCACGAGCTCATTCCAGATTTCTTCCTCATCATTAGGAATATCGAACACGAGCTCATCATGGACTTGGAGTATCATAGAGCCTTTTAGGTTTTTCTCGCGAACTTTCGCATCAATATCAAGCATCGCATATTTGAGCATATCTGCAGCAGTTCACTGAATTGGCATATTGATCGCTTCACGCTCTGCGATAGATCTGATGGTCTTATTGGCATCTGTGAGTCCTGGAATATAGCGCCTTCGACCAAAAGCGGTCTCGACATATCCAAGTGCTCGACCGTCTTCGAGAATCGTCTCATAATAATTCTTTACTCCAGGATATTTCTCATAGAACGCCTCGATATATTTCTGTGCTTCCCACGGAGGTGTCCCGAGTGTCTTCGCAAGTCAGAAACCAGTAATCCCATAGATCACTCAGAAATTCACCGTCTTCGCTATACGACGCTGTTCTCATGAGATATTCATGACATCTGGAAAGAGAAATCGTGCAGTACGAGCATGAATATCTTCATTATTCTCGAATGCGTCAATAAGATATCTATCTTGTGAGAGCCAAGCAAGGACTCGAATCTCTATCTGAGAATAGTCTGCGACGAGAAAAATATTTCATTCACTTGGAATAAAACAAGACTTGATCTCGCTCGCATATCCGATTCCTGTGGGAATATTCTGAAGATTGGGATCATTGGATGACATACGCCCCGTCGCTGCTCATATCTGATTGTATGTCGTATGGATTCTTCCTGTCGTATCGACGATCTTGAGAAGTGACTCGACATAGGTCGACTGGAGCTTCGCGAGGCTCCGATATTCGAGTATAAGCCTGGCAATATCATATTCTTTCGCGATCTCTTCGAGGACTTCATTATCGACAGAATATCCTGTCTTATTTTTCTTTTTTGGCTTGATTCCGAGCTTGCCGAAGAGGAGCTCTGCGACTTGTTTTGGAGAATTGATATTGAAAAATCATCCCGTCACTTCGTATATCTCCGTCTCGATATGCTTCGTATCTACAGATATTCTCTCACCGATCTCTCGAAGCTTCTTCGCGTTGATCCTCACACCTGTATTCTCCATGCGAGCAAGGATAGGGAGGAGCTTAGATTCTAGATCATAGATATTTGATTCTCGATTTATCTCTTTTTCTTCTTTACTGATCATTTGCATGAGGGCGATCTTCCCTTCCCCACTTCCATCCCAAGCATATCCGAGCTCATGATCGATAAAATCAGCAAAAGATCGCTTCATACGACCAGTCACGATCGTCTTCTCGAGGGCAATATCGTGGAAAGTAGGCATAGTTAAGATAAGATTAATTTTTTGAGACAAAAATAGAATTACTTTTTCCTCAGTTTTTCGAGTTGTTCCAGAATATCTGATACTGAGATTCCATAGAGATAGGAAAGCTCTAGAGCTCTCGCTTCCCTATCCGTACTCTCACTCTCGACAAAAGCACTAAGATCATCGAGAAGTCATTTTGGGAGAGATTTTTTCGGGATTTTGAATCCAGGATTTCGTGAGTAGTGGAGAGTGGTCATGATGAGAGAATTCGTGATTGCTTTTTTCTTTATCTATTTGTTCCTATTATTTATCCAATAAGTTCTTATCTTCTTTTTTAATCCGAGATTTTACTTTTGAAATACTCTCAGAAGTTTTGAGATTTTCTGGCATAGTTCCACCGATCTCATGAATCGTGGAGCGGATCTTCTGACCGACATCATAGTGTGCTTTACTTGCTCGCTCTTGTCATTTGATTCACTCGCGCTTAATCTTTGCTTCTGCTTGGGTCGCACGGAAGAGGTTCGCTGCAAGCTCCTCGCTTCCCATATGATCAAGTATCTTCTCTGATGGTTTCAATCTCTTTTTCATATGAATATCTTTTGCTCTTCTACCACCATAGAGTCACATATAGCCATAATCCGAGAATTCCCCATAGTTCCATACACCTGCACTTTTCGCAGTACTTGCGAGATTCTTATTGTGTTCGGTGAGGTCTTCCCTGAGATAGAGACGCTTCTTATCAGCAAGGAGGTTATCAGAAATTTCCTGCCTATGAGTCTGAATAGCAAAATATGTCTGTCACTCTGCTACTGCTTTCTTCGATGGATCAGCATTCTGGATAATGAGATAACAAGCGTATCGAGAAAGGTGATAATCAGAGACCTCTCTCTTCGCATCAGAACCGATAGAAACCATATCGCTCACCTCGGCGAAATGGTCTTGACTATCTTGTCAGCTATTCTTACATGCAATCTTTGCTTTTTCTATAGTCGGGAGGAATTTTCCATACTCAGTATACTCGAGTATTTTATAGAGCTCACGAGCAGACCAGTATTCCTGATTATATTCATTTGTATGTCGGATAGATTCGAAGATTGATTGAGACATATACTAATATGTTATAAACTTGAAAAGATATTTTTCAATTCTGGATAGTTTTCTTTTATCTGCTGTTTCCACCATGCCGTCTCTTGTCCAGTATAATGATTCTTCGTATAAAGAAGAAGAATATGGCATTCTGTAAGGTCTTCATCAAGATAGACGATGTACCTATTTCCAGAAGCATGTGCCGATTCTTGGGTACCAACCACACGAAACTCACATTTTAGAATGTGTTTATTTTGCTCGTGACAAGATATAATCTTTTCAGCTTTCGATGTTCAGAGAAAAGTGTCCACATGTTCAAGAGATGCTATAATTGCCTCGAGTGTCAAAGTCCAATTTCACATATGTTTTTTCTCAAACACTTTTATGAAATGCCTTTCTGTATATTCGCGAATGTATACTTTATATTTTTGGTTGATAGACATGGTCAGGGTCTTCTTGTGTTATAAGTACGAACGGTATTTCTTCATCTGGATAACAAATCTGCCATGGAAGTTGTTCATGGGTAAAATCCACAATTTCCTTCGTATTTTTCCCTTTCCATACGGTACAAACTTTTTCTATAAATGTTAACTCATCTGGTGTAAGCTTTCCTGTAGATGGTGATTCTGTGTTCTCCAGTAATTGTGCATTTCCCTTGAGCTCAAGGTGAACCAGTGATTCATCTTGAAGTTCGTCAACTACACTAAAAAATACATCAGGTACTGGTCACTGTGCTATGCGTCTGTATTTGATGCCACGTGTCATGGGTTCAAGATGCTCATAATACCATCAGAAATCCACAAGATATACGAGTTTCGCAAGCTTTGTCTTGGTAATCTTGCCATCTTCACTTGCTCCATAAGCTATACAGCTTGTGATGATTTGTTTATACTTGTCTTTATCTATAGTTTTCCCTTCGATAAATACATCACTCGTGAGGTCATCAAGAGATATCTGGAATTTTTCTGCGATCTTCTGTGCCTGAGTAAGTGTCAGTTCTGTACGACCAGCCTCGATACGGACATATGTAGGACGTGAGATACCGAGAAAGATAGCTATCTGATCTTGAGTGAATCATCTTGATTCACGAAGGGTACGGAGATTAACGAGCATAACCACAATAGAGAAAAAATAGTTGAAAAGAGAAAATTGAAAAAAAGAAATGAGAAGTGTTTAGTGAGGCAAGTTAAAATGTGATCGATGGTTGCCCGGTAATTATATGATATTTTTATATATTGCAAACTTTTTTATATAAATATACCATATATTCAATATTTAATGATTCTATGTTATAGATATAAACATTATTTATAGGTAAATACTATTTATATGTAATAAAATTTTGTATTTTCTCCGTATTTCAATACACTGTCTTCAGTGGGTCATAAAACACAAAAAATGACTCATAGATTTCTCTATAAGTCACTTACGAATACAAATATTCGGCTCGCTAAAGCCCGAACATCGTAATCAAAGTGAATGGGAAATCAAGTTTATTTCCCATTAACCCAATTTTTTATGGTAAAAGCTGTAAAAATCGGTCGTGATGCTAAAACTGGACATTTCATCCCAGTTAAAGAAGCTCAACGAAGACCGAATACCACCACTGTGGAAACACTTCCTCGAAAGTAGTAGAAAAATCCCGCTATAGCGGGATTTTTTGTTATATCTCTAAAACCCTATCTACCTCCCCCATCAATCTCGCAGTCTCTGTAAGTGCCACTATCATAGACTGATAATGTGCAATATCTTCCCAAGTAAGAGTACGTCACTTACGATCCTTGAGCCACTTCTGAGCTGGCTGATATCCACCGATATAGAAGTTCCATGCAATGAGTGGAACATCTCCAAAATATTGCTCTGAGTTGATATATATATCAACTGTTCGATCATCGCGAGCGGAGGGTGGCGATCCATGAGTCTCTGGATTGCTTCGTTCCTCGCAATGACGAGCAATGATCTTCTCTACTTCGTTCGTCCCAGCAACTGGGAATGTCGTGATATATTCCTCGACTTTCGGAGACTCGAGAAGATGAAGTGCACGGAGTTCTCAGCCAAGTGCAACAAGTGATTCAAATTGTTTTCGAGAAGTGGGATACGGCACTCGTGGAAAATCTATCTTCAGAAATTCCTTGTACTTCTCACGATAACTCGGTGAATGTAGCACGGCATAGATATAATCGAGTATCTGCCCTGGTGTCGTCTCTCACACTATCTCATCAATCTGTTGCCAAATCATTGGATCAAGATTCGGAGTTTTTGTGATTCAATCGAGGGTTTCTCAATTGGAATAGAGGTAGAGTGGAAATAAATAATTAGCTTCTTTGGTTCGATTGGTGGTGACACAAAAATCTGAAATAGAATCCGTTATGAATACATGGTAGAAATTTCTTGTTGCAAGTTGTTTTGGAATCAAAAGTCATAAATTACCCTTATTCTTTAAATTTCCATTCACTCTGTTTTGTGGTCTACTATGAAATCAAGAACTTTTACCTGTATAGAAAGTAAATTTCGTATCGAATAATCTATAAGAAATTGGAATTATATAGTTTCAAATATCTTCAATAGGAATTCTTTTAACTTCATTTATTGCATTGGTTAAAGTCCAATTTGATGTATTTAATCATGTATTGTATTTTCTATAAATATCTAATTCCGATAATTCACCAGCAACGATGCTCTCCTGGCTCCAGGCCAAATGAAAAGGGCCCGCAATCGCGGGCCCTTTTCCTAACTGAATTCGCGCAGCGAATTCAGCATGTGGCGCCTACTTCCCCAGAAGCTTCTCCAGCGTCTTCTCCAGGTTCGTGCCGCTATACGCCGCCGCTGGCGACGATTTTGCCGTCGGGCCCGATGAGCAGGGGCTTGGGGATGCCCTTCACGCCGTAGGCGTCGCTGAGGGGGTTCTGGAAGCCGTTCTCGATGAAGGCGTGCTTCCAGGGCATGGGCGTGGCGGCCTGGGCGCGGAAGGGCGCGATGTGCTCGACCTTGCGGTCGAAGGAGAGGAGAGGATCTCGAAGGGCTTGGTCTTGAA
>CAVXMT010000006.1:0-271435 GCA_963763105.1 uncultured Candidatus Altimarinota bacterium | reverse complement strand
GATTATTTTTATTGGAATCAACCGTCTCGAGAATTTCATAAATGGAATGGTCCTTATTTCAAAAAGGAAACATTGAATGATCTAAAGATACGGATAAAGAAAATTAAGGAAGGTATTCTTGATTGAAAAGGAAATCTCTTCAAAGAAAAGAAACTTATTATTGATAAAATAAGTGATGAAATTATTGGAGAAGTTAATTGGTACTGGAAATCTGAGGAAACTGCATGGATGGAAATAGGAATTGTTATTTTTAATGAAAAATATTGGAGAAAAGGAATTGGAACAATTGCTTTATCATTATGGATCAATGAGATTTTTCAGGCATATCCAAAACTTATTCGGATTGGGCTATCAACTTGGTCAGGAAATAAGTGAATGATTCATCTTGCGGAGAAAATCTGACTCAAAAAAGAAGCAGTATATAGAAAGGCAAGAATAGTTGAAGGTATTTATTATGATTCAGTCAGTTATGGTATTCTTCGAGAAGAATGGGATCAATTTTCTATATAAGGTACTATTTATTATCTAGAAAATGCATATCAATACTGAATATCAGAGCAATCATGGATCCAAGCTCATCATCGATGGTGAGAATGCGAGAAAAGAAATCCTCATGCTCATCCATGAGGCGAAGGAGAGTATCAGAATACGAATGTATATGTGGCGAAATGATGGTGCAGGGAATATGATCCTTCGAGCACTTGAAGAGAAAATATCTATGTATCCAAATATTCAGATTTTTATCGAAAAGGATGCATTCGGCTCACGAGTATATAATTTCCAGAATATTTTCAGTTTCGGAAGAGTCGGCGAAGATATATTCTCGAGTGAGTCAGGAAAGAGATTTCTCAAGAATACGAAGAATGTACACTTTTCATATGTTGGCTCGTGGTCACCATTTCGACTCAAGCATCTTCTCTGAAATGATCATTCAAAAGTTTTTCTCTTTGATGTATTTACTCCAAAAAGTCGGGCACTTATCGGAGGAATGAATATCGCGGATGAATATCTGAATTCGCAATCTCCGACTTCGCCACACCCAGCATGATGGCATGACTATATGGTAAAGTTGATTGGGGAATTCGCTGACTCTATCGCAGGGAGGAATGGACGAAAAAATAGAAAACATATCTGAAGTCAGATAGAGCGGGGAATTGAGATATTGGCAACAATCAAGAATAGACTTGCCATGAGAAAGAAAATCCTTCGAGAACTCAGAAAGGCGACGACATCCATCATCGTAGAGCATGGATATCTCACAGATGCGACGATCATTAGAAAGCTACGACAGATGAGTCGGAAATGAATACAAGTTCGAGTGATTCTTCCTGATTGTTCCGATGGTGCATGGCATGCGAATATGCACAGTATTCACAAGCTTCTGAAGCCGACGCTTATTCGTCATAGAAAGACTTCAATGGAAGTCTTTCTCTACCCTCGGATGATCCATGCGAAAGTCATTTTGATCGACCATTCACTTGCTGTGATTGGTTCCGCAAATCTCACCTATGGAAGTTTTGATTTCTTTCATGAGACAAATGTCATATTCCGAGGGAGGGAATGAGTCGTGAATGATCTCGCTATCCAACTCTCTAAGGATATTGTCTTGAGTCGGAGAATTACTTTTGAGACAATTCCTGCCTACAATAGATGGCTTGCGTGGATAGAGCAGATATTCATATAGATTCCCGTCTAGAATACCTCAGCGAATCACTTTTCTGGATTATCGAAAGTTTTGAGAATTCATCATCCGATGAGCCATACTTTGTTCGAAATATGTTCGAGAAGATCTCGATCATGAGAGACGATGAGACTTGTCCCATTGAAATTTTCGAGCATGTGCTTGATGACATTCTTCGAGTGGAGATCGAGGTGATTGGTCGGCTCATCCATGATGATGACGTGTGGTTTTGTGAGAAGCATTTTCGTGAGTGCTACCTTTGCTCGTTCTCATCCAGATAAGAGTCTTGATGCATTGATCGACTTTTTCTCATGAGATGAGAAGTCAGCCGAGCATTGATCGGATTTCGATGTCTTTCGGATGATTCTTCGAGAGTTCTGCGATGATCGACTTCTCTCCATCGAGGTCCGCGAGCACTTGGGAATATGAGCCGATAATGAGATCAGGATTGATAAAAATCTCTCCAGAAAGTGCTGGAAGCTCTCATAATATTGTCTTCAGAAATGTCGTCTTACCAGCTCCATTGCGACCAATAATCCCGATCTTGTCATCTTTTCGGACAATGAGTTCTCCATGAGTCGTGATGATAGGTATTTTGTATCCTATTTCGAGATTCTTGAATTCCATGACTTTTTCAGGAAGTCTTTTTTCTGTCTTCACGACAATATTGCGGACGGTAGACTCATTCTCTGGTCGCTCGATCCGCTCGATCTTGTCGATCTGCTTGATGCGACTCTGGACGCTCGCTGACTTGCTCGGAGTATAGCGAAATCGATTGATCCATGCTTCCTGTTCTTCTATGTCTTTCTTTTGGAGCTCATGAGCTTTGAGTTGACGATCATAGCGAGCTTGTTTTTCCACGAGATAATTCTCATATCCACCTGGATAATTATTGAGTTTTTTTCCTGAGATTTCGACGATTTTTTCTCAGGTATTGTCTATGAATCTCACATCATGAGAGATTGAGAGCATTGCCTTTTTCCAGATTTTGCAAAATTTTTCGAGAAAAATAATTCCTTCGATATCAAGATGGTTGGTCGGCTCATCGAGAATGAGAAGATCGACTTCTGTGATCATGAATTTCGCGATCTGTACTTTTGTCTGTTCTCATCCTGAGAGTCAGAGGACATTGAGATCGAGTTGCTCATCGGAAAATCAGAAATATTTCAGAATCTCTGTCTGAAGATTGTATCGTCGGTATCCATCATTTTCTCTAAGATAGCTATTGATCGCGTCAATCTCTTCCCAATGCGTATCATCAGACTCGATCTCGGTGAGCCTCTCTATTTTCTCGGTAATTTCTGGAAATACCATGAGCATCTCTTCCTTGAGAGTATTTGTCGTATCTCTGCCAGAAAAGATCCTGCGAAAGATATCCGATCTTGAGTCATGATGCTTTCTCGATAATGCCATCATACTCTCATTCACGACCGATGATCATCTTCAGAAGTGTTGTTTTTCCTGAGCCATTCTTTCCGATGAGAGCAATCTTATCTTGGCGATTGATCTGGAGCTCTGCATTCTGGAATAATTCTGTCTGCTCGATATTTTTCGTGAGGTTCGATATTTTCACGAGGCTCGATGCGATCTCAGCTTTTCCAGAAAAAAGATATTCTGGAATTGATTCGAGATTGTAGATTCGATTCGATACTTTTTCGATTTTTGTATTTTCGAGCTCAAATTCCTTCTCGATATATTTGACGAGTCGCTTCATCTTAGTTTCTTCTTTTATCTTTTCGGTAATCGATGCAAGATAATCCAGACACACTTCCTCTACCTCTTCGTAGGAGAAGTCAGGATGGATTGTCGTGACACGGGTAATGAGAGTAGCCAACATAGCGGGATTTTCTATTTTTTCTTGTAATAAAATCGGCATTCTTCACTTCCATTGAGAAGCTTTCTATTCGCAAGGCCAAATCTGACATCGACAGGATAGGTCGTGATAAATCCTCAACCATTCTCACTGGCTTCTTGAATGAGTTTTTTATATATATCATCAAGATCATCACTCTCGAGTCGCTTGCCGTAAGGAGGATTGGTGACTATAGTTTTAGCTCCTTGAGAAAGGAGCTGGCTCGCCGTAGGCGAGACTGAGGATTGGTTTTCTGAATCTGCCAATCCCCCTGTCACTTTGTGACTTCCCCCTTTCTCAAGGGGGTCTAGAAAATTCGAAACAGAAAAATTAATATCTCAAGAGACTCATGCGCGAAGAGCATTTCCTTTCGCGATTTCTATCATTTCAGCATCCATATCAGAGGCGAGGATTTTGTATTCACCACTTGGATATGATTTTGTTTGCGCGGTATTTTTTACTTTCGTGAATTTTTCTTTGTCATGAAAGGGAAGTGATTCGATACGAAATCGACGACCAATTCCTGGAGCGATATTTCGTGCCATGAGAGCTGCCTCGATCGCGATCGTTCCAGACCCACACATAGGATCAAGAAGAGGTTCCTTGTATCTCCATCCTGAGAATGCGACGAGTGCTGCTGCAAGATTTTCTTTGATCGGAGCTTCTCAAGCTTCTTTTCTATAGCCACGCTTGTGGAGCGGATCACCTGTCACATCGAGGAGGATATGAATAATATCATCTACGATCAAGATGAGAATATGGACTTCTGTACCATTCGTGAGATTTGGAGTATTGAGTGTAGAAAAAATCGCTTTCTGTCCGACAGCTTGGATCGTCGGAGTATTGCTGAGCTGTGACCGAGTCGATGCTGCCTCGATCACGATGCGCTCCTTTCCTGTGAGATAGTCACTCCACACAATCTCTGCGAGAGTATCATGAAGCGTATCGAAATCAGTGATTTTCTTGCTATCTCACTCAGATGGAAATAATTCCATATAGACACGATTGGCGAATCGACTCCCAATGAGAAGATTGTAGAGCGTCTCAATATTTCACTTTCCTGAAATAAGACGATCTTGTCCTTGTATTTCTGTGAGTCCGAGCTTCTCGCTCTCACGTCTGACGAGAGATTCGAGTCATGACTGGCAGGTAAGGGTAATCTGGATATTTTCAGAATTATACGAAGAAGCATTTTCCTTCTTTGGAGTATGGGATATGATTTTTAGCATGGTGGGAGTATATGAGAAAATGGAGAAATGTAAAAATATATTATGTGACTGAAAATAGAATTGACAAATTCTAAGTATTTATGTATATTCAATCAATAAATTTAATGAAACAAAGATTACTTTTATGAATCAAATTCAGAAATTTCTTCCTGATAAAATTCCTCTTACTCTACTTGCAGAGACTATTACTTGACTCGTAAGGGGAGAGGTAGAATGGACAATTAGGAATCAATATCAGACTATGAGTGATGGTGAATATATGGGTTATAAAAGATTTGTAGTGTATGATGAAAGAATGGGAATGAGAATATATCGCGAGCTTACTTTTAGTGATAAGGAAATTATTTCTCAGCTTGTATTTGATGCTATGAAAAACTGAAAATCCATGCGAATAGATGAATATGATGTCTCTTGTGATTGAAATGAAGTCAATACTGATTCAGACCTGCTTCGTAGAAGGGCATTATGTAAATTATTGCACGATCAAGAAAGGGTACATGAATTACAATCAATACTTCAAGAAAAACATGGTATATTTATGGAAATCCTTTTTACAAAAAAGCAATTGCGCTGAAGTCAGGGTATTTGAAATGTTCAATTTAGCTATCTTACACAGAATCCCCCAGCAAATCGGTAGAGGATTTTCTTTTGCTTTTCCTCTATTTTTCCGTAGAAAAGTGGTATGCACCTTCCTGCTTACCTCATTCTCTGTATTTTTTCTGGAATCCTTGCGCTTATTCGTATGTGAGTGACTGATTCTATTGATCTCAGTAGTCTTCTATGGAATCTTATCCTCGCATTTCTCCCATATATTTTTGCGCTTTCCTATACGACATGGAAGGGAAAAATACGATGGATTTCATTTCTTTTTTGGATTGTCTTTCTTCCAAATAGCTTCTATATTCTCACTGATTTTGTCCATCTCACTGAATATCCTGGGATGATCTATTATGATATTGTCTACATTTCTGCGATGGCGTTTGCTGGTATGATCTCAGGATATGCGTCGATGGAGCTCATTCATCATGAGTGGAATATTCATTATCACAAGCGGATAGCATGGATACTCATGACAATTATAGTTTGTATTTCAATGGTTGGTGTCTATATTGGTCGGTTTCTCAGATTCAACTCATGGGACATACTTCACAACCCCCTGAGCTTTGTCCGAGAGACATGGATTCTTCTCTCATCAAATGGGAAAATATGGAATATCGCAGATTCAGGAAGACTCGCTGAGAGTCGACTCTTCGAAGTCGGTGCGATGGGACTCTGGCAATTTGTACTTCTCTATGGATCATTTTTTCTCTTGGTATATGTATACATCTATCATGCGAAGAAAAAATAGGTACAATTTTGCCTTTGAGAGTTTTCTGAGTAATATTCGCGTATGTCACAAAAACACCTTCATGTCATCGGTATTGGCGGAATATGAGTTTCTGCCTTGGCTCGATATTATTATCATCTTGGGTATAGTGTCTCGGGTTCTGATGGAGCAGATTCACCATTTCTTGATACGCTTCGTGCTGAAGGATTTCAGATAGTTATCTGACACAAGGCTGACAATCTGAGAGAGAATACAAATCTCGTTATCTACTCAGAGGCAATTATTACAAAGCCAGACTTGCCACCAGAGGAGCAGATCTATGTCAATCCTGAACTTGCTCGAGCTCGAGATCTCCATATTCGACATCTTTCCTATCCTGAAGCACTTGGTGAGGTATTCAATGCAAAGCAGGGAATTGCAATCACTGGTTCTCATGGAAAATCGACGACGACGGCAATGACGGGTATTTTGCTTTCTCAAAATACAATCGAAGATTGAAAACTGAAAGCTGAAGGTTGAGTCGGAGCATCGACCCTAGTTGGTACGCAAGTACCACAATTTGGGAACTCGAATTTTCACTTTGAAGATTCGGAAAATTTTGTCATCGAAGCATGTGAATACAAGCGATCATTTCTCCAGTATCATCCATATATTACTGTCATTACCAATATTGATCTCGATCATGTAGATTACTATAAAAATCTCGATGATTATATCTCTGCATTCCAGTCTATTGTCGATCAGACGAGCGGATTTGTGATCATATCAGCTCAAGATGAGAACTCGAAAAAGCTCAATATTCCAGAGGAGAAAAAAATTATCGTATGAAATGGAAAAATCATATACTTTCCACGAGTGGAAGAAATATGTTGCAGTGCAAAGAAGTGCTATAATGTCGAGAAAGACATGAGTATTCCAGAGATGATGCTTCAGGTTCCCGGGAATCATCTTCTTCATGATGCGTATCTTGCCTATGCAGTAGGACGACTTCTCGGTATGCAGGATGAGAGTATAGTTCCGAAACTTGAGTCGTATAAAGGTTCATGGAGAAGATCAGAAATTGTAGGAATGACAGAGAATGGAAATATTCTCATGTCTGATTATGGTCATCATCCGAATGAGATTCGCCCGACGCTTCATGCGATTCGCGAAAAATATCACAATAAAAAACTCTTTGTCATCTTCCAGCCACATCAATATTCGCGAACACGAGAACTCCTTTCCGAATTTGCAATATCTTTTGGAGATGTAGATATGCTTGTTGTTCCAAATATTTATTTCTCTCGAGATAAGAAAGAAGATGTCGAATGGATGACGACAGAGAAACTCATTGCTGAGATATCGAAACATCAGCCCAATATCGAAAATGGCCATGGACTCGAAAATACTCTCGAAATAATACAAAAATATGATAAAGAAAACCCAGATTCTTCAGTAATTCTTTTGCTTGGAGCAGGGGATCTCGATGGATTGAGAGACCAGATTCTTTAATTGAGGAATTGATCCAATGATGTATTTTCCATAGCATCTTTATATCACAACTCAAATGTTTTCGTCAATACTTCTTCACTGTGAGAGAGGAGCTTGGCAGGCATATTTTGATTTCTTACGAGTTCGATATGGACTCATTCTGTTTTGAGTGAGCTTATATTCTGATTTTGTTTTATTGATACATCGATTGCAAGGATATGTGTTGCTCAGAGTTCGATTGCCCTTTCAATGGTCTTATAAAAGGGTGCCGCTATACATCCATCGATATATTTCTTTCCATAGAAAGTCTTTTCTTTTCCATAAACGAGAGGGATAGACATGGTAGCCATGAGCAAATCAAATATATCTTCCCCTTTTTTTATATTTTTTTGTGAAAAGTAGATAGGATTTTTATCTGAGACTTGAGTAATGGGAATATACCAATCGGTTGTACATTGCAAAAGGTTTCATACATGAAGTGGTTCTTTTTTTCGTAGGACAATATTTATGGCATAATCTATACTCATAATTTCATAGATTCTATACGGATTTATAAAACATGGATTTGCAAGATGTTTTGTCCAGATATTTCTCAGCTCACTGAATTGATCTGTGAGATAATATGAGGCCGATCCTGCTCATCCTGATGCAGAGATTATTATATCAGGTTTTTGTGAGGGAAATCTCTTTTCAAGTCCACACAAAAACCCTCATGTATATGAGCATCTCATCCCACCTCAGGAACACACTATAGCAGTTTTCTTTTTTACAGACTCTATCATAATATGATTGTACATCATTTTAATTAATATGTCCAATTCTGAAAGATTTTTACTATTTCAAACTTTCCTATATACTCTCGAGTATATAATCCCAATCTATGAATCTCGATCCTACCCACCTTCTCTGGACAACGATATTCACACTTGTTGTCTCTCATCTAGGGGCGAATTATCTCAAGGATGTCACGCCACGAGGATACTGGTTTTGGTTTACGATACTCAATCTGATTATAGGATTTATGTTTATGTAAAATGTTTGTTTTTCTTGGCATAGTTCATATAATCTGCGCATGAAAAAAAATACACACTTTGCTATACGTATAGCTGGTCCAGCGGGACTTGGGATGCACTCGATCATGGATATTATAGCCAATACCTTTGCGACACTTGGACAGCATGTCATCACGGATAGTGAATATCAGTCGATCATCAAGTGATGACTCAATTATTATGACGTCCATGTTTGCAGTGAGAAGCCGTATATTTCTCGAGCAATCGATATTCTTATATCTCTTAATGAGAAAAATATTACTCCAAGTCTTTCTGATCTGCGGAAATGAGGACTTCTGATCGCAAACAAGAAATGGATCGAAAAAATAGAAATAACATATCCAGATCTTCGTAAGGACTATGTCGTCATTGACCCGCTTATCGAAGATAAATATGAGAATACCTATCTTCTCGGAATTCTTGCTGGATATATCGGTATCGATATTTCTCACTTTGAGCCTGCGATCGAGAAGTCATTCCAGAAGAAATGAGAAGAAGTCATCGCGAAAAATATTGCTATTTTGAGAGAATATGCTATTCAATGAACAATGAACAATGAACAATGAACAATGACGAAATTGATCCAATCAGGAAAAGTTCCAATGCAACTAATTTATTGAAATAAAGCACTAGCGTATGGTGCCATTGAATCTGACCTCGAGTTTTTTTCCGCATATCCGATGACTCCAGCATCGACAGTACTTTCTGAGATTATCAATTCCAAGCGAGTGAATTTTCTTCAGGCTGAAGATGAGATTGCTGTGATGAATTCTGCTTTAGGTGCATCATTCACTTGAGCTCGTTCTATGGTAGCGACAAGTGGTGGAGGTTTTGCGCTTATGACTGAAGGACTTTCATTTGCTGCTCAGGCTGAGTTCCCGATAGTTGCAATCCTTTCTCAGCGTGCAGGACCGAGTACAGGAACGCCGACGTATTTCGAACAGAGTGAAATATCATATTCACTTATTCCTACTTTCGGTGGATGTGATCATGTCGTACTCTGTCCATCGACAATGGAAGAGGGATTCTCTATGTGAGGACAGGCACTCAATATTGCGCAGGCATATCAGACAACGGTGATTATCCTCACGGATAAGCAATTCTCAGAAGGGAAAGTGACGGTATCTGAGCTTGTCCCAGCTCCAGTGAATCGTGGAAAACTCCTCGAGAATCCGACTGATTGATATAAACGTTATGAGCTCACGGATGATGGAGTCTCTCCATATGTCCGAGTCGGGACAGAAAATGGAGATTTTATCGCGACATCATATGAGCATGATGAATATGGTGCGACGACGGAGGAGATGGATATGAAGATCAAAATGACTGAAAAACGTGTTCGTAAGCTCAAAAGTTTCTATGAGAAAGAGGGAATTATGGGATACAGAGTTGTGAATCCAACTGCGAAAAAGATGATTGTGACACTCTCATTCACAGCCTATACGGCCGAGGCATGGTGTGATGAGAATCCAGAATGGGGAATGATCGTGATCACATGCCTCAAGCCTCTTGATTCTCGTATGCGGGAGGTGATTCTCTGACTCGAGAAAGTGGTATTTGTAGAGTCCAATTATTCAGGACAACTCGAAGACTATATTACCAAAGAATTCTGACTGAAATATATATCGGGACTTGAGATAGATCATCTCAGAAAATATGATTTATTGCCATTTTATATGGAAGATTTCTATACTCTCACAAAATAATTCTTATGCGAAGCTGACTTAATAACATCCAGTGGTGTCCATGATGTGGGGACTTTCTCATCATCATGGCGATCAAAAATGCTTTCAAAGAACTCTGAATCCCATCACACAAGCGAGTGATTGTCTCATGAGTTGGTTGCAGTGGAAAATCAAGTCAATATATTGATGGGTATGCAGCTGAGACGCTTCATGGTCGAGCGGTTCCATTTGGCACAGGAGTCAAGCTCGCTGATCCTGATCTCACAGTCGTGATCGTCGGTGGAGATGGTGATGGGTATGGTATCGGTATGTGACACTTCATCCATGCCTGTCGTCGGGATCTCGATATGACATACATCGTCTTCAATAATGAAAATTATGCTCTCACGACTGGACAAGCATCAGCGACGACTCCGATCGGTGCTGTGACCAAGACAACTCCAGAAGGAAATATGACTGCTCCGATCAATCCTGTAGCTCTTGCGACCGAAGCTGGATGCAAATTCTCAAAAAAAGCACACTCCAAAAAATTCCAAGAACTCAAGGAGATTATCAAAGAAGCTATAGAGCACAAAGGCTTTTCTCATATTGATGTTGAGCAAGATTGTCCGAGTTTCAGACGATGGGCAAGCTAAAATATATGCTCCAAATAATACCAACAGATACATGTTATGGTCTCGCATGAGAACTGAATCAGCAAGATTTTCTTGAGATTTATCGATTGAAATGACGGGATTTCCGTAAACAACTGGCGATTCTCGTGAGAGACTATGATGATATGGATGAATTTATAGAGATTTCAAATGAACAAAAGAAATTTCTACATGATTATCCATTTCCATGGAGCTTTCTCGGAAAAAAGAATAAGAACTTTATTTTGCCAGATTTTATGAATGATATAGAGTATGCGAAAATAGCTCTTCGTGTAGCGGAAAATTGTATTCCTGCAAATATTCGCGACAGCGTAAAATATCCACTTTTTCTTACTTCAGCAAATATTTCCTGAAATCCCGAATCAAAAACTCTCGCCGAAGCGAGAGAGTATTTTCTGTGAATCCTATGATATAATGGTGGAGTGTGTGAATGACTTCCGTCAGATATATTCTCTCTTGATCCAAGAGGGAAGATCATTTATCTGAGAAAGAATTATGGAGTGTAATAATTTATTTTTCGTCTTGAGATTCTGAATTAGGCATAACTCGGAAGAATACCTTTAGACTTGTAAGTATTCTTTTTCGTTCATTTCATGAAAATCTCCAGGGTTCCCCAGAAAGTCACTTGTTGATCCATGATTCAAGCGGAGCTGTTTCGGAGAGTCATTTCCTAATAAATCTATTTCATAGCCGCTGAGCTTCAATCGATGGTGTTTCTTGACTGAGACCATAATAAATTCAAAGTGCCATACGAAGAGATATTTCATCATCACTTTGGTCATGATCTATATAGTGTGCTACTTGGAATAACATACTTTTCCTTAATGGTGATACCGACATATCTTTTGCTACTCTTGCAAGAAAACCTTCTCGGGTATGTACAGATAAGGTATCATATAAAAATCTAATTTGTTCTATATTAAGAGAATTTTCCTCTTGAAGATATTCCAGTGCTTCATCAGGAGAATAAATACCAGGCGTTTTTGTGTTATTGAGTGCTATCGCAGTACCCAGATATTCTACTTGTAGGAGAGGGGAGTTCATATTTTTTATTCCAGGTTATTTGTCGCTTGGCGTAGTTTCGATTATGTTGAGCAATGAGTGATTCACATTCATTGAGAGAAAGTTTTCTCTCAAAATAATCAATGACTTCACGATAGCCAATCGAATTGAGGCCAGGGGCAGAAGAAGTAAATAGATTATAATTATAGCTGACTTCATCTATAAGTCAACTAATAATCATATTTTTTATACGAAGGTTAATTCGTTCATAGAGATATTTCCTCTTACTGTCATCATATGGAGTGAGAAAGAGGGGAGAAAATCTAGAAGTTTTCGTATTTTTTGATTCACGCTTGGATCGACCTGTCTCACGCATTACTTCCAGTCATCGCATCACATAGCGAAAATTATTCACCTCGAGTTCATGGGCGTATTCTGGATCTACCTTTTCGAGCATATTCCAGAGTGCGGTATTTCATTCTTTTATCCTGATTTCTTCGAGCTCTTGCCTATATTCCCAGTCAGGTAATGAGTCAGGAATGTTCATCTGATAGAGTATAGCGTCGATATAGAGTCCAGTACCGCCACAGAGAATTGGGATTTTTCATTCATTTTGTATTCGTTCAATAATAGGAAGAGCACCTCGAGCAAAATCTACCATAGAAAAAGTCTCACTCGGATCGATCACATCGAGCATATGATGAGGAATTCATTGCATTTCTGACTTCTGAATTTTTCCTGTGCCAATATCAAGTCCTCGATAGATCTGTCGAGAATCAGCTGATATAATTTCAGTCTGTAGATATTTTGCTATTTCGAGAGAAAGTCCTGTTTTCCCACAAGCAGTTGGTCAATAGATGACGATAAGCTTTGGCTTATCAGATTTTGTTCCGATATATTGATCTACGCGTTCATGAAAAGATTCGAGCATAATTTCTACGACTTTATTGGAAGAGAATTCTTGCTACTAATATATCAGTCGATATCTTCGATAAAGCTCAGGACAATCGAGAAAAGTGGGACTCCAGCGAGAAGTCCAATAAGTCCAAAAAAATGTTCTGAAATAATCAAAATGAGGAATGTGATGAACATGGGGAAGTTTACATAGGAAGAAACAATTTTTGGATTGAGATAATATGCCTCTACAGCATGCACAATAGCAATCATAATAAGACAGAGTATGACAATCGTAATGCTTGTATTGCTCGATGCACCATACCCATAGGCAAGTATAAGAATAGGAATTCACGACAAAAATGTTCCAAATACAGGAATAAATCCACAAATAAAGACAATAAGAGACAATGTAAAAATAAATGGGAAAGCGCCTCATCCATGATAGAAACTAATAAGAAGAAGTCCAATAGAGGTCAATATAGCATTTACAAGAGCAATGATGGATTGTGCCTTGAATACAAGACCAAATCATGCTCACATTTTTTTTGCTATTACGGCCCATTCATCATAGAGAAATCGGAAATTTCCATTTCTAATTTGAGAAAGAAATTGTTTGATGCGAAATCGATCAATTATAAAAATATAAGAAAGTATGAGTGCAATAAGAAATTTTGTAAATATAATTCCCGCATTGGTTACATAGGTAAACGCTTTTTGTCCTACAGATTCGAGATTATCTGGACTGACGACATCACCAATCATTTCGTTGAGTCAGAGGTTGAGATTGAGAGAAGATTCTATTTTTGCGATAAAATCTTGCCCCTGGTGTGCAATATTCCCTGAGTTATTGAGGAAGTTTCGTATTTCCGATCCAATCTGAGGAATGATATTCACAAATATAAATACAAGAATTCCAATGAAAATAATATAGAGCCCAGTAATTACAATATTGATCGTAGCGTATTTCTTTGCTATACGATGAGGAGTATCAGCCTTACCATGTTCTCACCAAGCGTGGATACGATGGGCAAGATAGGTGCCAAGTTCGAGAAATATATAGGCAAAAAGAAATGTCGCGAAAAAGAGCATAAGGAAATCCATCAGTATATACCCAATAAGAAAAAGAAGAGCATAAGCTATTATTTTCTTGATGAAAATCTCACTCAATACGATAGAAAGAAACGATCGAAGAAGAGTCATAATAAAAAAGATTAAGAAAAAAGAGTTTTAGAAAATTTCATTTACAGCATTTTTGAGAGTATTCTCAGATCCTATATCAAGTGTGCATTCGATGGACCAACTTCCACCGAAAATATGCTGAAGTGATTCAGAGAGAGTATTTTTTGATTTTGCTGTGTTGACGCGATCATAGTTCCACTTCTTCGAAAAGATAAGATGGAGTGATTTTCTTTTCTCGTCTGTATTCTCGCCAAGCTCGAATCGTGCTCACTTCACATCGGTCATGAGGGTTGTGGTCTTTAGTCCAGTAATAAATGCAGGGAAAGAGAACGGTTTTACTTGGGTGTTCATATCATGCACCACCAGGGAAGCTTCTGCAACTTGTAACTTCTGTGATTCCTGTGGAGCTGAGATCTTCGCCTCATGTGCGATTTTTTTTTCTACTTTTGGTACTTGTGACTTCTCAGCCTTTTCTATTCTATTCTCGATAATTGATTCTTCTTTCTCTCATTTAGCAATCTTGAGAAGAGTGATCTCTATGAGCATCATACCATCAGGAATATTTCGAATCTTCGTATACGCATCCTGAATCGGAGAAAAAAGACTATGATACACATAGAAAAAATCATCTCCAATATGCTCGACCATGAGATCACGAAGACGATACATAAGTTGCTCAAAAAATGACCGTACTTGAATATGTCGTTCGCGGATCTGGTCAAGAATAGCAAGAATTTCCGCCGAATTGTGATATTCGAGATTATGAATAATAGTATCAATAAATTCATCTTCGAGAAGCGAAAGAGTGTGACGAACGTGCTCGGTAGTGATTTCTCTATCAATCACATTTTGTTCGAGAAGTGTGAGGGCATCACGAAGGCCTCATCGCGCACTTTTTGCGATGATTTCAAGTGCTTCTTTTTCTGCGGTGATTCATTCTTTTTTTGTCACATCTTCGAGAAGCTTCACAATATCTGATTGTCCGATTTTTCTGAAGTCGAATCTCAGCGTCCGTGATCTGATGGTTTCAGGAACTTTATCGATTTCTGTCGTCGCAAGGATGAACTTCACATGACTTGGTGGCTCTTCGAGTGTCTTGAGGAGAGCATTGAATGCGCCAGTCGAAAGCATATGTACTTCATCTATGATATAGACTTTGTATTTTCACTGATTGGGCTCGAAGCGCGCTCGTTCTATAAGCTCACGGATATTATCGACTCAAGTATTACTTGCTGCATCGATCTCGATAATATCGAGCATTGTCTCATTTGCGAAGGCAAGACAATTCTCACATGTATGACATGGATTTCCATCTTGGACATTGGTACAGTTGATTGTTTTTGCGAGGATTCGAGCGCTCGTCGTCTTTCCTGTTCCGCGTGATCCATGAAAAAGGTATGCATGATGGACGCGTCCACTCTTGATACTATTGCGTAATATAGTCGTGATGTAGTCTTGTCCGATGACAGAATCCCAGTCTTTTGGACGATATTTTGTATAGAGAGACAATTGCTTTGCTTGTTAGAAAATCTAGACTGATTATAGATAAAAGCGAAGAAAATACAAAAAAATCTCCTTCGGGAGATTTATTTTGATATTTTTATAGTATACTTCTCATATTAGTCTGCTTCTTCCACGGCATCATCAAGAAATTGATTGACGAATCCCCGCATCAAAATCATGAGTCACATACCAATTAGGAGAGAAGCAAAAGCTGAGAGATTCGAATTATCAGGAAAGAGATAATGATCAGCGAGATTCCATATTCCTCGCCAAAATAAGATAATTGCAGCACCCATAAAAAATGCTTCAAAGCGTTTTGCCCAGAGTTCGAATTTGGAATAATGATGTTTGAATAAGTGGAAATGGACCATATGAACAAGATTTATAACATTAGAATATCATATTTTCTATTTTTTTGCAAAAATTTTTTTGCAAATTTTGTACTGTTGCAAAAAATGAGTATTTTTTTATAATCCCTTGTGTACATCTTAAAGCCTATACTATGATCGATATCAAAATTCTCCGAAATAATCCAGAAATTATCCAAAAAACACTTCATGATAAAGTCACGAAATGAGTCGATCTCGATCGTGTGATCGATCTTGATATCAGACGTATTGCTCTTGGTCAAGAACTCGATGCTCTGCGTGCTCGTCGCAATGATCTCTCAGCAAGTATGGGAAAAGGGAAACCAGAACCAAAGATTCTTGAAGAAGCAAAAGAACTCAAAGAAAAAATCCAAATCGGTGAGAAAAAGTTCGAAGAGATTGAGACAGAATTCCTTGCTCTCTATAAAAAAATTCCAAATATCCCAACGGCAGATACTCCAGTAGGACTCACAGAGGAAGAAAATGTCGTCGTCAAGCAATGGGGAAAGATTCGAAAGTTCGACTTTCCAGTCAAGAATCATGCTGAGATTGCAACTGTCCGATGATGGATCGACAAGGAACGCGCAGCGAATGTAGCAGGAAGTCGTTTTGCCTATCTCAAGTGAGACCTTGTGAAGCTCCAATTCGCCCTTATCCAATGGGTGATGGATACACTCTCAGATTCGAAAGTATTATCAAAAATTATTAGAGAACATAAGCTCAGTGTCTCAGATAAGCCATTCACTCCTGTGCTTCCTCCATATATGATCAAGACTGCTCCATACGATGCGATGGATCGTCTCGAACCACGCGAAGATCGCTACAAGATCGAAGGACAAGATCTCTGGCTCCAATGAAGTGCTGAGCATGTACTTGGTGCTATGCATGCTGGAGAAATATTCGATGAGTCAGAAATGCCAGTCCGCTACCTCGGGTATGCGACATCATTCCGTGGAGAAGCCGGAACATACTGAAAAGATATGGAAGGAATTATCCGAATGCACCAATTCGATAAGCTCGAGATGGAGTCATTCTCGACTGCTGAGACGTCACATGATGAGCATCTCCTCTTCTCAGGAATACAGGAATACATGATGCAACAGCTCGAGATCCCATACCAGAAGCTCCAAAAGTGTACATTCGACATCGGAAAGCCAAATGCCAAGGGATCAGACATCGAGGCGTGGCTCCCATGACAATCTCAATATCGTGAGACACACACGGCTGACTATATGACTGATTATCAGTCTCGTAGACTCCAGACTCGTGTTCGCCGAACGAGTGGTGATGTCGAGCTCATCCATACCAATGATGCGACTGCATTTGCATGTGGACGAGCTCTCGTGGCTATCATGGAAAACTATCAGAATGAAGACTGTACTGTGACAGTTCCGAAAGTGCTGAGGAATTATATTGGAGGTAAGGAGAGGATATAAGTTACATTTTTATATCATCCCATGTATCAATCTTTTTAATATTCCTGTGGTTCTCTTTTCTATGTATATTCCATGGTTTTCGTAATAAAAAAACCAGAATTCATGCCTGTGCGAGTTCCAGAGCATAATCCATATCGTCTTCTATCATTATTCTTGCTCATTCTTCTTTGCATACTGTAGGTTTTGTTCTCTTGCTACCATAATAACAGTTAGAAAATAATATTTTACCAATTAATCAGTTATAATGATGATTTGTCCATTCGGTAGTATACTCGGTAAGCATGCTATGTCTGGCAGTTAACATTCATATTTTAAATTGATCTGAAAGTTCAAGTATTTTTTCAACAGATCCTACAATAGGCTGAATTCAGTTTATTCATCTATCTTGTAAAACTGCTCAATTAAATATCTCAATTTTTCTCTGAAGAGTTATGTGCTCCCCATTTTCAACTATGAGTTTTCAAAAGACATCCCTATACTCATAGGTGGTATGATGTGCTAGATTTATTCAGTATAACTTATTAACTATCGGATACACTCAGTCTTCAATAGTTCTCGCACAAGTCTCATCGACATCAACCAGTATTAATTCTTGATTTCAAGTCATAGAATGAAAGATTATATTTTATATATAAGTATTTTTTTACAAAAAGCAAGAATATATACCTCCTGATTGATTTCTATATAAAACCAAATTTCTATGTCCTTCCTCTCTAATCCTCATCTCGATCTCACTACTTCTCGCATTGAAACTCCTCGCTGTGTTCTTATTCCATTTTCTCTTGATGGAAGAGTAGATATCTATGAGCTTACCGAGGAATTCTGCAAGGCAAATAAGGATCTCTATGTGAGTCTATTCCTTCCGACATACGAACAAGAATTTGAATTCATCAGGTTGCAAGAAGAGGCTATCAGAAATGGGGAAGTATTCGAGAACTTCATCCTCGAGAAATGAACGAATCGATTTATCGGATGTGTCGGGCTCAATAAGCCAGAAGAAGATCATATGAATATCTGACTCTGGATTCGAGTAGATGAACATGGAAAATGATACGCGACTGAAGTATATACAGCTCTGATCGATTGGGCACGAGAGAATACAAGATATACATATCTGAAGCATTCTCTCAATACTCTGAATGAACCAAGTCGAAAGCTGGCTCTCAAATTCGGCGGAGTCTTACAACAAGAGAAAACTGACAGAGGACATGAGGTATATCATGTTCCTTTATAGAGATTTTAGCTTTTATACAAATCTTTTTATCCCTTCCCCAATATGTTCAATCTTATTATCAATAACCTTTATTGCTTGGCCATCTTGCAGGAGATATATTTTCCAAGGAAAGTTAATGAGTGTTTGTAGATAAGCCCTTCGTTTTATGAGGTTTTCTCCATTTGAACAATCATCAGTTTCCTTCTGATGTGGGACGACTACAAAGTCAACAACTCCGAGTCCAATATGATCCAGTTTCCAATCAGGATCCCACCATGTAAGTCCAATGTCAGGTAATAGCAATCCACTTCCAGCACTCGTTCCAATATATATGGTTCATTTATCTAGAACATCTTTGAGATAAGTGTCTAGCTGAGATTTCTTTGCCCAATCAAGTAACCAATTTACATCACCACCAGTAACGTCTATAATATTAGCACTCTCGATTTTTCTCTGTAATTCTCCTGAATCTCCTTTCAAGTCCGCGATTATTACGCTATATCCTTTTTTCTCCCATTCTAGCTGATAAGCATCCAACCATTTTACATATTGCTCCATCTTTTTGGCATTTAATCTTGCAATATGAAATTTTGTTTCATCACCTTCATTTTCAGGTACCCATTCAATAGGATTGCTTGCTGTTGGAATGATTGCTACCTTTAATCTTGTATTATTGCAAGTCAATTCCAAAAAGTCTTTCTCAAGAGAAGTATTGAAAAAGCCATTCGATGTCAGAAAGAGTTTCATAGTAATACTTAATTTTCTAAATAGAATTTAGTCCACTTTCTTCACAAACTCTGTCCTGAGGACGAGACCCTTCACTTCAGGAGTATTTGCTGTGATCTCTTCGATATCATCAGTGAGTCTGATATTTTTTACCTTTGTTCACTTTTTGAGAGTGACTTTGGTTCCTTTGACCGAGAGCTCTTTCGTGAGCTGGACAGTATCACCTGAGGAGAGAGTATTACCGAATGCATCGAGTGTGAGAAGATTTTCTGACATAGAGTTGGTTGGGTTAGAGATTATTTGTACTTTTGTTCATGTTTGAGGAGCCAGATTTTTCGTGTCAGTCAGCCTCCGTATCCGACGAGTTTTCCGGATTTTCATACCACTCGATGACAAGGAATGATGATGACTATAGGATTATGGTGATTGGCTCATCCGATAGCTCGCACTGCCTTCGGATTGCCGACCATGGTCGCTTCTTCGAGATAATTTCGAGTCTCACCATGGGGAATTTTCTCGAGGGATTTCCATGCTTTCATCTGGAATTCTGTTCCACGAGGGTCGAGTGGAATCGTGAAGTTTTTTCGTGTTCCTTCGAAATATTCTCTGAGCTCGAGAGCTACTTGTGAGAGAATCAGATTTTCTTGAGATTTTATATTGGTGTTATATCGTTTTTCGATTTTTCTTATCTTCTCAGAAAGTTCAGCGCTGTCTGCGAATTCAAGCATGAGGAGATATTCATCACTTGCGACGGCATAGAGATTACCAAGGGGTGATGAAATGATAATAGATGAGAGATTCACGGATATATTGTATTCGAAAGAGTATTTTTGTGAAATTTTTATATTCGTTCTTTTACCACAAAATCAGAGACTGTATATCTCTTGTTTTTGGCAAATATTGTAATCTATAATTTTCGGATATACTGTACGTATCTATTTTTTTTATTTTTTCCTTATGCGGTATTTCATGGCTCTTGTTCTTGTCGTTGCAGCACTTCTTGGACTTACTTCGCTCACAGCATCAGTCTGAGCAACTGCGACGGTCTCATGAGAGACTCGCCTTGTCTCTCCAAACAATCCAAAAGTGAATCTAAAGGCAAAATATATCATTCTGAAAAAACAGATTCTTGTGCAGATAGCAAGAGAAAAAGCGAAACTCGCGGTTCTCGATACGCAGATCAAATACCTCGAGAAAAAGATTGAAGCTCGAGCAAATGATTGACTTAATGATGCCTCTTCTCTCATGCAGATGAGACTTCAAACTATCATGGATAGAAGATCAAAAGTATATGAGATGCTCTCTAATCTCATGAAAAAACTCTCAGAGACAGAGAGTTCAATCATAGGAAACATAAAATAATAAAAAATCCCTCGAAAGAGGGATTTTTTATTGTCTTTCATCCCTTTTTTCATACACTCATCCGCATGATCCAAGATGAGGCTTTTGACATACTTTCGATGGGGTACAATGTATTTCTCACTGGTGCTGCAGGAAGTGGAAAGACATTTCTCGTCAACCGATTTATTCGATATTGTCACGAGCATGGAATAGGAGTGGCGATCACGGCTTCGACTGGAATTGCCGCGACCCATATCGGAGGAATGACGATACATTCATGGAGTGGTATGGGAATACGAGAAAGTCTCACAAGTGAAGATCTCGAATATATCATGGGCCGAGAATATCTCATGAAGCGTTTTGCGAAGACATCAGTCCTTATCATCGATGAGATATCGATGCTCTCATGAGCATTTCTCGCTTCACTTGATCTGCTTCTTCAGAGATCTCGGGTCTCTCCAGAACCATTTGGGGGAATACAAGTCGTCCTTGTCGGAGATTTTTTCCAGCTTCCACCAGTTTCAAGAGGATCGAGTTTTCCAGAGTTTGCCTTTGAGCATAGTTCTTGGAAGACATTTTCTCTCGCTATCTGTACATTGACGACACAATACAGACAGGGAGTTGATAATTGAGAGTTGAGAGTTGATAATTCGCAAGAGCAAGAGTCACTTCTTACAATCTTGAATGAGATTCGTTCTTGAGATGTATCAGAGAAGTCACAAGATCTTCTCGCGACGCGAAATATCAGAGTCGAGACAGAGGATCATACAGAGCTCTTCACTCGAAATGTATCGGTCGATAAATACAATACAGATAGACTCAATCAGATTCACGATGATACCATGATCTATGAGATGACTTCAAAATGATCGGAAAAACTCGTCGAATCCCTCAAAAAATGATGCCTTGCACCAGATACTCTCGTTCTCAAAAAATGAGCCCGAGTTATGTTTGTGAAGAATAATTTCGAAGCTGGATATGCGAATGGCTCTATCGGGCATGTCACATGAGTATTCGAGTGACTTCCTGTCGTCGAACTTCTCGATGGGACTTCGATCATTGCTGACACTATGGATTGGCCAGTCGAGGAGAATGGAAAGATCAAAGCTTCGATCACTCAGATACCCCTTCGTCTTGCTTGGGCGATCACGGTCCATAAATCACAAGGAATGACACTTGATTCTGCAGTCATGGATCTCTCGGATGCATTTGTTCCTGGGCAAGGATACGTCGCACTTTCTCGTGTTCGATCTTTGGATTGACTCATTCTCAAGTGACTCAATCATATAGCACTTCAGATTGATCCCCGCGTGATCGAATATGATCGCACACTTCGTGCAACCTCTGATCGAGTAGTCACACGACTCTCATCACTTTCTCTCGAAGAGAGACAAAAAAAACGAGAAGAGACAATTATTCGACTTGGTGGAATACTCGAGAAAAAATCAGGATCATCAGCTTCCTGAATAAAACACTCTAAAAAAATACCAACACATGAAGAAACCTATGTACTTCTGCAGCAGTGAATGGATTTTGAGTCTATAGCAAATATTCGCAATATAAAGATTTCAACTATTTTTTCACATATTGAGAAGCTTATCGAAGAAGGGAAAAAGATCGATCTCGAAGAATTCCGTCCAGACGATGAAGCTCGTCTTGCTCGTATCGTCGATGCATTTCGTCGGCTTTCTACAGAAAGTCTCTCACCCGTAAAAGAATATCTCGAAGATGAATATGATGGAATATATGACTATGATGAGCTCCGAGTCGCAAGACTTTTTCTTTAGTATTGTTTTCTTTTCGAATAGTATTATAATTTTTCCTCTTTACTTTTCTCTTTTATGACCTCACTCTTTCGTATCATTATATTTCTTGCACTTCCACTTCTTCTCTCGAGCTGTATGAAGATGGATATATCTCTGCGTAGCTACTTCAGATGGCAATGTCCATGAAGAACTCACGATCGATATGTCTCAGATGGCGGCGATGATGGCTGGATTTTCTGGAAGCTCTACAGAAGGTATGAATAAGGATCTCTGTAAGGATGAATCTTTTTCTCAAAGTATCACAAAAGATGAGAAGAAGATGAAGAATATCGTCTGTACTTCTCTCGGTGACTATAAGTCAAAAATTACTGGCGATACAGCAATTGCTGATGTACCACAAATGCTTACTGTGAGTGGTGTGACAATATTTGATGCTGGATTTTCTCAGAAAAAATCTACTTCAAGTATCTCAAAAGAAACATGAACAGGATCAAATATGGATCCAAAATCTCTCGGATTTTCTATCACATGAAAGGTAACTCTTCCATGAAAAATCGTCTATCTTGAATGAGGAAATCTTCTTTCTCAAGATACTGTAGAATTTGATTTCCTTGATCCAAAATTCCAAAAGAGAAATGCACTCTATGTAGTTTCAACGAATGATGGAAAAAGACTTTCGACAAAAGAAATCAATAAATATAAGCTTCTTCTCAAGAAAAAAATCCGAAATTTATGAAAGAAATAGAATTTGCATTAATCATAAGAAATCTTACCAAGACGTATTCAAATGGTACAGAAGCACTCAAGTGAGTCACTTTCGAAATTAAGAAGTGAGACTTCTTTGCACTTCTCTGACCCAATGGAGCAGGGAAGTCTACGACTATTGGAGTGATTTCTTGATTGGTCAATAAGACGAGCGGAGAAGTGATTATTGGCGGACATGATCTCGATCATTCTGGCGCAGAAGCTCGTATGGGTGTCGGAGTTGTGCCACAGGAGTTTAATTTTGGTATCTTCGAAAAAGTCTATGATATCATCCTCGCCCAGGCTGGATACTATGGAATAGCACCAAAAGATGCTACACCAAATGTCGAGAAATATCTTCGAGCTCTCGGTCTCTGGGAAAAACGAAATGTGCAGGCTCGTACTCTCTCAGGTGGCATGAAGCGTCGGCTCATGATCGCTCGAGCACTCGTCCATGATCCGCAAATTCTTATTCTTGATGAGCCGACTGCAGGAGTCGATCTCGAGCTTCGAATCGGAATGTATGATTTTTTGCGTGAGCTGAATAACTCTGGTGTCACCATCATTCTCACGACACATTATCTCGAAGAAGCTGAGAGTCTCTGCAGGAATGTCGCCATTATTGATAAAGGAGTCATAGTGAAATATGGTCCAATCCGTGAACTTCTCGCCTCAATGGAGGATGAGGTGGTGAGTGTAGAATTGGATAAAGTTTTTGATGAATCCCGTCATCGCGAGGAACGAAGCGATCTAGAAATACAAAAAGGAATTCATAATAATGACTGGATTGCTTCGCACGCTCGCAATGACGGAACAGAGAATCTTTCTCAGTACTCTCCAGTTATTACTGATGCTACTATCAATCTCACTATCTCCTCAAAATATACTCTCGATGATGCAATAAAAATCCTTCAAAATGAATGATATAAAATTAAAAGTATTAAGCCAAGAAGTGGAAGATTGGAAGAGTTTTTCCTGAAGAGTACAAGAAAGTAATTATCTTCCGTATACACATCCAACTCTCATGATCATTCACGAGTCCAGCTGCCTGCATGAAGGCATAGCAGATCGTAGGACCGACGAAGGTGAATCCATATTTCTTGAGAGACTTTCTCATGGATTCAGATATATCTGTATAAGCAGGACAATCACGAAAAGTCACTCGTTCATTGAGTATCGCCTTTCCATCGACGAAGTTCCAAATGTAATCTGAGAAACTTCCATATTCTTCCTCTATTTTTTTGTAAGCGAGAGCATTTTTCCTGACTCATAGGACTTTGAGTTTGTTTTTAATAATATTGAATTGAGGCATCCTCTCGAGAAGCTCCTCATCGGTAAATGCAAGAATCTGGTCAATATCAAAATTCCAGAACATTGCTCGATACGCATCGCGCCTATTCAGAATCGTCTCCCAAGAGAGTCATGCCTGAGCACCTTCGAGACAAAGAAGTTCGAAAAGTGTATTATCGTCATGTATCGGCTTTCACCATTCATTGTCATGGTAAGATATGTAGAGCGGGTTCTTCATATTGACCCAGCCACAGCGATGAGAAGTATTCATGAGAGTAGTATAATGCGTCTTCTAGAAAATTCAAAAGAGTTTTTCTATGGGATTTTTTTATCTTTTTGACAAAAAATATGTATTGTGGCAAGATATTTCTATCTTAATCCAAGATATGCCTTCACAATTTATAGACGAACAAACTCGACAACAATATATTGCTGGAATTACGGATATACTCGCGCAGATTTTCAAAATTACTGATTCTGTACAGAAACAAGAAATATATTCTGAGCTTGAGAAACTTGATGACGTGAGTCTAATTGCAAAGCAAAAAAATGTGGAAGAATATTTAGCAGAAAGTATTAGATCAAATACTACTTATAGGAATCAGCTATCAAATATGGAACATGTTTGAATAGAAAATAATGAAAAAGAGCAAATAGATATTGTCCTTAATTCCAATCTTCTAACCATATAAATATGGCCGAAACAACAATAAATGATATTTTTATTATAAGTAAGAATAATCAAATAATAAATCCTGATCAGATAACAAGAAATACTGACCTTAAAGGTGCTACACTTGATTCTTTTGATATGGAGGTAATAAAATGAAATATGCAAACCCTTCTTGTAAAATATGGCGCATCTCAAGAGTTATGAAGTAAGATTTCTGAATGACTTACGTCATTAACAAATCTTTTGAATAATTGAAATCCGAATAATGCACAGATTGTCACTCAGCTAAATAAGCTAAATAAACTTAAATATGTTTGAGATAGAAATAAGGCGCATGAGTTTCTTGTGGGATTATGACTTCCGGGTTTAGTAAAGCTAGTAGAATGAAATGATTCAAGATCAGTAGATTCAACTAAAAAAACTGTAACCACAGCAAATTCTAACTTTCCAACAAACACTAATCCTACAAAAGAATCTAATATCAAAAGTTGAAATTCATGGGCAGAAAAAGTAATGAATCCTAATCCCAGTAGGACCGCGATGCTTAATGACGCCTAATAATAGGGCTTCTTACTTATTTCTCCTTGGCTGCGGAGCCCATTTTTTTGCTGGTATTTTTTCTCCGGTTTTTTCTCGAGAATAAGGCTTGATGTCCTTTTTTTCGATATTTGTTCGAGCTCGTGGAATAGTATTTCTTTCTGGTGGTTTTTCTTTCTCTTCAGGTTTTGGATACACTTTTTTTGGAGTCTCGTTGGCTTTTGGGAATCTTGGCTTGTCTCTCCTATGTCCAGGTCAGAGATTTCATGATTCATTATTCCAATGAGGTTTCTCTTTTACAATACGTTCAGTTTTAGGTCTACTTATCTCTGATTTTTCTTTTCGAGTTCTTTCATCACGAGAGTTTTCTCTTGGTTTTTTCTCGAAGGGTCGCTTTGTTTCGTTTCATTTTGGACGTGCTGAGAATCCTCTCTGAGATCCTGGCTTGGGAGTCGGTGGAGGATTGTGATCCATGAGTGGAAAAGGGTGATCCCCGATGACAGGGATTTTTTTGGCGATGAGCCTCTCGATATCATAGAGATATGCTTTCTCTTCAGCATCACAAAAAGAGATAGCAGTTCACTTTGCACCTGCTCGACCAGTACGGCCGATGCGGTGGACATAAGTTTCAGAAATATTAGGAATCTCATAGTTGATCACATATTCGAGCTCATCGACATCGATCCCACGCGCAGCAATATCAGTCGCGACGAGGACACGAGTCGTCTGGGCCTTGAAGTTTGCAAGTGCTTTTTGTCGTGCTGATTGGGCCTTGTTCCCATGGATTGCCTCGGCTGATATGCGATTCTCAGCAAGGATTTTCACGACTTTATTGGCTCCACTTTTTGTCCGAGTGAATACAAGTACTGTTTTTATACTTTTTTCTTTGAGAATATTGAGAAGGAGTGAGGCCTTATTTTTCTTATCGACAAAATATATCTGCTGTGCAATGATATCGACGGTCGAAGAAATCGGTGTGACGGTGACTTTTGCAGGATTTACAAGGATTGTACTTGCGAGCTTGATAATCTCTGGAGACATGGTTGCCGAGAAAAAAAGTGTTTGTTTCTTCGGAGGAAGTACCGCGAGAAGTTTCTTCACATCGTGGATAAATCCCATATCAAGCATACGGTCTGCCTCATCGAGGACGAATATCTCTACATCTCGAAGTGTGAGGTGTCCTTGAGCCATGAGATCAAGAAGCCGTCATGGCGTCGCGATAACTATATCGACGCCATCTCGAAGTGCCGCGACCTGTGCTCATTGTCCGACTCATCCGAATATGACACATGATCTGAGATGAGCATGTCGTCCATACGCGAGAAAACTCTCACGAATCTGGATTGCGAGCTCACGAGTAGGTGTGACTATGAGAGAACGGATTCTTTTTCGAATCTTATTTTTCCCATCAGGAGCTACTTCTGATGCAATCTTCTTTGAAAGTCGCTGGATGATCGGTATAGCAAATGCTGCTGTCTTTCCAGTTCCTGTCTGTGCACAGCCAAGAAGATCGAATCCACCGAGGACAATAGGAATTGCCTTTTCTTGGATCGGAGTTGGTGTCGTATATCCCTCTTCTTCGAGTGCTTTGAGAATCGGAGTGATAAGCTGGAGTTCAGAAAATTGCATTGGATTGATAATAGAGAAATAGAATTTACGCCCGTAGTATCGCTATTTTTTATCCTTTTACAATTCTCACTTTACTTTGTTCTTTTTTGCAAATTTCCATATTTTCCTATACTTTCTGTATCCTCATCAATTCCCAGTCTATGAATTTCCACCAACTCTTCGTGTCATATATGACCATAGTTCGTAAAGAAGTCACTCGATTTCTCCGTGTATGGAAACAGACACTTGTTCCCCCAGTGATCACGACCACTCTTTATTATGTCATATTCGGGCAATTTATCTGATCACAGATTCATACAGTCGGAGGAATGACCTATATGCAGTTCATCGTACCAGGATTGGTCATGATGTCGCTCATCATGAATTCATTCTCCCATGTTGTATCATCTTTTTATATGGCGAAATTTCAGAAAACCATCGAAGAGATTCTTGTCTCGCCGACCCCTTATTGGGTGGTAATTCTTGGATTTATCACCGGCGGAGTGATTCGTGGTATGGTGACAGGAGTGATCGTTCTCGGTGTTGCTTTTTTCTTTACACATATTACATTCGTCCATATTGGGCTCACATTTCTTTTTGCATTTCTGACTTCTCTTCTTTTCGCACTCATTGGTCTTCTGAATTGACTTATAGCAGATAGTTTTGATTCTACGTCTATTGTTCCCAATTTTCTCCTGACGCCACTCACGTATCTTGGCGGAGTATTCTACTCTATATCAATGCTTCCACCTGTCTGGCAGATGATCGCTCACGCAAATCCTATCCTCTATATGATCGATGGATTTCGATATGGTGTTCATGGAGTATCGGATATTGACTATCGACTCTCGCTTCTTGTACTTGTCGGATTCTGTATTCTCTTCTTCTCGATTATCTGGTATATGTTCGCGAAGGGAAGGGGTGTGAGAGTATAGTTACTTAGAAAATTATAATTCTCATATAACTCTCTCAAAATCCGAAGAATCTCTATAGAGAAATGCCTTAATTCCTAGCTTCCTCGCAGACTCTATGTTCTCTTCCGCATCATCAAAATAGAGAACTTCATCGGCTTCTGTATTTAGTGTATCAAGAATGTTTTCATAGTATTCTTTCTGTGGCTTTTTGTATCCAATCTCACAGGAACAAAATACAGAATCAAAGTTTTTTCAAAAACCCATTTCATTCTTGAGATAGGAGAGTCGATTTTTCTCTTGATTGGTTGCTATATAGCACAGTATTCAGGATTTTCTGAGTTCCTGAATTTTATTCAAGAGCTGAAGATCAATATGATTTTCATAATGAAACCATTCCTCGAGATATTCATCGACTGTTCTAGTCCAGTTCCACAGAGCGAGATATGGTTTGATTACTTCTTTCAAATCCGCTTTTCCAATAAGACAATCTCCAAAAATATCACGGAAAAATGGCTTCATAGTTTCCGAAGAAATCCCAGATTTTCGAATGTATTCATTGCTCCACATATCAGAATGAACGATCACACCATCGGTATCAAAGAGAATATGCTTCATGATTTTTAAATACTATTTATTCCTGACATAGAGTATTTTATATCTTCCTTTTCCACCATCTCGCTCAGTAATCTCGAATTTTCCAGTCGAGACGAGGAGTGGTGTGAGCTTGTTAAAGCCATAATTTCTCGAGTCAAAATTCGGTTGCTTCTTTTGGAGGAGTCCACCGACATCTCCGAGAAATGCCCATCCATCGTCATCAGCAAGATCAGAGACAGTATCTGCTATAAGATCTATGACGTTCTGAGTCAAGGTATCGAGCTGTGGTGCTGGAGTCTCGAGTTCAGAGAATGGAATGATTTTTTCTCATTTTTGGGTCTTCTTTCATTTTATCGGAGCTTCTTTTGCCGGCTTCTTCAATATCTCAATATAGATGAATTTGTCACAGGCGACGATAAAGGGATTTGGAGTTTTTTTCTCACCGATTCCATAGACCTTCATCCCCGCCTCTCGGAGTCGTGTCGCGAGACGGGTGAAGTCCGAGTCGCTCGATACAAGACAGAATCCATCGACCTTTTCCGAATAGAGAACATCCATTGCATCAATAATCATTGCGCTATCAGTTGCATTCTTTCCTGTTGTATATCCATATTGTTGAATCGGTGTGATCGCATTCTCGAGAAGGAGATCTTTCCACTTCGTGAGTCCTGGACGAGTCCAGTCACCATAGATTCGCTTAATAGTAGGATTTCCATATTTCGCTATCTCTTCCATCATCTCCTTGATATACGCTGATGGGATATTATCTCCATCAATAAGGACCGCGAGGCGAACGTCTGTTTCCATAAAAGTATTGTAATTTTTCTTCTGTTGTAAAGTATATTACCTTTCACTGTGAAATCAATATCTTTCTCTAAAGATAGTTACTATACATAATTTATATTGGTATGGAATAGAAAAAAAATTGAAAAACATATATGTATCTATATACTCTCCAATGTTTAGTTCTTCACTTATTCTTTTTATGATTTCAATGGAATCTCTTGCTAAGCTTAGTCTTGGCAAAATACTTGCAGCCGCTTGGGTATTTTTTACGTCAGTATATTTTCTTATCTCTGTTTCTGCGCCATATATTCTCGCAAAAACTGAAACAGCTCTCATTAATAATGCAGTAAATACTCAACTCAATACAGTGTTTAAACAAGGACAAGATAATGGACAAGCTGTTGGATTCCAAACTGCAATTAGTCAGCTTGGTCAAGCACTTACAACTCAACTCAAGTGAGGTTGTAAGGATGCAGTACCTGTGACTATCAGCTCAGGAACAACCATTGGAATTCTGAGTACAAACTGTCTTCAACAAGGATCTGCTCAGGTGCCTGACTCCGCAAAGAAATAATTATGTATCTTCAGAAAAACTCTCCAAGCCTTTTGGAGAGTTTTTTTCTCACCGATTCCATAGACCTTCATTCCCAATTCTCGGAGTTGTGTTGTAGGTCAAGTAAAATCTAAGAATATTGTAAGATTTATGTATCTTTTGCGAGCTTCTATTTATTCTCACTCCAGTCAGCTCTCCAGATTATCCCATCTTTTCTATAGAGAGCACTCTCATTCGCAAAAGCAAGAATCTGACTATCGATAAGCCAGTCAATCTTCTCACTATTATGGTAGAGAAATAGAAGCGCTCATCGAGTCTTGAAGAAGAGATTTCCATTTTGTTTCTCAATACGGACTTCATCGAGAGGAATATCAGGAAATGGAATAAATTTCTGTTGTTTTTTTCATTCTGAATCAAGAAATGTGAGAAATGAATTTCACTTCTTTTTTCCTATCACAATGAGATCACCATCTTTCCAGAGAGCATATCTGATCTCATCAAGTCCTGTATTGATAATGGAAGGAGCATTAGTTGATCTATTTTTCTCAAGAACTCGGAATATGCCACCACTTTGACTATACCATACTCCATCCTTTTCGATATAGTCTGTACTACTTTTTTCACTGCCAGTAAAGGTAATTGGGCGAAGAGCATCTCATACAAGAAGGGTATCCCTTGTCTTTATATAACCATTTCATAGAGCAAGAACTCCAGTAAGAGTTTTTCATTTTTCTGTGAGGAGTTTTTCATTCTCTCTACAGAGAAGCTTTCCGAAACGAATACTGACTATACTTGGACAAGCAGAAATAAATAGACTACTTCCAATCCATACTTTCTGCTCCCAAATATTATTATAGGTGACGATTGTCTTTCCAGAAAGAAAATACCCTTCACCAATATGGGTAAGAACTCACGAAGATATTAGAATTCCTCAAGAAAGAGTTTCATCCATAAGGAGAAGACCACTTGCTGTATGTACCGTCCATACAGTATTGCTAATTTTCGCAATATTCTCCATTCCTGTCCCTACTCGTGAATAAATAGGTTTTGGAATAAGACTTACAATATCTATATAATAAGGAATATCTCGATTAATCTCAAAATTTACAATATCTGTAATATAGGATTCTCTTGCAATAGAAAGACTATAGGAACCATAACTTGTCATACGTTTCTCATCATTCGAGTAAGCACCACTTGAGAGAAGAAGAGTTGCATCTTTCGGTTTCACAGAGACATTTATAATTCCAAAGGACTTGACAATCTCATTCATTTCTGGTCTTCTCATGCCTCAAGTCGAGAATATTTCATGAAAAGAAAAATCAATATATGGATAATATCACTGGAAAAAGAAATAGAGAAATCCAGCAAAAAGAAAAACGACCATCCAAAAGATTCTGGATGCACGTCTTTTACGAATGACTTCTTGTTGGTAGGTTTCTAGCATAATTATTTACGTTTCATTTTTGTTGTCGTATCAAATGTATCGATTCTTTTTCCAAAAAAGAGTCGTATCTGACTCTCAATTGCTGGAATCGAAAAGAGTGTCAGAGTGAGAAGTGGTACGGTGATCCACTGAATGATATTATAGAAGTAGTCTCTTACACGGAACTTGGTGTATCGACGCATGATATGAATGGAGAGTACACTTGGGAATACTACCGTAGCAAAGAGAACAGTGAAGACAAGCGAGCTTGCTATTGGTACAGTAAATGCCGCGAGAGAATGATCAATTTTATAAAAAATCCCTGGTACATATCCAATAAAGAAAAGCATAAATGGTCCGCCCGCCCAAAAAAGATGATTGTAGATAAGATATATTGTTTTTCTTATTCTTTCCCCTTTTGGAATAGTCTTAGACTTTATAAATTCTGGGATCACGTATTCGAGATCAGTACAACCCCAAGACCAACGACGAAGTTGTTTGTACTGAGACCGTACGCTTCGATAGAGCGTTGTCTCATCGACTAGGTCCATCTCACAAATAGCAGGAGTATTGACTATACGAAATTTTCCTCCCCATCCAAAATAGCTTCTCCAATATTGGAGACCATCTTCGACAATTGATGTGAGGGACCAATAGTTTGCCTTGTGGAGACATTGGAGTGATTGACCATAGACAGCAAAATTACGATAAAATTCTGGGTTTTGGCTCTCAAAAAGTTGCCACATCGTTGTTCCTGTACCGATAAGTCGTGCAAAAAATGCTCCACTATGCCAATTATTCGAATAGATTGGAGTATATTGGTATATTGCCTGATCTCGATGATCGGTCGATCCAAAGATATAAGTTACGATGGAGAAAAATCTTTTTTCTACCTTGGTATCTGTATCAATAGTCGAAACAAATGTATGCTCAGGATCAAGTGATACCATTTTTTCATATTCTTTCATTGCATACGTGATATTTGCTCATTTTACTTTTCTTTCTCCTTCAAGATTCTCAGGATGAGTAATATTTACAATATTTATATCCTTATCTCCATAGATTTTTATAATCTTTTTTGCATGATCCTCAGCATACGGCACTCGAGATTCAGTAGCAAGGAGAATAGTGATAGACTCTCTGTAGATATAATCATTGGCGAGAATAGCAAGAATATTCTCCTCGATCACATCATAGGGCTCAGTATAGATTGGAATGATGACAATATGTTTCAATGTTTTTCCGACTCGTTTTACGACCGAGTCTTCCCGAAAGTCATATTTTTCTACTCAAAGAAGTCGCAAATATGAACGAAGAACATAGTAATACGATTCAAAAACCTTCACTGTCCAATAGGAAATATAGAGGGCAATGAAAAAAAGTCCCGTCTTCTGGTGAAGTTCCATAAGCCCGAGTGGAAGGATGAAAATCCCAATAAGAGAAAGAAGGGGAATCTTCGGAAGCCAATATGTAAGAGTAGTATATTTTTTCACTTCGAGGTATTATAGATAAAGTTTCCTATTTGCAAGTGCTGAGAGTTGAATTATTCATAAAAAAATATAATATCCATTTCTATGAATACCAATATCTTTTCTTCTCATGGTTTTGAGCTTTCCGAAGCGGAAATTACCATTTTCGATCAATTTCTTACTCTTTTTATAGAATATAATAGTCATACGAATCTCTCCGCTATACGTGATGAAGAGGGGATTGTGGAGAAACATTTTGTAGATTCACTCTATGGTGCGAGTATTATTGGTGAAATTCTTCCTTGTCATGTCGAGGAACGAGACATCTTGCTCCAAGAGAGAGAACAAGATTTCTCCTTACGTCGAAATGACAAAGTATGGAAACTTCTTGATATATGATCCTGATGAGGATTCCCAGGGATTCCACTCAAGATTGTTATGCCAGAACTTCAGGTCACACTTCTCGATAGTGTCGGAAAAAAAGTGAAAGCAATGAATTATTTCGTGTCTGAGCTCTGACTTGAATGAATTCATGCAATTCAGGAACGTGCTGAGATTCTCGCAAAGAATGAAGAACATAAAGGGAAATATGATTTTATCGTCTCCCGGGCAACAGCATATATCACTGATATTCTTTTTTGGACTCAACCTTTTCTCGCAAAGTGAGGAAAGATCGTTCTCTATAAGATGCCATCAGATGAAGAAAAAAAAGATAGAGAAAAGATACTCAAGAAGCTTGGACTTATCCTCAAATGAGAACTTATGTATGAAGTCGGAGGGAAAGAGCGAGTTATATATGTAATAGGAGAGAGATAGAAATAAATAAAAGAATAAAAAAGTAAAAAAATCCTGAAAAGTGAAGAAAAATACTGTAAAAATACGAGTAGGAAACTCTATTCCATCAGCTTCTTGCAAAATGTGCTCAATTATTTGCAAAATAAAAAAATATATGATAGAGTGTATTTACCTTTTACATTCTAATCATATTTACTTATGAAAGCCCACCTTGCAGCCTTTCAGGCAAAGCACAATGTCAGCGTTGTGACTCTCGGACTTCTTGCCCTACTTGCAGTAGAGAACAATGTTCTTGCTGCAGCTGGTCTATTTCCCGTATAGTAGTCTTCTAAAAAAATTCCTCCGCATTGCGGAGGAATTTTTTTATTTTGTAATAAATTGAGCCTAGACATGAGTTTATTTATTCTTAATAGTATTATTATATAAAATCAATTTTCCGCAATATGTATTTCGTGACATAAAAAAATGAATGTGATAGCATGACTCTAGTCTAAAAAAAGCGTAATGTTTCTAGTAAATACAAAAACATATACATCGTTCCAGAGAAAAATAGCATCAATTGCTCTTTTTACACTGCTTTTTTCTATTACTTCTCCTGCAATTGCTGCATTCGGAGAATTCCTTCCATATTCTGATACTCTTCGTAATGCAGGCATTATATCTCGTGACCTTATAAGTTCTCGAGCTATCATGTATCGCGAAGCACTTCATGTGGCTATTGGTCTCGGATGATTTCCTACTGGATGTGGTCCTATGATGAGTGTATCGTGCGATACGGACAGTATTGCACAATCACGAGGACTCATCGCAACAAGTGTAAAAAATACTATTAGTATTGGACTTATTCGAGCGAACGCTATCCGCCTTGTTTTGCGTGCTGCCAAAATAAAACCATCTCTCCAACCAAGTGGATTCATAGATGTAGACAATAAACTCTCATCATCATATGTCGGATATATTGCTCGTGCTCGTGAACTTGGCTGTATTAAGGCGGCTTCACAATTTCGTGCATTTGATTTTGTCTCAGAATGAGAATATGCAAAAATGGCAGTATGTGCCGTTGTATGAGCAAAAAATCTACCAACTAGTGAATTAACTACAGTTTTTCAGTCAGCACCAAATAAAGAGCCAACAACACCTTATCCATCAGCAGTATATCCTTCAATACCAATAAATTCTTCTCTGTTTTGATTATTTCCATCAGGATGAGGGGGATCATCAGTATCTTCTTCAGATATTGCATCACTCAGTACAAGAATCGATACAAAACAAAATTTCATAGCTACAGGTACTACATTACAATATTATCGTGGAGATAAAACATGGCAAATTCTGGATACTTCTGTTGTCACAGAAAGTGGAAATCTTTACTTCACTCCTATCCGTGCTCAAGATGCTCTCTCTGGATCTCTCCTCACCCTCACGACAAACCTCGCAACTGTCTCTGGTTCTCTCGCAACAACCAATGCAACTCTCGCTTCTCTCTCTGGAACTGTTTCTACACTCAATGCAACTCTCGCTTCTCTCTCCGCAGCTTCTCATGCCGCTCTCACTCTCGGAACAGCTAATGGTCTTTCTCTCTCGACCCAACAACTCTCCCTCTCTCTTGCATCAGCAAGTACCACAGGTGCTCTCGGAGTAGGGGACTGGAACATATTCAATAACAAGCTCAATCTTACATCACTTTCAGCCACAGGTGCTCTCTCATACAATAATAGTACCGGGGAATTTAGTGATACTCTTGCTGTAAATAATGGACTTACTCGAGTAGGAAATACTATAGGTCTTATAAATTGATCAAACGGACAAATCCTTTCCATGTCAGGATGATCTCCTATATGGACAAATCCAGGTGCTGCTACTGCACCAGTGACAACGGTCTTTGGTCGTCTTTGAGATGTAGTTGCACAAATAGGGGACTATACAACAGATATTGTTACAGAAAGCGGAAGTCTCTACTTCACCAACATCCGTGCTCAGAATGCTCTCTCTGGTACTGTTGCCGGAATCAATTCTTCTCTTACAAATCTTACAAATGCTATTAATACGCTTTCTGGTATTGTTGCAAGTTCGACGGGTTGATATTACTCAGGAACCAACTTCCAACCTCAAATAGACACCCTTTCTGGGCAGGTAGCAAATCTCTCAAATCAAGTTATAATATTCACCTTTACACTTGGTCCGATTATTACGGCAGTAAATTCTTTTTCTGGTATTGTATCACAAAATACATCAGATATTTCTACTCTTTCAGGAAAGATTGCAACTCTCACCACTACACTTTCTACTCTCTCATGAACAGTAAGCAGCCTTTCAAGTACTGTAAATAGTATTTCCTGAGCGCTTATTATAGCTGATGCAAATATCTCACAAAATACTACTGACATTCTCTCTCTTTCATGAGTAGTTGCTTCGATTGTTTCCTCTGTCTCTACACTCAATGCAAATCTTACATCTCTCTCTGGAACAGTAGCTGCTCTCTCTGCAGCTTCTCATGCCGCTCTTACTCTCGGAACAGCCAATGGTCTTTCTCTCTCGACTCAACAACTCTCCCTCTCTCTTGCATCAGCAAGTACAACAGGTGCTCTTTCAGTAGGGGATTGGAATACATTCAACTCAAAACAAAACCTCATCGCTACTGGTACTACTTCACAATTCTACCGATGAGACAAGACATGGCAGACTCTCGATACTTCTGTAGTCACAGAAAGTGGAAGTCTCTACTTTACCACTATCCGTGCTCAAGATGCTCTCTCTGGATCTCTCCTTACTCTCACAACAAACATTGGAACAATAAACTCTAATATTGCTACAGCAACTGGAAACATTGCAAATCTTACATTTGATCTTACAGCACTCTCTGGTTCTCTCTCAACATTTACTAGTACAGTAAATACTCTTTCATGAAACCTCGCAACAACGAATACAAACCTTGCAACAACTAATACTAATCTCGCCACAGCCACAGGAAATATTGCTACTCTCAATACCAATCTCGCAACAACGAATACAAACCTTACTACCACAAATTCCAACCTCGCTACAGCAACAGGAAACATTGCAACGAATACAACAAATATTGGTACCAATACAACAAACATCAATACTCTCTCCGGTCAAATAGTTACAATATCTTCTAATATTACTACTCTTTCCGGCTCCCTTGCTTCTCTTACAACAACATTCAACACGCTCTCTGGAAACCTTGCAACTCTTACCACTACAGTAAGTACCCTTTCATGAAACCTCGCAACAACGAATGCGAATCTTACAACCACAAATAATAACCTCGCAACAACGAATACAAATCTCAATACAACAAACTCCAATCTTGCTACAGCAACTGGAACTATTGCAACCCTTTCTGGGATAGTTTCAACTCTTGGTACGACAATAAATACTGTCTCTGGATCTCTCGCAACTCTTACCACTACAGTGAGTACTCTTTCATGAAACCTCGCAACTACCAATGCGAACCTCACGACTACAAATACTAACCTCAATACAACAAACTCTAATCTCGCCACAGCTACAGGAAATATTGCTACTCTCACAACAAATCTTGCCACTGTTTCCGGTTCTCTCGCTTCTCTCACCACCACAGTAACAACCCTCTCCGGAACGATATCTACTCTCCTTACAACAGTGAGTACTCTTTCTGGAAACCTCGCAACTACCAATGCGAATCTCACGACTACAAATAATAATCTCGCAACTACTAATACCAATCTTAACACTACAAACTCCAATCTTGCTACAGCCACAGGAAACATCGCTACACTCACCACAAACCTCGCAACTGTCTCTGGTTCCCTCGCAACAACCAATGCAACTCTCGCTTCTCTCTCTGGAACTGTCTCTACACTCAATTCGAATCTTACATCCCTTACTACTACAGTCTCTACTCTCTCTGGAACAGTAGCTGCTCTCTCCGCAGCTTCTCATGCCGCTCTCACTCTCGGAACAGCTAATGGTCTTTCTCTCTCGACCCAACAACTCTCCCTCTCTCTTGCATCAGCAAGTACCACAGGTGCTCTCTCAGTAGGGGATTGGAACACATTCAACTCCAAACAAAATCTCATTGCTACTGGTACTACTTCACAATTCTACCGATGAGACAAGACATGGCAGACTCTCGATACTTCTGTAGTCACAGAAAGTGGAAGTCTCTACTTTACCACTATCCGTGCTCAAGATGCTCTCTCTGGATCTCTCCTTACTCTCACAACAAACATTGGAACAATAAACTCTAATATTGCTACAGCAACTGGAAACATTGCAAATCTTACATTTGATCTTACAGCACTCTCTGGTTCTCTCTCAACATTTACTAGTACAGTAAATACTCTTTCATGAAACCTCGCAACAACGAATACAAACCTTGCAACAACTAATACTAATCTCGCCACAGCCACAGGAAATATTGCTACTCTCAATACCAATCTCGCAACAACGAATACAAACCTTACTACCACAAACTCCAACCTCGCTACAGCAACAGGAAACATTGCAACGAATACAACAAATATTGGTACCAATACAACAAACATCAATACTCTCTCCGGTCAAATAGTTACAATATCTTCTAATATTACTACTCTTTCCGGCTCCCTTGCTTCTCTTACAACAACATTCAACACGCTCTCTGGAAACCTTGCAACTCTTACCACTACAGTAAGTACCCTTTCATGAAACCTCGCAACAACGAATGCGAATCTTACAACCACAAATAATAACCTCGCAACAACGAATACAAATCTCAATACAACAAACTCCAATCTTGCTACAGCAACTGGAACTATTGCAACCCTTTCTGGGATAGTTTCAACTCTTGGTACGACAATAAATACTGTCTCTGGATCTCTCGCAACTCTTACCACTACAGTGAGTACTCTTTCATGAAACCTCGCAACTACCAATGCGAACCTCACGACTACAAATACTAACCTCAATACAACAAACTCTAATCTCGCCACAGCTACAGGAAATATTGCTACTCTCACAACAAATCTTGCCACTGTTTCCGGTTCTCTCGCTTCTCTCACCACCACAGTAACAACCCTCTCCGGAACGATATCTACTCTCCTTACAACAGTGAGTACTCTTTCTGGAAACCTCGCAACTACCAATGCGAATCTCACGACTACAAATAATAATCTCGCAACTACTAATACCAATCTTAACACTACAAACTCCAATCTTGCTACAGCCACAGGAAACATCGCTACACTCACCACAAACCTCGCAACTGTCTCTGGTTCCCTCGCAACAACCAATGCAACTCTCGCTTCTCTCTCTGGAACTGTCTCTACACTCAATTCGAATCTTACATCCCTTACTACTACAGTCTCTACTCTCTCTGGAACAGTCTCTACACTCAATTCGAATCTTACATCCCTTACTACTACAGTCTCTACTCTCTCTGGAACAGTAGCTGCTCTCTCCGCAGCTTCTCATGCCGCTCTCACTCTCGGAACAGCTAATGGTCTTTCTCTCTCGACCCAACAACTCTCCCTCTCTCTTGCATCAGCAAGTACCACAGGTGCTCTCTCAGTAGGGGATTGGAATATATTCAACTCCAAACAAAATCTCATTGCTACTGGTACTACTTCACAATTCTACCGATGAGATAAGACTTGGCAGACTCTCGATACTTCTGTAGTCACAGAAAGTGGAAGTCTCTACTTTACCACTATCCGTGCTCAAGATGCTCTCTCCGGATCTCTCTCAATAATAAACTCTAATATTGCTACAGCCACAGGAAATATTAATACCCTCACACTCAACCTTAATACAGCCACAGGAAATATTGCTACTCTCAATACCAATCTCGCAACAACGAATACAAACCTTACTACCACAAATTCCAACCTTGCTACAGCCACAGGAAATATTAATACCCTTTCCGGAAACCTCTTCACTTTATCTTGAAGCCTCGGAACTCTCTCATGAGTTGTAGCAACAAAAATAGGACTTACATCCCTCTCTGCAAATTGACCACTGAACTATAATAATCTCACAGGAGTATTTGGAATAAATATTGCAAATTCATCTACTACAGGGGCTCTCTCGGTAGGGGATTGGAACACATTCAATAATAAACTTGGATCACTCAATTGACAGACATGAGCTACACAGACATTTGCTATCGGTATGGCTGGAAGCGATTTCGGTATAGTTTCTTCAGGAAATATCCACACATTCAATCTTCCTGATGCTTCAGCTACAGCTCGAGGTCTTGTATCTACAGGAACTCAGGTATTTACAGGAATAAAAACATGGAATGATATTCAAAATTGGAATGCCTGAGGAAATGTAGGAACAGGGCAATTTATTAACTTTATAAATCCATGAGTGGGAAATATTCCATGAGGATTTAATTTTGGACTTACAAATGATACAGCAACACTCTATGCGATAGAAAATACAGCAGATAGTTCTGATTATGTATTTAAACTTGGAGATAATGCTGAAGGTAATGGCGATCGATATGTATTCTGGCAGACATCATACCTTGGAGCAGCGAGTGATCGATGGCCACTTGTAATGAATAGTCAATATGCAGCATTCAGTCCTCGATTTACAGGAAATACAAGTACTGGAACAATGACAGATGCAACTATGTATATCAATTATGCAAATGGTCGAGTTGGTATTGGTACTACAGCACCAGTCGCGTCATTCCATAATTCTGGATCGACAGTATTTTCATCTAATACTATCGCGAATCTTGCTACAGGTGGAAATATTGGCACTGCAGCGACGACTGTAGATGTGAAGACAACATTCAATATCAATCAGACGACAGCAAATCAAATCATCACACTTCCGGCACCTACGGATGCTACTTCTGGTCGTATCGTTTATGTGAATAATATTGGTACTGTCGGATTTACAATACTCGGAAGTAGAGTGGAAGCAGGACAGACAAGTCAATTTATCTGGAATGGTACTGCATGGAAGTATGTGGGAGAAAAATTTGAACAATGAGTTATTCAGATAACAAAATGAGCCGATCAAACAAATAATACTACAACACTTGCAAATGATACGGCCCTTACATTTCCTGTATGAGCGAATGAAACATGGATATTCCAAATAAATGTAAGTGGAAACTCTCCAACAGCTGCAGATTTCAAATTTGCGACTACAGCTCCAGCATGAGCAACATGTGATCTCTGAGTCCTAGAAGCAGAAAACTCTACTTCACAAGCAAACATCTGATGTGGTGTAGCCAGTGGACCTATATCATGATCAAATGCAGATGAGCCATATTTAATCAATGGGCTTGTACAAAATGGTGCTACAGCAGGAAATGTGACACTTCAATGGGCTGAATTCAATGTTTCATGAACGGCTAGAGTACGAGCAGGAAGTACTCTCAGAGCATATCGCGTTCGAGGTGCTGATTATGCAGAAGTGTATTATTCGACAGATTCCTCTATCCAAGAAGGGGATATAGTTTCTCTCGCGGGTGATGGAGTTTCTCAAGTAAAAAAATCATCAAAAACTTATGATGGATCAGTTCTCTGAGTTGTATCAACGAAGCCTGGTCAAGTGATTGGTGAAGCTGATGGAAATTGAAAACCAGTCATTGTCGGCCTTGCTGGACGTGTTCCTGTGAAAGTAACTACAATAAATGGTGATATTGCTTCAGGTGACTTTATTACGACATCAGATATTCCAGGTGTGGGTATGAAGGCCACTGAGCCAGGGCGTGTCATAGGTAAAGCACTTACATGACTCTCTGGAACTGATTTTGGAACAATCATGGTATTTATAGAGAATACCTATTCGGATGGTATTGATGCTACAGAGTATGATAATGCTCTTGGAAATTCTGGCTCTCTCTCATTCAACACTCCATACGCACTTGATCGATTCTCCTTCATGGTGAAGAAATCTCTCTCGAAGATTGATCCAAAATTTGGTTCAGGTGGACTTGATAATTTTGGAATAGCAGTCAATACTCTTGCAAATGGTGTCGCATCTCTCTCATGAAGTGTTGATGACGTATCAGGTCAATATGCTCGACTTTCAGCTGATGTCGAAATGCTCAAGGCTCGTCTCGATAGTCTCTCAAATACAGGAAATATTTCCCAACAAGTGGCCGCTCCTCTGTCCACAGAAGATCAGACAATTCTTGATGCGATTATCGGTACGGTCAATGCTCTTTTTGTCCAAGTACAGACGACATTTAGTGAAATGGTGACATTTGCAAAGTCTGTGATATTCAAGTGAGATGTCACATTCGAAGGTCGTGTCACATTCGAAGATGTAGATATGGCAGGTACTGCGACTATCCCAGCAGGATCAAAATCAATTCAAATAAACTTTGTGAATCCATATGTTTTCGTTCCAAAAATCACAGCTACAGCAGATGATTTCGTCACATTCAGAATTACAAATAAGAGTATAAATGGATTTACGTTAGAAATAAAGGATATTGCAGGGAATGATGTATCGTTTGACTGGATTGCACTTCATGTAAAATGAGCAAAACATACAAGTTCAGCTGCTCCTCCTATCATAGGACCTCCAGTAGAAATTCCTACTGTACCAGTCTCATGAGAAGTTGTTCTTCCACCACCTTCTCCTCCTCCAGACCCACCGACATCACCAGATGATATGGGTACAGGACACACTATAGTGATAGTTCTGACATGATGATTAGCTTCTCCTCGAGATCCAATCCCTCCAGAACCACCACCAGCTGATCCACCTAAAATTTCTACTGGATCGATCGTGAATACAGGGTGACTCTCACCACCAGATCCGGCCACACTTACATCATCAGGAAATAATCCAATCAATTCTAATGCGGATCCTCCTACATGACCACCAGTGATAAATTCAGTTCAGGAATCAGTTCCTGCAACGACGAATCTATGAAATACTACAAACAGTGGTACTTCAATCCCAACAACTCCTATAGTTACAATAAATTCTACTGGAAGTTGATCTTAGTCTCGGCTCGGTATCTAAAAGTATAATGATTCAGGTCTCAGGTCTCAGGTCTCAGGTCTCAGGTCTCAGGTCTCAGGTCTCAGGTCTCAGGTCTCAGGTTAGAATTCTCATGAATAACAGATTATCTGTTATATCGTTCCGGCTCAATCCTCATTCGGTAATGAGTAATTAAAATGAGTGATTACTTCTTACTTGTTCGGCTCGGCTTGGCTCGGTTCGGCTCGGTGGGGCTCGGTGGGGCTCGGCTCGGCTCGGCTTGGCTCGGTGGGGCTCGGCTTGGCTCGGTGGGGCTCGGCTCGGCTCGGTGGGGCTCGGCTCGGCTCGGTGGGGCTCGGCTCGGCTCGGTTCGGCTTATCGAGAAATGATAGAAAAGAAGAATAGTCATCATAATGATTCCCTTCATCTGCTCTTCCTTCTCAGTACTGATCATCTATCAGTATCCATAAAAATCCCTTCTCATCCGGAGGGGTTTTTATTTTATTCATAAATTTCTAGAAATCGGAAGAGTAAAAAATTGGAAAAAATTTATACTCTTTATATACTCTCTCTGGTATATTTCTTTACTTTTTATATATGTTCAATAAAGACGCTTGCATGGATATCTGTGCTCCAGTCTCGCGTGCCGTTGCATGGGCTTGGGTTATTTTCACTACTCTTTTTTTTCTTCTCTATTTCGCAGTTCCATCTATCTATGTAAAAACTCAGACTCAAGCACTTAATGGGGCATATCAGAATGGGCAAGTTAGCGGATATAATACAGCATTCTCTCAGCTCGGAGAAGTTCTCGATAAGCAAGTAAAAGGTGGCTGTAAGGAAGCAATTCCAGTCAATGTCGGATCTGGTACTCTTGGTGTTGTCAATACTGCATGTCTTAAGGGTGCAGATCAATCAGCTCAACCACAACCACAGCCTGCTCCTCAGCCTGTAAAATAGAAGATTTTCAATAATTCAAAGAACTCCCTTTCTCCAGGGAGTTTTTTGTAAAAAGTTTTGACAACCTCGAGCGTTTTTATAGAATGCGTGAGCTTTCTCTAGAGAAAGAATATGCGGGCGTAGCTCAATGGCTAGAGTCTCTGCCTTCCAAGCAGACTGTTATGGGTTCGAGTCCCATCGCCCGCTCCATAGTTTAGTTATAAGTTATAGGTTAAGTGTTGACAGTTGACACTTGTCAGATTCAGTTTTCCGAAACTGTAAATTGATAACTGTCAACTGTTAACTGTATACGGGCGTATAGCTCAGCTGGTTAGAGCGCGACACTGATAATGTCGAGGTCCCTGGTTCAAGTCCAGGTACGCCCACCATTCTTTGTTTTTAGTCTTCGGAAACTGGCGCAATTGGCTAGCGCACGTGCTTTGGGAGCACGGGGTTGTGGGTTCGAGTCCCACGTTTCCGACCATTTGAATTTCCTAGATTTAGATTACAGAGGACAGATTACAGAAGTACCACCTCTTCTCTATAATCTTGAGTCTGTAATCTATTTTCTTTTAGCGCCATCGTCTAACGGTTAGGACACGGGATTCTCATTCCCGTAATCGGAGTTCGATTCTCCGTGGCGTTACCAAAAAGCTTCATTTATAAAAAAGTCTACATTTTAAAATGTAGACTTTTTTATACGTACTTCTGATTGATTTAGAATTCTATTTCTCCATACCTGTCATCTAAAGAAGCTGCAAAGAGTCCATATCCTCCATCTGGCAAAAGAATAATATTCCATCTAGGAAGCCTTTTGATAACTGTGTAATTTTCTCCTTTTAGCTTCATTCTATCAGTATTTATATGCGATGCTTGCTCGAGTAATGCGTTTCGCGATCTCAATAATTCTGCTGGTACCTCTCTATCTTCGAACAATTTCCTCATCTGTTGATAGATCATCGTAAGAATAATATAACTCAATAGGGTAGAGCTTATACTGGGTTTCTAAGATTTGCTTCTAGTATTCAATCAATTCAAGGTGTAAATACTATCTGTATTCATTCTACTTCTGCCACGATAGTTGGTCCATCGATCGAGACGATAGTGGCATTCAGTCCTTTAGTGTTTATTGGCTGTAATGCATCAATCTTTTCCGCAATCTCCTTCTGTCAAACTTGAATATTAGCAAACCAATGATGATATTCTGTAAGAAAGCGAGCCTCTTTTGTAGCAATTACTTCTGATTTCTCCGGACAGGTAAAAATGGACATCATAAGGCTTTTATACGCCATCTCTAGCAGAATAACTTCATTATGGGGAACATTTATTCTTGCTCATGAATAAATTATTTCTGAAGAATTGGATCAGATAGGGGGGATTATGGCTGGAGCGAGCTCGAATTTATGCATATACCTGTCTATAATAATCCTTTAGATAAAATCACAATTGAAAATTGACAACTAGTTTCTGATATTACTAACTTAATTAAGTATGTCAATTTTGTCTTTTCGCTTTCCTAAAGTTCTCTTTTCTATAGCTTATATGAATTAAGATACCTTTCCTTGCTGTTATTCGGTGACTCACCATCATGAAAATAAAAAATTCCCCCATTTGAAAAAAAAGGATTTTATGATGGATAGCTAATTTTTTAACAATAGATTACTTCAATCCTCTAAAAAAATTCAGGATACTTAATCCTCATCCATTGGGCCAACTATGAGGATCATTCCCGTAGGTACTGTATCATTCGCACCAGATGACAGGATTCCCAGTGGAGCAATTTTGCCACTTCTGACAGGTGAGAGATCCGATAGTTATAGGCTCAGTTTTTGCTCCACAAATATTGACACCCCTCATCATCTTCTCAGTAGCTCGGGCAGTTGCAGGAGATGAGAGAGTATCATTCGCATTCTGATATATGAGACTTGCAGTCGGAGTCTGATTGCAGCTACTCGTCCAGCCACCTCCGCCGACGATACCCATAGCACGGATCACATCACCTCGGATGCAAACAAGCTTCGATGCGAACCATGCTCCAAGTGAGTGGGCTACGACGAATATATGAGATCTATCTACGCAATAGTTATCTCAGATATCCCGAACGATCATATCGAAGAATGTGACATTTTCTTCGGAACTCCATGATCTACTTCCCCCACCTGCATCGATACCAGCAGGGTACGCTACAATATAGTCACTCTGACTACTTCATCTTCATCACTCGAGTCACATATAACCTCGAACCATTGCATTACTATTGGTTCGTCCATGGATTGCGACGATGAGTCACACACTTTTCCCACTACTATACGCTGAAGGAATCGAGAGAATATAGGATCTATCTTTGCCCGCAACTGGGATTATGTTTGTTCATGAGAGATTACCAGGATTCGTACATCCACGAGAGAGATTCTGAAGCGGAGTTTTTTTGCTACTGTATTCTCGGATCTTGAGTATGAGCTCACTTGCCTTACCACGAGACATCGGAGTCACGAGTGAATAACTAGCATTATCGAGAATATTACTTGTCTCTGCGAATTCTTGATAGCCCGTATACCAAGGGGTGGTGGTTGCCTCTGGGGCGAGACCATAGAGCCTGAGTCCCATCGCGAGTGCTTCAATGGTAGTGACTGACTTATTTGGTCCGAATGTTCCATCATCGAATCATTTTATAATTCCGAGTCTCACTCATTCACAGATATAACTGTGATACCAGAGCGTGACACCGACGTCTTTGAAGCATCTTTTGGTTGGAATATTTTCTACTCGGACTCACTTAGTCCTGAGAAATACCTTGAGTATCTCAGCTCGAGTGATCGTCTTTTCTGGCCCGAATGTCCCATCGGCAAATCCTGAGATAACTCCCTCATCTCTAAGTATCTGTACAGAGTCTCGGTAGAATGAGTTCCCTATATCAGGAAATGATGCAGAGACGTTCACGATACTCAGTGTAAAAATCAGAGCCACAGATGAGGGTATTCGGAGATTCATAGTGGAATATAAAACTATAGTCTATAGTATTCGCTTTGAGAGTCCAGTAACTTCACTTTATTTTCACAACTGTTTTCTCCTTATTTTCTCTTGGAACACTTAAAAAAATCCCCCATTCATTTAGAGTGGGGGATTAGCGGCTTTCTTAAAGATTACTTATTCCGATTGATAAGACGTACCAAGAAGAGAACAATAGCAATAACGAGAAGTATGTGGATAAAGCCTCCGATTGTATATGCAGATACGAGTCCGAGTACCCAGAGTACAAGCAGAATTATGGCAATAGTTTCGAGCATAGGAATAAAGTAAGATTCCAAAATACAAACACTCGCCGAAGTTATGAATAAGAACGCTCATTATAAGACTATTTTGGATAAAAGGAAATAGAAAGTTCTTATCTAAAAATACGATGCTTTTATAAGCTAATAATCATTTCTTCCTTCGTCTTACTATCACAATGGATAAAACCCCCACTCTTATAAATAGGAATTTTTTCTTGCTAAGAATTGAATTTTAAATAAAATAGGGTCTTCCCCAGTTGACGGTATTTATTTACCTAATATACTGGCTCTATGGAGAAGAAAAACCTGTATCGAAAAAAATCCCGAATTTGAAACAAGAAAACAAGAGAAATTATCAAGTTCTTTTCACTGGATTTACCCGCTTCAAAAACACATGAAATTATTGGTTTAAATCCAAAAACTATAGATGATTGGTATCTCTATATTCGTAAATGTATATTTGAGAATCAAGAAAAGGAGAAAGCAGAAGTGTGGAGTGGAACTATGGAGATAGATGAATCTTACTTCTGACCTACTCGAGTTCGTGGAAAACGATGAAGATGAGCTGGAATGAAAACAATAGTATTTGGACTCCTGAAAAGAAACTGAAAAGTATATACTGAGATAGTTCCTGATGTAAAAAAGAAGACTCTATTACCTATAATCAGATGAAAAGTAAAGATAGAAGATACAGAGATAAATAGTGATGGATGGCCTGCATATGATGGACTTGTGGATATTGGATATGAAAAGCATTATAGAGTTCATCATGGAGCGAATGAATTTGCCAGATGAAACCAACACATCAACTGAATTGAATCATTTTGGAGCTTCACAAAAAGAAGACTCTCAAGATTCAATGGAATTAAGAAAGCCTACTTTTATTATTATTTGAAAGAATCTGAATTTAGATATAATTGTCGTATAAAATGAAAAGATATCTACAAAGAAATCTTAAAATTACTCCGAAAAACTAACCGATAACTGGGGAAGACCCTAAAATAATTCTCTATAAATGTTCGAATCATTTCCTTCTTTGGTTTACTATCATTAAAAAAATACATATCCCCAAATAATGGGGAATTTTTATGGATGATTCATCCTATTTTCTCTTATATGCCTCTATCGACTCGCTCAGAACATATCATGGGAACAGAAATATCGATTACTATTCGAAGTGATCGAGATATGAGTGGAGATATTGAAGCGGGATTCGAAATATTCCGTTCTTTTGAGAAGGAGTTTTCTCGATTTCTTCCTGATTCGGCACTCTCACTTCTCAATACATCCAAGTCCATAGTTCTATCTTCACGATTTCTAAAGGTCATGAATCTCTCGACAAGAATCTATCATGAGACATGAGGAATATTCAATCCTCTCATAGACTTGCGTCGTATCGGATATAGAGAGAGTTTTGAGCGAGAGAAAGGAATACTCGAAGATGAAGAAATAGATACAGACTGGAAGAATATCTCCATATCTTCAGAAAAGATTATACTATGAAATCATCAATATCTTGATCTCTGAGGTATCGTAAAGTGATATAGTGTCGATGAAGTTCGAGACTATCTTTTCGTATCGTGATATACGGACTTCATTATCAATGCATGAGGAGATATCTATCTTGCAGGGCGTGATGCTGATGATACATGGAAAGTCGGTATCGATAATCCAGCGAAGCCAAGTGAGATCCTTGCAACTTTGGATATTGAAGATGCTTCTATCTCTACTTCGGGTACTTATAAGAGAAAGTGGCAACTCGAATGAAAGGAGTATCATCATATCCTTGATCCACGCACGAGAGAGAATCCGAGTGAGATCATGAGTATATCGGTCATCGGAAGTCATACATGGATGACTGATGTCTATGCGACTGTAGCTCTTATTATGGGAATTGAGAGTGCGATTCCGTGGCTCGAATCAAGACAACTCTCGGCTATCATCGTCTCGAAAGAATGAAAAATCTATACTACGAAAGGTTTAGAGAGATACTCTCCATACTTCTTCACCTAGTTTTCACTCGGATGCTCTTCCATTTTTTGTAAAATCAGATACTATGCTCGTCCGTTTTTGTATTCTTACTTTCCTCTTATGGGAGGGAAATATGCTTGTCATTAATCTTATAAATACAATTTATGTCTCATTCTTCATTTCCTAGTGTTTTTCGTATAGGAAGCATATTTCTTATCATATCTGCCACAGTATTCTGATGGATATCACTTGGACAGAGAGATGATACTCATTTCTGGAATATTGGATCATACACGATTGCATCAGTATCTGCTTACGAGGATGAATATGATGATGAATATGAGAATATTCCACAAAAGAAACAAAGCTATACAATCCAAGAAAAAGTAGCACCTGTTGTTGCTACTCCTTTAGCCGTTGCCGTTCAACAGAATATACCGACAACTCCTTCAGCTCCTACTCCTGAGCCTTGTGTAGTACAGACTATAGTAGCACCGATTTCTCTCGAGAAAAAGACATTACAAGTATTGGGATGACTTGGATTTGGGGCACAAGAAAGACAATCGATCACTGATCAATTTCAGTGACTCTATAGAGATATTTCTCTGAAATATCCAACTTCTTCATGACGAACCGAAGTGCTTCAGAAGCTTATGAGCCAAGCAGATATGAAGATCGTAGAATTGCAATCATTTTCAGAGATGAATACATCTGCCATTTTCTCAGCAAAGATCCAATCTCTCAAGGCTCTCAAAGCTCTTTCTACTCTTCAGATAGAGACATTCCAGCCTACTGCTCCTGTAGTGACGAGTGTTCCATGTACTCCGACTTCTTCGCAGACACCGAGTACTCCGTCAATTCCTGCAGCTGTCGTAAAAAAGACAGTCAGTACAGTTCCAACGAAGGTCACTACAATCGCTGCAAAACCAGCACCAACGAAGGTTGTCCCAGCGCCAGTCGCTGCAAAACCAGCTCCAGTAAAAGTCACACCAGCCCCAGTCGCTGCGAAGCCAGCACCAGTAGTCAGTACTACCACGGCTGCTAGTTAATCTCATTCTTTCCTCTCTTAATTATGGTACAAAAATTAAAATTCTTTTTGCAGCTCTTGTTGGTGTGTATTCCAGGTATTCTCCTATTTTTCGTCTTCAAATACTTCCATGTGGGAGAAGTAAATCTCGATCTTCGAATGTATGGAAGAGTCGCGATGATCTATCTGACACTTGCTCTCTTGATATCTCCGCTCGCTATATATATATCGGATAGCAGGGATTCTGTTCGATTTATTGCCTTGCGAAAGCTTTTTGGTCTTGCGGGTTTTTATTTTTTCTTGATTCATGCCTACCAATATATTGCTATGGAATATGGCTATCATACTGGTGCTGGATTTATCGCATATCTTTCTGGAAATATTATAGCGCGTCCTGACGCATTATCGGGCGTCATTGCTGGTATGATCATGCTTGTTCTCTGACTCACTTCGAATCAGTTTTCTCTGCGGATACTTTCCCCGAAAGTATGGAAGACCGTCCAGAGTCTCGCATATCCACTCTTTCTTCTCGTACTTATACATATTGCATTTGCTTCCCGATTCGAGACGCTCTATAGCTTACTGATTATTGCCTTGATTTCTGTGAGAACTCTCGCATATTTCTCATCCACTTCTCTAGGAGCAAAAAATGGAAATAAAACACTCTGGCGATGTATCCCATGTGGATACATCTATGATGAAGATATTGGTGATCCTGACTCTGGTGTCCTTCCAGGAACACGATTCGAAGATATTCCTGACTCTTGGCGCTGTCCAGTCTGTGGTGTCACCAAGGCTGATTTCGAGAAGATCGGAGGAGATGATGTTCCGACAAAATCAATAGTGTCTAATAATGCAACTATAGTTTCTGTACAAAAACTTACTCCTGATGTCATAGAGCTTGTCCTTCTTCCAGAGACGCCTATCGTCTCAACGCCAGGACAATTCGTGACACTTGGAATGAGGGATGAAGATTGAGAATTTCATCGATCATACTCTATTGTCGAGAATATAGGTGGACGCATCACTCTTGCTATCAAGCTCAAGCCAGATGGACGAGGAAGTAAGACTATCCTTCGGATGAATACAGGAGAAAAACTCAAAATTGCCTGAGCATATGGAAAATTTCTTCTCCAGAATACGAATGCTCTCTGTGTGGGTATTGCTACAGGAACAGGACTTTCTCCTATCATAGCATTTCTTGCGAGTGCTCCAGAGAGAAAAAAGATTCTCTATATCGGAGCGCAGACAGAGAAAGATCTTTTCTATAGCGATCGACTTGCGCGAATTCCCAATCTCGAGATCCATACATATCTCTCTCGTGAGGATAATCCAAAATATCAGAGTGGGCGTGTCGATACGAGTATGTTTACCTATCCACTTGATACAGAATTCTATATCTGTGGAAATCCTGCGTTGATTTCTGAGAGTGAGCGAGTCCTTCGGGAGAAGGGATACTCACATATTTATTATGAATCTTTTACCGTCTAGTCTATGAAAAAACTTAGTATTATCATTTCAATAATTATTCTTGTCGGACTCTTCATCTTTGCCCTTCGTCTTATATCACAGGACAATGCTTGTACATGAGTTCGTACTTTTCTCTGCCAAAAAGAAGTAAAAAAACAAGTAACACTGCAGAATGAGCTCTCTCAAAGTGAGATTGATGCACAGAAAGCAGAAGCAGAAAAGAAACAACAGGAATATAATCAGTCACTCATGGATCCGAGCTCGACACAATATGCAGATCTCCGAAAAATAGGTGACTCATTCGTCCATCTCTGCGATCCGACGATTATCGAATCGACAGGTGCATATCTCGTCGACTATAGTGCCTGCAATCTCTCTCTCAATATAGGGAAAGATATGAAGTCTGTAGAGAAGGTGAGTATCAATAATATGTTCCTCTCGCAAGATCAGATCGATGAGAATCTTGCGAAACTCTGGTTCTCATTCTAGAAATCCTCTATTTACCCCTATTTACTTACCAGTTTTCCTCAGAGAACCATAGTGACGAGAGCAAGTATCACAGCAAATACAAGTGCTGTCCAAAATCCATCCAGAGAGAATCCTGGGACTATTTTTGCGACAAGAAGAACCATAAGTATATTGATCACAAGAGATATAATTCCAAGTGTCAGTATATTCAGAGGAAGCAAGAGGAGCTTCAGAAAAGGTCCGATAGTAGCATTTACTATAGCGAGGACCACCGCGACGATAATAGCAGTCATGTATCCATCTACATGAGCTCATGGAGTCAGATATGTTGCTATAGCAACCGCCAAGCCTGATATCAGAAGATTCAGAATAATAGTCATAGTAAAAAAGTAAAGAATATCAACAACTCATTATAGAATTTTTTCTCGAAAAATACAATGAAAATGGCTTAATGGACAAAAGTTGGTGGTTTTTTCTCTCAATTTAATCTTTCCAAAGAAGACTCAGTGCTAAACTGAGTCTTCTTTCTTTTGAGAGTCAACGATGTATTTTTACTTTGGGTTTCAGATGAGAAAATATTCACTCTATTCGATTACTCGTATTGATAATTGGATTCTTGAGATTTGGATAATCTCGTTGTATGGTTTGGATAAAATCCAAACAAACAAAAAGTTGATCAATACTTCTCATCAATGAATTATATGCAAAATGAAGTCTTGGATGAACTGGCTTATCTCTCAGTGTTTTAGTATCCAGTTCTTGTTGTCTAAAGTCCGCCTCATACTTGTTCCTAAATCCCCTAAGTTGCCAAAGAAAAGTTGCCTTATCTGTATGTACTACTCAATGAGTTATCTCCTTGAGTTTCTTGTATGATTCTATCCTTGGATATTTGAGAAGATATCTGTCTATGGTGGCTATTTTATGTGCTTGGCAGAGTTGTATAGGAATATTTGAATAGTATTTCCATATGGCAGTATCTACTCCATTTCTTCCATCAATCACAGCAAAGAAAGGAAGTGGATATCCCCCATGAGACAAATAGTGAAGTAATATTTCGTAATCTTCTTTGGTTTCTTGAAGAATGTGTTTAGATGCAAGAATATCTCCTGTAATGCCATCTATTGCCACCAAGAGTCACCATTGTGTATCTGAACCCTTTCGACCGAAGAATGTAGCATCGAGAATAAGGACAGATGAGGTATATTGAGAGAGATTTGGATTAAGACGGATATTATAATGAAGCTGAGACAACTCTATCTTTTCATAGAAGATAGAAGTCAGTTTCCTGTGTATTGTTTTGATGGACATTCAAGAATCATCTGCAAGTTCAGAAAGGGTTTGTTTATGGAGAGAATAATCTTGAAATAATTGATCGTTCTGTTTCTGTGATGCTCTTCGAGAACTTCGGAAAACATACTTACAATTCATACACTTATATCTCTGTCTTCACCGTTCTTTACCATCTTTTCTGACAAGGTTATTCAAACATTTTGGACAGATTTTAATCATAAAAATAAAATAAAGCGGATAAACCGCTTTATTATGCTGAGAACTCAGGAAAAAACCCACCAATAAATGTCCATTAAGCCATGAAAATACCTTGAATATAAAGTTTCTCTAGAAATTCCTTTACAAGTATCATTTGATTTCTTTTTTAAAGTGATTATACTCTTTTCTCAAGTATTTACCTCTTTTTTTCTATGAAAAAACAACTCATCATTTCTCTTATTTCCATCATTTTTCTCACCATTCTCTCTGGCTGTACTGAGTCTGAATCTCAGACTGTCGTCATTCCAGCGCAGAATCCAAATGTAAGTGTCGAGGTCGTCGTACCTCCGACATCCCTCACTGGAGAGACCAATTCTGGTATTGCTATCGCTACTGGTACTTCTGTTCCACAGGTTCTCACTCGCAAGGAGACGGTCAAATATCAGAATCCTGGCGGAGAAGACGAGATAGAATTCGATGTCACTGTGACTGATGATATTATCACAGCTGCGAAGGCAACGCCAAAAGCAGAGCATGAGATATCCAAGAAACGCCAAGAAACATTTGCAGAAGAACTCAGCGAGAAAGTCGTCGGAAAGAGTGCAAAAGATCTCGATATTGATCCTATAGGAGGATCGTCGATCACGACGGCTGCATTCGAAGAATTTGTCCATTCATTCTAATCTTCTTAGAGATCTCTGAAAAACTACGGATCTCACAGAGGCCTTCTTACTAATCTTTCCTTTCTTACACTCTTCTTATGAGAATTTGCTAATATAGGAATGTTATTTATTTTCATTATGTTCTCACGAAATACTTCTCTTATTCTTCTTTTTACAATCCTTCCATTTCTGGCAAGCTGTACGACGACATCAACTCCAGCATCAACTTCGAATGATACTACCGCATATGCTACTGGTTCTCCGATGATGAAGACCTCGAATTCACCGTCACAAGGAAATAATCAAGCTTCTATAATGAATAAGAAATCATGAAGAATGAATACTCGTACTTCTGCGAGTTAAGATTTTTTGGAGGATGAATGGAGAATAAAAAATATAGTATTTAGAATAAAAATAATATAGATGTCTATATAAATTATTATGGCTTCCGCTCTTGGAAAAAGTCCCTTTATGATACTCCGTATCATTTGTGGAATATTTTTTTCTTTACTTCTCTTTCGAATACCATATATTGGGCTTCATAGTTTCTGTTAGCAACTATATATTGTGTTAATTTTATAATATTTTCCTACTATGGCTATCTATAAGATTCGGAAAAGGAATGGGACTATTGTCACATTTGATCGGAAAAAAATCGAAGCAGCAATTCAAAAAACGATAGAATCAGTGGGCTGATCGGATTTTTCTGAAGTATCGGGAATGACCGATGAGATCATAGCGGCGACAGAAGCACGATATACAGTCGAACTTCCTACGATCGAGAATATTCAGGATATTGTCGAAGAGATTCTTATCAAACATAAGCATGATCAGGTAGCAAAGGCATATATCCTCTATCGAGAAAAACGTGCTGAGCTCCGATCGGACCAATCAGTGATGCTCGATGTAGAGAAGACTATGGGAGAATACCTTGATCGGTCAGATTGGCGTGTAAATGCAAATGCAAACTCTGGATATTCTCTCGGGTGACTTATTTTGAATACTTCAGGGAAGGTGACGGCCAATTATTGGCTGTCACATATTTATCCAGCAGAAGTCGGAAATGCTCATCGAAATGCTGACTATCATATTCACGATCTCGATATGTTCTGTGGATACTGTGCAGGATGGAGTCTTCGTCAGCTTCTCGAAGAGGGATTCAATGGTATGCCGAATCGCATCGAATCAGCTCCTCCAAAAAATCTTCAGGCAGCCGTCAATCAGATGATCAATTTTCTCGGAACACTTCAGAATGAATGGGCAGGAGCACAGGCATTTTCATCGTTTGATACCTATCTCTCACCATTTGTTCATAAGTATGAAGGAGAGCTCTGTGCAGATATGGTAAAATATCATATGGAATTTGATAGTGAAGAACTACGACAAAAATATGTGGATGAAAAAACATATCATTACGTTCTTCAGCAAATGCAAAATTTCGTATTTGGACTTAACGTCCCTTCCAGATGGGGAACACAGACTCCATTTACCAATATTACTCTTGACTGGTCTTGTCCCGAAGATCTTGCGGACAAAGCACTTCACCTTGGATGATATGATCACTGAGTCTACGAGAAGAAATACGGTGAACTCGATAGAGAAAGAATGATTATCAATCAAGCGCTTATCGAAGTGTACGCGGCAGGTGACTATAGAGGAAGAGCATTTACTTTTCCAATTCCGACATACAATATCACAGAAGACTTTCCATGGGATGATCCCAATGTCGATAGAATATTCGATATGACAGGGAAGTACGGACTTCCATATTTTCAGAATTTTATAGGATCTCAATACAAGCGTGTACGAGATGAGAATGGAAATATGACAAAAGTTCCCAATCCTGATGCCTACACACCTGGTGCTGTCCGATCAATGTGTTGCCGACTTCAGCTCGATCTTCGTGAGCTTCTCAAGAGAGGAAATGGACTTTTCTGATCTGCTGAGATGACGGGATCGCTCGGAGTTGTCACGATCAATATGGCTCGAATCGGATATCTCCATGCATGAGACAAGGAAGCATTCAAGTCACAAGTAGAACATCTCATGTGACTTGCAAAGACTTCTCTTGAGATCAAGAGAATAGAGCTCACCAAATGGCTTCAAAGCGGACTTTATCCTTACACATACCGCTATCTTCGATCGTTTCGAAATCACTTTTCGACGATTGGACTCAATGGTATGAATGAGGCAATACTCAATTTTACACATGGGAAAGATGATATCTCGACTGAATCTGGAAAACAATTCGCTCTAGAGATTATGGATTTTATGCGAGATATACTCAAGAAATACCAAGAAGAGACAGGGAATATGTACAATCTTGAAGCGACACCTGCTGAAGGGACGACATACCGATTTGCTCGAGAAGATAAGAGACAACACCCAGATATTATCCAAGCAGGGACCAAGGAAAATTCGTATTATACCAATTCGACTCAGATTCCTGTCGACTTCACTGATGATGCCTTCGAAGCACTCGAGACTCAGAACGAGCTTCAGTGCAAATACACAGGAGGGACAGTCCTTCATCTCTATATGGGAGAGAAGCTTGATGCAGACCAGTGCAAGCGCTTTGTCCGAAAGGTGATAGAAAATTATCAGCTTCCGTATATCACGATCACACCGACATTCTCGATCTGTCCAAAACATGGATATGTCTCAGGAGAACATGATTACTGTCCAAAATGTGATGAAGAAATAGGTTATAAATGACAAAAATTTGATATTCCTTTCCGAACCAATTATACAGCAAACGATCAAAAACTTGAAGAGTTCTCAAATGCTACCGTTTAATTTCTTACCTTTTTCTTTTATGGACTCATTCTTCGATATCAATGGAAATACTATCACTCGAACAAAGTGTGAGATATACACTCGTGTCATGGGGTACTACCGTCCAGTAACACAGTTCAATAATGGAAAGAAATCAGAGTTCTATACTCGAGCGTGTTTTAGTGGAGATGCTACATTAGCATAATCAAATCAACTTTGTAAAAATGATCCTCTCTGGACTCCAAAAAAGTACACTTATAGACTATCCAGGAAAAATTGCAGCAGTTGTTTTTACGACTGGCTGCAATTTGCGATGCAAGTTTTGTCACAATCCAGAGATGGTACTTCCTGATCAGATTCTCTCACATAAAGATACTCAGATTTCAGAGAAGTTCTTTTTCGATTTTCTTGATAGAAGAGTAGGAATTCTCGACGGAGTCTCTGTATGTGGATGAGAACCGACAATTCATAGAGATCTCCCAGAATTCTGTCGTGCGATAAAAAATCGAGGATTTTCTGTGAAGCTCGATACGAATGGTCGTGATCCTGATATGATTGCTCGACTCCTCGATGAAGACCTTGTCGATTATTTTGCTATGGACATCAAGCATATATGGGAAAAATATCCATCTCTTGTTGGTAATTCATTTGATCAAGAAAAATATGAGAAAAGCATAGCTCTCATTCTTGAGCGAGCGAAAGATTATGAATTCCGATCGACTATTATTGACGGAAATCATACAGAAGACGATATTCGTGAGATGGCTTCATATATTTCCTGAGCAAAGATATTTTTCTTGCAAAACTATCGAAATGGAGTTACTCTTGACCCGAACTTTTCTCCAAATTCCTTCACTGAAAGTGAACTCGAAAGTCTCAGAGAAATACCACTCCAATATGTGAAGAGGTGTGAGATTCGAATGTAGTGAATATATTATATCACTGAGTTTAATGACTCAGTCAAATTCGTATTGACAGATGGGAATTAATAACTAAAATCACTCAATCTTAGTTATCTTATATGAATCTATCAGCCCCAAATCTTGATATGCATCTTGATCCTGAAGAGACTGACTATATACGTCCTAGCCTTCATGAGACAAGGGATGGAATCCTCTGTACCCTTGATATTGTAGAAGTTGCTCAGAATATGTTCTGAATGAGTCTCAGAAAAGTAAAAAAGTGACGTCGTGAAGACCGGACACAACAATCTGAGGCTTATACGTCAGATTGCCCTCGTTGTAAAAAAATACAAGGTCTCTTCATCTTTCCAGGTCAACAGTCATATTGATGTAGTGAATGTAATTGGAGAGGATGACCATGGGAACAAGGTAACGATATATTTGCATTTTTGACACACTGTTCTCCCGACGAGTTCCCTGATACTGGAAATTTCAATGAAGATGATAAGCGAAAAATCCAAGAACTCTACAGACGTTTTCCTGAAGCGCTCAGCTTTCTCGCCGAAAAAAATATTCATAGATATATTTATGATAATGAATATTTTCAACTCGCAGAGAGATACTATCCTAGAATTGAAGAGGATCTCAAGATGGCGGAATCGTCATTTAATTTTTATGAGAATACTCTCCGCAATCACAGATATCCTGATGCTGATTTTATCAGGTGATACCATGCATCTTGAGAGAGACTCGATATGCTTCAGCAGATTGTCGAAGCCTATACTGTTGTCTCAAAAATCTATTCTCGAAGAGCGGAGATAGATGGAGTCTTACGGTCTGAATCTCCAGAGAGCATAGGTCTCACAGTAGATGATTGGAATATACAAGATGCAGATCCTGATACTTCTATGAGTTATCCTCCAGATGAAGAAGCTGTCGACAAACTTCCTCAGAGTTCAACAGTCTGAATCTACTATGATGAACGAGATTCGCAAGGAGATTCTCTGAAAGATGATCCCTTCTTTGAGTGAATTCATCAGAGATATATCGAGATTCTTGGTACTACATTCCTCTCTGTAGTGAAATTCCCTAAATCTAACAAGTATTGTGAGAATATAAATAATCCAATAGTATGAAATTTTATTATCGCATATTCACAACAAGAAAATAATTTTTCTCTCTTTCTCTCTCCTCGTTCAACAGAGAAAACAATAGATCAGAGTGGATACCACTGAACAGCAACACAGGATTCTGTCATGCAGTTCTTGGACTCAGTAGAAAGTGGAGGCCCATTCCAATTAAGATATCCTCCGAATTATCAGAGAGAAGGTTGCAATATTCCAGTTATTCCTGACGGATATAGAGAAGTTGCCACAGGAGCATACGTATCCACAGATATCGGAACATATTTTACTTGGAGTACACAAGAATATTCCTCCTACAATCCTAACTGACCATGAGGTCCACAAAAAAGTGCTTTTGATAAGAATCTCTTAACTGCCTGTATAGGAGGTTTAGAAGGTTCTGAAAAAGCCTTTCTCGATAAAATAGAATTCGCAGAAGCCTACATGAAAGAAGCGAAGCGATTAGATCTCATAAAAAGAATTCGAGAGGCACAAATGCAAGCATTTTCAGCAAAGGCCTCGGAACGTATGCTTTTAATACAGTTGTGAGCTCTTTGATAAGAGAGTTAATTATTTCACTTTCTTCATTCCCCATTGCCAGCGGGGCTTTTCTCACTTCTGATAGCAGATTCGGATGAATCCTGCAGTGAGAAATATCGTTGGGAGTACAAAAACAAAGAATACTTTGCTCACAGAAGAGTTTTCATCGATTATCAGTGCGAGAAGAAATATGAGAAGAAGATAGAGAACGATTATCAACCATCATTGTCGTGTCGCAGGAGTCCATCACCATCCATAGAGTTTTCTTTTGAACCAATATCATTCTGGATTGTTTCGGAGGTATGCTATATATTCTCTAATCATAGTTTTTTAATTTAAAATTAGGTATCTGATTATTCATGGTCAATTCATTTTTCTCTCAAAATCTTATTCATTGGTTTTCACTTTGCAAGTTCATCGATGAGTTTGTCGAGGTAGCGTATTTCTCTCATAAGTCCATCTTCCATTTCTTGTATCTTGTATCCACAAATAGTACCTGTAATGAGCGTTCGATTTTGGTTTAATTCAGGTGCATCTCGAAAAAAAGATTCGAAGTTTATTTTATCTTCAAGTATCTTCTGGAGCCAGTTTATATTATATCCAGTGAGCCAAAAGATGATAGCATCAACTTCTTCTTTGGTTCGTCACTTCCTCTCCACTTTCGCGATATAGAGTGGATAGACGCTCGCGAAGGACATCTTATATATTTTGGTGTTTTTGCATGAGTGGATTACTTTTTAGGCATTTGAGTGACGTCCATCCAGAAGACTTCCCAGATATGTCCGTCGAAATCCTCGAAGTCACGACCATACATGAATCCATGATCGTAAGTTTCGATTGTCTTCGTACCACCAGCGGTAATTGCCTTGTCAAAAAAGGTATCGACCGCTTCACGAGAATCGAGTTCGAGAGCATTGAGTACTTCTGTCGTCTTATGTGCATCAGAAATCGTCTTTTTTCCGAGGAAATTCGCACAAAATCCATGTGTGAGGAGCATGACACTGAGAGAATCATCCCATGCCATCGCAGAGGCATTTTTATCTGAGAAGTTCGGATTCTTCGTGAATCAGAGAGCCTCATAGAATATGGTAGCTTTCGGGAGATCTACGACAGGGAGATTGATATAGAGCTTTGCCATAAGTGAGAAGTTAAGAGGTTAAGAAGAAAAATTATATTGATTCGAGTCTTTTTTGTACCAACTTTTCGAGAAATTCCCTCGGTATTGGCCTCTCTGGCGTGAAGTGGAGTGATGATTTTGTATGTTTCCAAGACTTCATCTCCTCAGGAAAATACTCAAATATCGAACCTGAAAAAGGAAAGAATGAAAGATGATTCTTAAACCAACCAAATCCCGCCACTCACTTTCCTTCAACTTTCAATGTCGGTATACCATAGGAGATACATTCCACTGCTTGTGGGAGAAGCTCATGAAGGGTTTTTCGGAGATCTTCGAGTGCTGTGCGTTCGAGAAGATTCTCGATGTTGGAAATGTAGTTATCGATTGGGTTCATACTATTTCCACATACTGAGTATATATCCAGCGACGAGGAGCGCGATGAGACGATTAGTAGCTATGAGTGCGATTTTGAGGGGCATATTTTTCTTTGCATCATTTCACCAGAGTACCACACTGACACCCGCAGGCATGACGAACGAGAGCCATATCATAAAGGCAGTCAATACACCAGAATATTGGGGAATAGCACGAATGGTACATGCGAGTCCGATAATCATGAGTGCTGTCATGACGAACTCTGTTACGAGAAGTTTCCACATGCCTTCCATGAGTTTCTTATTTTCTGCTTCACTGAACGGCTTATCTCCATGATGTATCTGCATCCAGAGCTTTCCAAATATCGGACCAAACCATACAGCGCCGAACATCCATGATCCGACAGTAATAGTAACAATCGCGAGCCAATTGAGTCCTTGCATAAGATAAAAGAAAAGAAATAAAAATTACACCAATCATTCTACATATTTTTTGAAGTTATCAAGTATCATCTGCCATCCTTGTAACTGTTGTTCTGCCGAATGAATGTCTTCTGCATCAAAGATTTCGATGACTTTTATTCATTCTGGAGTTTCTTCGAAATTCAATTCCACGATACGTCATGCATCGAGAAAATATTCTTTCATCTCACCGAGCGTGTAGACGAGTCTTTGCATCGGTATGACTTCTGTATACTGAGCTGTGAGGTCGAATCCGAAGCTTCCATCGCGAGCTTCCATACGAGTCGTGAATACTCCTCCAACTTTCGGATATTCCCCGCGAGCCCATGGACAGTACCATGTAGCACCATCAGCAAATCCCCAATGGACGATGTGTATTGGATTCCAGAGTGCATCCCAAATAATTGCAAGCGGAGCATGTATCGTCGTAGAGACGGTGAGTCGAGTCATAAAAAAGAAAATTACATTAAGAAAAAGTATATCTATACAATAAAGTGTAGAGAAATAAGTATACTCAATACAATTATTCCAAAAAGTGAAAAGAGAAATAAGTAATCAGCGATAGTTTCAAGTTGTATCTCTTTTTCTAGATTCTTCGTTCGAATAGAGCCAAATGAAAAAAGACATGAGAAGGATAAAAATGTTGCAACAACCGATGCATATTCATCTATGAGGCTTGTCGTGGCAGTATTTGTAATATGAAGTGATGTAATAATAAAAAGACAAAAACCAAGAAGATTTGCCGATGTATTGAGAATGTGTTGAGAAGTACCTTGAGACATAATGAATGGGGAGAGGTGGATGAAAGTTACTATATTCATGAGACTTCTCTCAGAAATGCAAGTTCACGTTTTTTGATAAAAATTCCTTCTTCACCTTTTGGAACTTCAGTTTCAAGGATTCTTATTGCCTCATTCAGAGTAAACCAGTGAATTTCGAACTCATCTGAGATTTCTTCTGGAGTCATTTGAGCCTTTTGAAAAGAGAGAATCTTTCCAACATAACAGTGAGAAACTTGCTTGATAAATATTCATACATTGTAGTCTTCTATACCAGCTCGATATTCTACTACTTCTCCAATATATTTTCCTATCTCAATCTCTGCACCGAGCTCTTCAAAACATTCTCTTCTCAATGCTTTCTCGACATCCTCATCTTCATCTATACCTCATCATGGTAGCTTGTGGTACTCGAATTTTCAGACATAAAGAAGAGGAACCTTTCCATCTTCGCGAAGAAGCACTGCTCTAGCTGTATGGCGAATCCAATAGTCTCGTCATTCAAATACATGAGGATCTCAGATGGCTATGAGTGGTTTCATGAATCAGATTGTATTTTTTTCTCGTGAGGATTCAATAAGAAAGAGAAATTTGATTTTCAGAATTTTTCTGTATACTCTGATTCACATTCAGAGTGAGTACCAGGGATTAGGCCCGTCATGAGTACTCCGGCAGCCAACTATAAGTGATCAAAGGTCATGTTGAATTTATTCAGCATCTCTCCTCTATCATTGGAAAATCGGTGCCACTTCCTACCCCTTTAAGGGGAGAGATGTAGTTTCGTGCTTTTTTGTCACAATTATTCTCTCTTCTTAAACGGAGAGTTTTTTTATTTTTTTAGTATTTTTTATGTCAGAATTCCTTTTTACTTCTGAGTCAGTCTCAGAAGGTCATCCAGATAAAGTTGCTGATCAGATTTCTGATGCTATCCTCGATGCTATCCTCACAGAAGATCCTCGAGCTCGAGTCGCTGCAGAGACACTCGTGAATACTGGACTCTGTGTCCTTGCTGGTGAGATCACTACTTCCGCAAATATTGATTACATAGGCATTGCGCGAAAAACGATCACGGATATCGGGTATAATTCATCCGATCTCTGCTATGATGGTAATACGCTTGCTGTCATGGTTGCCTATGATAAGCAGTCTCCAGATATTGCACAATGAGTGGATGAAGGAAGGGGAATCGATCTCGATCAAGGAGCCGGGGATCAGGGGCTTATGTTCTGATATGCATGTCGTGAGACCGATACCCTCATGCCAGCGCCGATCTACTATGCACATCGTATCATGGAGCGTCAAGCTACAGTGAGAAAAAGTGGTGAGCTTCCATGGCTTCGTCCTGATGCGAAGTCTCAAGTCACATTTCGCTATGTCGATGGAGTTCCAGTCGATATTGATACTGTCGTTGTCTCGACTCAGCATCATCCTGATGTTGTCTATGAGACTCTTCGTGATGGAGTGATCGAGACGATTATCCGACCGATGCTTCCAGCGCATATGCTTACTGCGAGTACGAAATTTCTTGTGAATCCTACAGGACGATTTGTCATCGGTGGTCCTATGGGAGATTGTGGTCTCACTGGTCGCAAGATTATCGTCGATACGTATGGTGGAGCAGCGCCTCACGGAGGCTGAGCATTCTCTGGAAAAGATCCATCCAAGGTGGATAGAAGTGCTGCATATGCTGGTCGCTATGTCGCGAAAAATATCGTCGCTGCAGGACTTGCAGATAAGTGTCTCGTGCAAGTCGCATATGCTATAGGAGTTGCGAAGCCAGTATCACTTATGGTCGATACATTTGGAACGGGAAAAATTCCGAATGAAAAAATCGTCGAAATTATTCGTGCCAATTTTGACTTAAGGCCAAAGGGAATTGTACAAATGCTTGATCTCCTAAAGCCACGATATTTGAAATCAGCAGCATATGGACACTTTGGTCGAGAAGACGCACTCTTCACATGGGAAAAGATAGATAAAGTTGACGCACTTAGGAAATACCTCTAAGAAAAAATCATTTCCCACCAAAATAAAAAATCCATCCCTGACCGGATGGATTTTTCTTAGAGCTTTTTAGAGACCAAATTGGAACAAATTATGATAAGGAGATTATTTCATAAGTGTGACATGACCAGTATATTCTTTTTGTTTTTCCTTAAGAGCCTTAATCTTTTCCTTCATAATCTCACGCTGAACCTTAATCTTTTCCTTCATAATCTCACGCTGAACCTTAATCTTTTCCTTCATAATCTCACGCTGAGCTTTGACTTCATCAGGAGTCTTATTTCCTTTTATTGATCCATCCCATCCTTTTCTCTCACCTTCACCTTTCTTGACTTCAGGAGTTGGTACTTGAATTCCTTTTGACTCGAGATATGTACGGATCATTTTTGCAAGCTCTACTCGCTGTTCTGGAGTGAGTTTTTCCATAGCATCCTTGAGACCTTCCATCTCATGCTTCATCATTGCACCAGTCATACCCATACCACTTCCCATTGAAGGTCTTGGGTGATCATTCTTGTCATCATCTTCATGCATCATTGCACCACTCATACCCATACCACTTCCCATCATTGCACCACTTCCCATTGGAGGCACACCCCACATATCGTCATCTTGCTCATGATTATTTTGTACTGCACCACTTCCCATTGGAGGTCTTGGTGCCTTATTATCAGCGAACGAGAGGGCTGGTACGAGAGCGATCGCGAGTATACTCGCGAGGACTATCTGTTTCATAGGAGAAAAAAGTAAAAAAGTAAAACATTTCCTATGAGGAAACATAGGTAGTATATATGAGTGAGAATATTTATCAAATACTTCACATTCCTTTCACTCTGTACATTTTCCTTCTTATTCCTCAAATACAATACCTCTTATTATAGCTTGTACACTTACTTTCCCATTCCACTCATTTCTATCGAGCTCTACGATCAGTGAGATGATATTCCCAATCTCGAGAAATGATTTTGTATCACTTACATTCCAGAGTACCATTCTGAGATTTGGATTTTCTTGGCATTTGAGAGTGAGATGTTTTCCTTCTGATCCAAGAGTTCGACATTCGGTGATCGTAATATTCTCGAAAAGAAAAATGGGTTTTCTATTTCCAATTCCAAATGGTCGGAAGGTATCAATGATTTGAAGTGATTTTTCTGTCGCTTCACTCGGAGGAAGTATACATTCGATCTCGATTGTTTTCCTGGGGAGATTATCTACATCATGGATTATTGAGATTTTCTTCCAGATTGCTTCCTTGAATTCAGGTATCTTACTTGTCTCGATCGTGAATCCTGCAGCTTGTCGATGTCCACCATATCTGATAAAAAAATCTTTACAATGATCGAGAAGCTCGATGAGATTGCACCATTCTGGAGCACGACAAGAGGCAATGGAAAGCTCTGTACTATCTATTTTACTCTGTATGAGAGAATCTTTCACAGAAACTGTATCTCACTTACGACTCGTGAGCGGATGATCGTGCCCGTTTTTGATGACGATTGTCGGCTTGTTGTATATTTCTGTGAGACGGCCCGCGACGAGACCGATAATCCCATGCTCGAGATCAGAAGCATCATAGAAAAGTATCGGCTTGCTCGTATCGATATTCTCGAGAGCTTTCTCTAAATGTGTTTCGGTAGTTCACTTTCGAGTCTCGTTCCAATGTTCGAGTTCACCGAAGAATTCATCCGTGCGACCCTCTCATGCCAGAAGCCACCTGAGCGCTGTAAGTGGTGTGTCCATACGACCAGCAGCATTGATGCGAGGGCCAATCTGGAATCCGATAATATCAGCATTTCATTCGATCTGCTCACGTCCTTCGAGAAAGTTTCGAAGTCCGACAGATTCTGATTGTTGCATTTGCCTGAGTCCGAGAGTGGTGATTGTCCTATTTTCTCATATAAGAGGCATACAATCAGCAACCGTACCGAGTGAGGCGAAGTCGATATAGCGGGTGAGTATAGATTCAAGATGTTTCTGATCTGTCATTGCGAGGCACGAAGCAATCCATTTATTATGAATTGTTTTATTATTTTCTGGATCGCTTCCTTTGTCGCGATGACAGATACCAATTTCTTTCATTTTTTTGATAATTCCATGGAGAAGTTTGAATGCTACTCCAGCACCAGCAAGACCTTGGAATGGATAGAGAGAATCTTTTCGCTTTGGATTGATGATCGCGACGACTTCTTCTGGAATAGTATCGGGAACCGCATGATGATCGGTGACAATGACATCAATCCCGAGAGATTCTGCGTGTCGGATCGGTCAGATATCGCGCGTTCCACAATCAACTGTGATGACGAGAGTGACTCATTTTGTAGCGAGTTCATCAAAAAAATACTCCTTGAGACCATAGCCATCGTGAACTCTATGAGGAAGACGATAGGACACTTCACACCCAATTTCAGTGAGAAACTTCACGAGGATAGCGGTACTCGAGACCCCATCGACATCATAGTCACCAAAAATTACCATCCGTTCTTTTTTTTCTCGTGCCTGAATTATTCGCTTCACAGCTTTTTCCATATCTGGGAGAAGATACGGATCATGGAGATCGGTAATATTTGGTTCGAAAAATAATCGTTCATCTTCTGTTTGTACTCCCCGGTGTTCCTTCATAATCTCGAAGAGATCCTTTGAAGTAGATTTTTTTATGAGAATATGTTCTCATCAGACTGTCTGCATGTTTTTGACTTTAGAATGCTTCTGATTATACTCGTCCCATACAAAAGTAAACTGTATTTTTCTTTTTTTCTCCCCGTGAACCTTCTTCAAGTATTCTTCATCATTTCTGGAATTATTATATTCCTTGTCGCACTCGATATTGCGAAAAGAGAGCGATTTAATGCGCTGCATTTTTTGGTTTTTCTCGGGGTTGGATGATGACTCCTTCTTTTTACATTTGTTCCACAGACACTTGCATTTATAGGTCATATATTCGGACTTCCTCGTGGAGCCGATGTTCTCGTCTATGGTGGTATAATTTTCCTTTTCTACTTTGTTCTTCTTCTTCTGCGAAAGATAGATTCGGCTCAAGAACAAATCACCAAGCTTACTCGTGAGCTTGCCCTCCAAAATACACACCATGCGAGTACAAAAAAATAGTATCCTCTTTCTCATACGTTCCTACAATGAATCGACTCGTATTATTTCTGTAATCGAGAGTATTATCGCGTGAGGATTTGATCAGATACTTGTGGTCGATGATGGCTCAAGTGATGGAACTCTCGAGCTTCTGGAAGCTCACTTTGGTGATACTATTTCTGTCATTCGACACCCGATCAATCGTGGAGCATGAGCAGCACTGGAGACGGGATTTGCATTTTTCCGCAAGGAATACACTTCTCATGGATGGGAATATCTGGTGACGTTCGATGCTGATGGTCAGCATAAGATTGAGGACATGCAAGGATTTCTCGAATTTTTCGAGAAAGATCCGAAGACTGATGTTGTCTATGGTTCACGATTCATAGAAAAGACAAATTCCAATGTTCCATTTTTTCGTCGTATTATTCTCTGGTGAGGACGCATCTTTACTTCGTTCATTTCTTGAGTGAACCTCACTGATGCACACAATGGTTATCGTATGTTCCGTGCTTCTATGATACACAAAGTATCAATCACAATGAATGGAATGGAGTATGCGAGTGAGCTCATCGATCAGATCCATGAGAATGGATATGCAATTCGAGAAGTTCCAGTCAATATCCATTATGATGCATATACTCTCGCGAAATGACAAAAATATGGATGAGCACTTCGTATCGCAGTTCGAATGATTATAAAAAAATTTTTCTAAATGGATCAAAAAATACTTCTCATCACTGGTGGACTCGGATATATTGGCTCTCATGCGGTTGTTGCGTTTGAGCAATCTGGATATAAGACAGTGATTATTGATAATCTTGTAAATAGTACGAGAGACACTCTCTTGGGTATAGAAAAGATACTTGGCTATACGCCAGATTTCTTTGAGTGTGATATTCGTAATCGTAATGAACTCGAGAAAATATTTCAGAAATATGACTTTTCTGGAGTGATCCACTTTGCGGGATTGAAGGCATTTGGTGAGAGTACGACATATCCCTACATGTACTTTGATAATAATGTCACAGGAACATTGACACTCCTGGATGTGATGGATCGATTTGGTGTACACAATATTGTCTTTTCGAGCTCAGCTTCTGTCTATGATGGATCCAATACTCCACCATTCACGGAAGATATGAAGCTTGGTACGACCAATCCATATGCAACAAGTAAGCTTAATATCGAGAATATTCTGAGAGACTATTCACGACAAAAATGATTCCACTCTGCAGTGTTGCGATATTTCAATCTTATTGGTGCGCATGATTCATGATTTCTCGGTGATTTTCCGAGATCCAATCATGGAAGTCTTTCGACCAATATTTTCGATGTTGTTTTTGGAAAGAAGGGAAAACTCTATATTTATGGTGACACCTTTCCCACTCCAGATGGGACAGCGATTCGTGATTATATAGACGTATGTGATCTTGTCGATGGACATATTCTTGCTTTTGAATGGACTCTCTCTCAGACGTCAGGAAAGTGGGATGCCTGGAATCTCTGAACAGGGAAGTGATACTCTGTCCGTGAACTTATAGAAATGACCGAAAAGGTCACAGAAAAGAAAATCGGAGTTGAAATTATAGAAAGACGATCGATTGACCTCGCAATTCCTATTAGTGATCCATCAAAAATACAGAGAGAGTTTTCTTGGAAAGCAAAAAGAACACTTGATGAGAGTATAAAAAATGCATATAAGTTTCTTTTGAATGTCCGAAAAAATGAGTCTGATACAAAGAAATCTCGAGTGATGCATTTTCTTCCATATTTTCCACCACATTCAGGATGAGTTGAGATGTATGCGAAAGAATGGGTCGAAAATTATATTATAGAGTGAGGCGAAGCATGTATCGTGACTTTTTCAGGGTGACAGAAAAAATGAAGCCGAATAGAAAATTGATATGATGTCATTGTCCTTCCTGCTTTCGATATTGTACATTCATTTCCATTTCCGAAGTTTTGGATGCCTTCTTTTTGGACTGGTATCCAGAGGGCAAAAAAATGGAATCCAGATATTCTTCATACGCATACTCGGTTTTTTCTTTCGAGTTTTCTCTGAGGAATTTTCGCGAAACTGTACCATATCCCTTGGATTCATATTGAGCATGGAAGTGGTTTTGTGGTATCTTGAAGTAGACTTATTGAGACGGTGAGTCGTTGGTATGATCATACTCTTGGTCAATGGACACTTTCCCATGCGGATGAAGTTGTCGCTGTGAGTGAAGCATGTGAACATTTTGTACGAGATACTTTTGCTATCAAAAAAGTCCGAACTATCTATCGCGGAATTACGCCAACAGCTACAGTGATGAAGCCATCATCGGATAAGATTCATATTTGATTTGTTGGAAGACTTGTGGATCTCAAGTGAGTTGATGTACTCATTCGAGCATTTGCACAAGTACAAAGAGATTATAAGGGAAGTGTTCTACTCAAGCTTCAAATTATCGGAGATGGTCCAGAGAAAAAAAAGCTTGAAAAACTTTCCGAATCACTTACACTCTCTGAGTCAATCGAATTTCTTGGGGTCGTTCCCATCGAACGAGTTCGTTCTGAGTTCCTTCCCTCATTTCATATTTTTGTGAATCCGAGCTTTCAAGAGTGACTTCCTACGACAGTGATCGAGGCACTTATTGCAGGATGTCAGGTCATAGCGACAGATGTGGGATGAACTCGTGAGATTCTCAGATATGCACCATTTCTTCTTATTGCTCCGAGAAATATTCGATCCCTGCAAGAAGCAATGGAAAAATCTATACAAGGACTCGATCTTCAGTCAGATACTCGAATATCTCCTTCATTATTTCTCTGGGAACAGACCTTTCGGGAATTTCGGGAAATATATTCGATATTTGAAAAATAGAAATAATCAAAAATTAACAGCCTTCTCCTGAGGCAATACTATATGCGTAAAAGAGTATATTTTCTAATAAATTCACTTGAGTGATGATGAGCTGAGAGGACAATTTTGACGATGTCGGAAAGGATTTCTCATCACTGCGATGTCACCATTATTACTCTCAAGGATGCTATTTTCTATGAACTTCCAACGGGTGTACAGTATCTTCCACTTGCTCCTATCAAAAATAATTTATTGATGATATTATTCATTCCTTATTATATATATAGATTGAGAAAAATATTGAGAATCTCCTCTTTTGACGGATGAATGAGTTCTCTTGAAATAGCAAATTTTATTCATATCTTGGCCAATAAGAAAGCACATATAGCATTTGAGACGAGTATGGGGTTTTTTACATGAATGAGCGGATTTTGTTATAAGGCGTTCATCAAGCTTCTTTATCCCTATGCTCTGAAAATAAAAGTAAATAGTGAAGAAAATAAACATTCTCTTGCTCAATACTTGAAGATAGATGAAGAAAAAATAAGTGTAATTTACAATCCTTTAAATAATGATGCCATTGACGAGAAAAAGCGAGAAGACATCTCTTCAGAGCTTCTTCAGCGAATTACTTGAAGAAAGGTATTTATTACGGTAGCTAGACTCATAAGGAGTAAATTTCATTCCAAGATTATAGATTCATTTAAGAAGATATATGATGAAGGTGATACTTCATGGATCTATATTATAGTAGGAGATTGACAAGAAAAGTCTTCCCTGGAAGAGCAAAGTAAAAATCTGGGGCTTGAAGATAATATTATTTTTCTCGGAGCTCAGAAAAATGTATTTAAATATTTAAATATTGCAGACTATTTTGTATATGCATCAAAAATAGAATGATTTCCTAATGTACTCTGAGAAGCTATGGCATGTAATCTTCCTATTATTACATCAGATTTCAAGACTGGTGCAAAAGAATGTATTCTTGGGGAGTATTCCCAAAGAAAATATTGAGATATGGAATATCCCTATTTCTGACCAAATTGAGTATTGCTTGACCTTGAAAAATATGAGGAGAATTTTCTTGAGGTGTATAAGAATCTTACAAAATTAGAGCAAAAGAAAATATGATTTGAGAGATTTAGTCTTAAAGAAGTAGAAAAGAATATTCTCGAATTTATCTTATAAATGACTCTATGTCGGTAAAAACTCCATTTATTTCGGTCATTATTCCTACGTACAATCGAAAAGAACTTCTTGAAAAAGCTATTATTTCTGTTTTGGAACAAGAGCAAAGTGATTCTTTTCAATGGGAACTCATAATTGTCGATGATGGTTCGACGGATGGAACAAGAGAATATATTGGAAAGCATATTGAGAAGTTTCCTCACAACATTACATATATTTATCAGGAAAATTCATGAGTCTGACGAGCGAGAAATATGGGAATTTCCGCAATGAATACATCAAGTGACTATCTTATCTTGCTTGATAGTGATGATGAATTTAAAAAAGATTTATTTGTCTCTTGTATTCGGAAATGGGCAGATCTCGAGGTTCAAGGGATAAAAGATACCATAACCTGATTGTACTTTCTCTGTGAAGATGAGAATGGGAGAATTATTGGTCAGAAAGAGATACTGTGAGGGAAAAACGAAAAAACCTTTGATTACATGTCATTTTTATGAGGCGAGATCAATATTGCAATGATGCAAATACTGAAAAGTAGTCTTTTTTTTCAAGATCCGAATCTACGTTTTCCAGAAGATGTAATCAATGAGACTGTTATGTTTGCACGGATGTGGCAGTACATGAATAGGAAGAATCAAAAAATACTGTTATGGGATTATGTTGGTTATATCTATCGACAGGAGCACACGGGTGCACAGAAGATTACAAAAACTATCACAAGAGATAGATTCAAAAAAAATGCCCTTGGAAATGAGCAGGTTTTCGATATTATCAAAGCAGATTTACTGAGATTCTGATTCCAGAAGAATTACAGCGAGTTTTTATTCAGAATATGAATAAATTGGATACTATCCTGAGAAAAAAGTAAATGATTATCTTTTTTAGGAAAAGCTATAAAATACGATAAAAGCTTGCGAAACATAGGTATATTTTTATTAGCCGTTTTACATAAAAACCTCGTATTATCTCTCTATAAAGCGTATATTCAATTCGAACATTAATTTATATTGACTGTATAGACTTTAGATCAATAAAGGAAGGAGTTACCAAAAAACTATGAATATCTTAATTACAGGAATTAGTTGATTTATATGATTTCATACAGCACAAATGCTTATGAAACAGTGACATCATGTTATCTGAGTAGGTAAGGAAAATAAAAACTCCTCAGACTTATTGAAGATTAATCGTAGAGATACCCTTCTGGAGAATAAGAAATTTACCTTTTACAAGGTGGATATTTCTGATTTTTCTGCTATTAGTGAGATATTCTCTCATCATGAAATTCATAAGGTGGTACATTTAGCGGCGCAATCATGAGAAAGATCAAGCGATATAGATCCATTTGCCTACACGCAGTCCAATAGTGTAGCATTTCATAATATTATTGAGCTTTCAAAAAGATTTGATATTAAAAAATTTATTTATGCATCTACAGCATCAGTCTATGGATCTTGTCTCAAACAACCACTTTCCGTAGATGATAACGTTGATCATCCACTTAGCGTGTATGCGGCCACAAAAAAGTCCAATGAACTAATGGCACATGCTTACTCATACCTTTATAAATTACCAACAACAGGACTTCGTTTCTTTACTGTATATTGACCGTATGGACGCCCTGACATGGTTATGATGTTGTTTGCTAATAAGATAAGTAAGTGAGAGCCTATTAATCTCTACAATTTCGGAAAGATGCAACGCACTTTTACTTATATTGATGATGTTGTTCGAGGTATTATATGTGCGCTAGAATTGCCGTCTATGTATGAAATATTTAATTTATGATCAGATAAGCCCACGGAACTAGAATATATCGTGGAATTAATCGAAAAGAATCTAGGAAAAACTGCTATAAGAAACTATCTTCCAATGCAATTCTGAGATATTGAGTCTGTCTGGTCCGATATTACCCATACGAAAGAAATTCTTTCATGGTCACCTCAAGTCTCTATTGAGGACTGAGTTAAAGAGACAATGAATTGGTATAAGAAGTATTACTAATATCATTATTTTCATAAGTTATGAATAGAATTATCAATTCCCTATCCCAGAAAGCCTACTATTTAATATGGACAATTCTCTTGCCAGAACTTATTCGTAATAGTATTATATATATAATATTGTATCTTAAGTATCATGCAGAAAAGTCGATATTATGATTTTGTTCGATTGATCCATTTGATTTACTGAGCTGAAAGATTCGTCTAGGATCAAAAACTCTTTTATGACCGAGTGTTATAATGCAGTGAAATATAGAAATATGAAGATATTCCTATATATGATGATGTGGTGAGATTCTTGCTTCTGACAAGAATAAAATTGAGATTGGATCATTTTGTTCTATAGCGAGCAATTTTTTTGCCATTTCTTTTTCTCTGCATGATCCGAATAAATTATCGACCTCGACGAGATTATTTGGCTGAATAACATATGATGATGCAGGGTGAAATATCGTTATCTGAAATGATGTATGGATAGGATCTCGGGTATCAATTCTTCCAAAAGTTACTATTTGACACGGTGCAATCATCGGGGCAGGGTCAGTAGTGACAAAGGATATACCACCCTATGCAATAGCTGTAGGAAGTCCAGCAAAAGTCATAAGATATCGATTCGATGAGGAGACCATAAAAAAACTGATGGAAAAGCCATGGTGGGATGATGATATCAAGAGTATACATGATAAATATAGGAATTTTCACAAGTAGAATTCTTCGGAGTATTTCTTTTTATAACTTTTGATAAAATATTATGGAAATCCGTAAATATAGATATATCGATGCTCTGAGATGATGGGCAGTACTGTGAGTATTAGCCGTTCATTTATTTCAATCGGGAGCTCCTTATATATGGTTCCTCGCTGATCTATGAGCGCGAGGTGTTCAGTTATTTTATCTTGTCAGTGCTTGTACCCTCTTTTTGTCTATGAGCAAGAGAACAAAACGGGAGACACATCCATTTATTTTCTTCTTTATACGTCGCTTTTTTCGTATCGCTCCTCTTTTTTATGCATGTATTCTCTACTATATATTTATACGCCATACAGAGGCATCTTGACTCGAAATTCTTTCAGTGGCAACATTTACCAATTGATTTAGTCCATATTGGATATGACATCTTGTGGAGTGACAATGGTCTATCGCTATAGAAATGATGTTTTACTTATTTGTTCCGTTTTTATTCCTGAAAATTAATACAAAAGAAAAAGCGCTTATTATGGCATATATATCTTTTGTGGTTTCAGGATTATTTATTCTTTATCTCCAGCTTCATCCGATGATTCCTGAGCATCTTTTATGGACTCATTACCTTTTTTATTTTCTTCCAGCTCAGGTTCCTATCTTCTTCTTGGGAATACTTCTCTATTTTCTTATAAGAGAACATGACCATACTCCAGAGTCTATACAAAAGCGTAACAGGATATGGATTTGAATCGGATTCCTATGATTGATAGCAATTATTTTCTTTTCTCTTTCTTCTACATTTCTCGGATTTTCTAATATGGAGCGATGAGTACCTTATTATTGTATAGTTTTTTTCATAAGTATCATACTTATGATATGAGCTTATTTCTTGTCGTTAAGGCCCTATAAATTATTTGTAAATGGAATTATTGAGTATGTGTGAAAGATTAGTTTCAGTATGTACCTCACGCATTTTATTGCATTATATTATCTAAATAGTTATCTCTGACCACTGGAAATAGCGAGTTTCCATAGTATCTTTTCACTTATATTGGCTTCCTTAACACATTTTCTTCTCCTTATCTGAGGAACAGTACTGATCTCATCAGTTACCTATTACGCAATAGAGTCTCCATGACAGTTGGTAGGGAAGAAAATAATTGCTTACCTTTCTCGAAAGGATACTATTTCCGAGTAACGCCACAGTATAACAGAAACTATGAAAAAAATAACAATTTGAATTGCCACAAGAATAGTAAATCCAATAAGGAGAGAATATCTCTATGAGACGATTGATTCTGTACTGAATCAGAAGAATCCGAATTGGGAACTGATAATATCAGATGATAATTCCCTCATAGAAGTTGATTGGGAGAGGTATTCCCAATACTCAAATATTCGTATATATCATCAGAAGCATCCATTATGAGTCTTTTGAAATTTTAATTTTTGCCTACAACATACGACAACAGAATTATTTTTTCCTTTGTCGGATGATGATCTTAATAGAAAACGATTTTGTAGGGAATGTTTTATCGTACTTTGAAGATGATGCTAAGAATACTGATATACTTTGCTTTAATTACTATTGTATCAAGTCGAATGGTGAGATATATATAAAATCAAATATAAGAACTGAATTCTCAGAAAAAGGAATTATCTCAATGAATAAAGCAATTGAAGATATATATAGCTCGAAGATATCAAAAATGTATATTCATTCTGTCGTAAAGGTAGAAAGCCTAAAAGCATGATGATATCCAGATCATGGAATGATTACTGATTGATTGCTCCCATATATTTTCCCCCTCAAATTTAATATTTGATTTACAAATCAATATCTTGTAAAGATTCGGCATCACAAAAATAATCGCTGATGAGTTGATAATTTAGATATTCTGCGAGAGGAAAAACTAAAACTTAATGAGTATATTGAAAATACCTATTTTCATGAGCTGAACGAGAAAAATCAGAGAAACTTTTTACAAGAAAAAGATGCACTAAAACAAGATCATATAAATTTATTGATCCAATTTAAGAAATTCTGACGCGTGAAAGGGATAAAAGAATTTGCAAAAAATAAAATTACCGCTAAAAATACTCTATTATTCATATTCTGAATTTTTTTTGGAACAAGTGTTCATAAGTATTTTATTTTTTTCTCAAAATACTATAATGAAGCCCAATACAAAATATTATCTTACTTTAAAAATTAATTATCATGTCACACTTTTTTTCCGAGAAAACAATATTTATCACTGGATGAACAGGGTCTTGGTGACAAGAGCTTACGGAACAGCTTCTTCAATATAATCCAAAACAAATAATCATCTATTCTCGTTGAGAACATAAACAAGTTGAGATGAAGAGGAGATTCCAGTCCCAAAAGAATATCAGGTATATTATCTGAGATGTCCGAGATAAGGCGCGACTAAAGCAGTCTACAATCTGAGTGGATTACCTTTTTCATCTTGCAGCTCTTAAGCATGTACCAGTCTGTGAAGAAAACCCATATGAATCAGTTCAAACGAATGTCATTGGAGTACAGAATGTTATTGAGGTAGCTATAGAAAATAGTATAAAGAAGGTTATTGATGTCTCGACAGATAAAGCTGTTGATCCATTTAATATCTATGGAACATGCAAGGCAGTATGAGAGAAGCTTATTATTGCTGCAAATAGAGAATCACTCAATACAAATTTTGTATGTATTCGTTGAGGAAATGTTCTCGGAACTAATTGAAGCGTTGTTCCTCTGTTTATTGGACAAATTTGAAAAGCAAATATGGTCACCATCACAGATCCTCAGATGACCCGCTTCATAATGAGACTTCATGAAGCAATATCACTTCTAATTAAAGCATCGATAGAATCGGTAGGAGGGGAGGTTATCGTCATGAAGATGCCAGCAATTAGCGTAGAAGGCATTGCCGATGCAATAATAGAAACTTTTTGAAATACAGAAACTCAGAAAATTATCATTGGATATAGGCCATGAGAAAAGAATCATGAACTTCTTGTTTCTCAATACGAAGCATTGAATTGTTATATTTATGATACGAATTATTTTGTTATACTTCCGATGATAGATACCTATAGAGATTATTCACGATATTCTTGACTGGAAAAAACTTTATTTAAAACATTTTGATCTGATAATGCTGATGTGATTTCAAAGAAAAGTTTTATCGAAATGCTCTCTTTGGATGGATGGATAAAAACTTCCTCTTCTGAAGAGAAATAATTCCTGAGGGTTTTTCAAATTTGATTATATTAATAAATAACTGCCAAATGCATAAAGGAATAACATTTCGCGAAACCTGTAGATGATGCTGATCTTCCAATCTTTTAAGGGTTCTAGATCTCTGAGATATGCCCCTTGCTGGATGATTTATCAGGCCTGAGGAGTTTTCATCTGAGATAAAAATTCCCCTTGAGCTCTATGTGTGTGAAAATTGTAAACTGGCTCAGATATGTCATATCGTTGATCCAGATAGATTATTTAGAAACTACTTTTATATTTCTTCAGTAATAAAATCTCTTTCAGAACATTTCAAGGAATATTCAGAATTTCTCAGAAAATCATATCTTTCTTCTCCCGACTCAAAGCTATTAGAGATGTGATGTAATGACGGTGTATTATTGCAGTATTTTCAGAATGATAAAGATATTTCTGCCGTGTGAATAGATCCATCTGTCAATGTGAGTAAGATGGCGAAAGATAAATGACTCAATGTTATAAATGACTTCTTCAGCATATCTTCCGCGCAAGAAATCCTTGAACAATATTGAGGATTTGATGTTCTGACATGAAGTAATGTTTTTGCCCATATAGATAATATTATAGAAATTATCCAAGCATCAAAAATTATACTTAAGCAAGAAGGTGTCTTTATATTTGAAGTGCATTATCTCCTGGATCTTCTTAGAGATTTCCAGTACGATACTATCTATCATGAACATCTTACCTACTATAGTATAATTGCTATAGAAAAAATATTTGCACTGCAGGGAATGAAGGTTATCGATGTCATACACTTATCAATGCATGGAGGATGAATTCGAGTAGTAACAGCATACAATGATTCCAAGCATATCATAAAAGACTCCGTGGCAGAATTCATAACAAAAGAAAAAGAATTCTGAATCGAAGACATGGGTCTCTATAAAAAAATGGGTGAAGAAGTTATCCTTCATCGAGAAAAACTCATGAAACTCCTTCATAAGCTGAAAAGTGAATGAAAGAGAATCGTCTGATATGGTGCACCATGAAGATGAACAATTCTCTTAAACTACTGTAATATTACTACTGATATTGTAGAATACATTGTCGATGTATCTCCGCTGAGAAAATGAATGTGTATGCCAGGGGTCCACACCCCTATAATTGATCCTGAGGTATCTCGAAAAGATCCTCCTGATTACTTCCTCGTACTTGCATGGAACTACCTTGAGTCTATACTTGAACAAGAAAAGATACTTCACCTTGCATGAACTAAATTTATAGTTCCATTCCCAGATATTAAAATATATTAATTTTTCAATTCAAAAAATGACAAATTTATCAGAAAAACAACATTGGGATGGAGTTCATCGGGATAATGGAAAGATTCTAGGAAAACTCCTCAGATTTCCTATCGTAAAGAGTATACTTATCTGATTCCATAATTGGGAGTTCTATACTATTTGTTCGAAGTATATAAATCCAAGCTATAAGAATATATTCGAGATTGGATGTGCTCCTGGGAATTATCTCATCAAATTTCATGAATTATTTTGACTTCATCCTAGTGGTATTGAATATAGTGAGCCAGGAGTACGAGTTCTTGAGCAGAATTTCAAAGCAAATAACATAGACGCAGATATTATCCACGGAGATTTTTTCGATACGAAATTTCTCAGTGAAAATGAATGAAAATATGATATTGTGTATTCAATGGGTTTTATCGAGCACTTTGATGATCCGAGAAGTGTCATAGAAAATCATTTCAGAATTACCAAGAAAGATGGACTTGTTATTATTGTAATACCAAATCTTTCTTATTTTAATAAAATTATGACTGAAAAAACAATACTCGATATTCATAATAGAACCATCATGAATATCGATGTTTTAAGAAAACTCTTTGATGGATATACAATAATCTCGGGATCGTATTTAGGATGATTTTTTAACTTTGGACTCTTTCAGTATAAGAATCCAATTCTTGAAAAGGTGCGTTTAATATTTTTTATCTTCCAGAGACTCTTGGTTGACCCTATCATTATGCTTCTGTATAAGCTCTGAATAAATCTCTCAAACAAATATACCTCACCTTCACTAATGATTATTTGTAAGAAAAACTAAAAAATCTATCACAATAATTGTTGAATCTAAGAGTATGGATTAGATGGATGATTTTTATAGAGTCCATGAGATTTCCAGAGTCTTTCTATGATTGCATCGAGATTTCATTCTGGAACATTATGAAACGTATCTCTAAAGGCTTGGAGACTTTTCTCTTCCTGTTCAGGACTTCTAGGATTGTCTACAGCTACTCATATGAGCGCGACTCTATTTCTTATTTCTCTTCAGAGAACAAAAGAGGCAATTTCTCATAAGCGATTTATATGGTAGTCACTTGATATGATGGCTATTTCTGGGGCTTGAACAAGCAATTTTTCATGATCCTTTCTCGCGAAAACCATTTCTCAGACAGTTTCAAGTGAACCGTGAGGATCGGATTCTACATGTATACTCTGAGGTTGGATTCATTGGCTTTCGAACCACTCCTTTCCACTATCACAATGCCTTTTATCTATTCATGGGGTTGCTTTTCCTCATGTTAGTATGAGATTCGAAACTTTTCATGATGTGAGAAATTCTGCTCATTTCGCGAGTCTTGTCCTGTATTCTTTATTGGGTTCTCAGTGCTCAGTAATATTATGGGAATGAATTATTCATAGAGTCATTTCATTATGATAGCATTAAAATATAATCTGTCAAGCTCCTCTTAAATATTCAACTAGAAAACTTCTCCGCATGTTCTCGAATCTTTTCCTTATCCCACTTTATCTTCTCAAAACTTTCTATCGCTTCATTCAGTGCTTCTGGAGTCTGCGGAGTGAAAAATAATCCTGTTTCTCCGTCCAAAATAGTTTCGAGTGTTCATCATTTTCCATAGGCAATTACAGGAGTTCCCATTGCCATTGCCTCGATTGGCACAAGTCAGAAATCTTCTTCTGGCGGGAAGAGGAATGCTTTTGCATTCGATAAGAGCGAATTCTTTTCTTCGTTTGAAACGCGGAATTTCCATTCGATATTTGGTCACGATTTTGCCCCCAGTTCGCGAAATAGGGGAGTATCGGTTGCAGTACAGAGGATAAGCTTCTTTCAGTTTTGATTAAAAGCATCAACGAGAAGATCGAATTTTTTGTAGGGAATACAGCGTCAGACTCAAAGGTAGTAGGAGGTAGGAGGTAGGAGGTAGGAGGTCGACTTTTCCAGTTTTGATCTATCTCCTATCTCCTCTGATCTTTGCATCTCTATTCCCGGATATATCACTTCACTTTCTCGATCATAATATTTTTTGATTCTCTCTGCTGTATTCTCTGAGTTTGCAATGAAATAATCTACCTTTTGAGCAGCGTCATAGTCGAGTCTTCGTAGCCAGCCAATCAGTCGATCAAGTGTGAATCGTGCAATCGGATTGAGCCATCCGAATTCCATCATATTTCGATACTCTTCATAGTGACTCCAGTAATAGCGAATTGGGGTATGGCAATAGCAGAAATGTTTTGTATTTTTTCCTCGTTTTGAGAAGCCTGCATTCTTGGCTTCAGCAGAACTCGATGAGATGATAATGTCATATTCTGACAGATCAAAACTCCTGAACGCAAATGGCCGAAGAATTCCAGCGAGCTTATGATGACGATTGAAAAAAGGAATCTTCTGAATCCAGCTCGTGTAGACTCGTGTTCACTTGAGCATCGGGTGCTTCATATAGCAGACACTTGTATAAACATCTGCCTCAGGAAACATTTCCAAAAGGTGAGAAATCACAAGTTCAGCTCATCAGAAGTCGATGAGCCAGTCGACGACAATGGCAATGCGTTTTTGTTTGAGATCAGAAAATTCCATATACAAGGAAGTATATGGAATTTAGGGAAAACAGAAAATAAAATAGATAACTTACATTAGACGAAAACTTCCACTGCTATTACCCATAATATAGAAAAATCAAAATAAAAATAATAAAGCAATAGATATAAGGATCGCTATAATAAAAAGTATGTTTCCAAAAAATGGACTTATTCCACTTCTTGTTGCGGATTTCATACTTATTATTATTCATAAAGCAAAGAGAAGAAAACAGAAAAGTATAAAAAGAATAATGAAGGATTTTTGTCCTTCATAAATATTGTATATCTACAATGAATGCGTAACTAAGACTTACAATAAGAAGCATGCAAGCAGTATCTTTGCCCAAGGAAAATTTGCAGATACCTTCTTCAAGAGGATATTATTCATATTCTTTTAATAGTTAAATTGGAGTAATTGTATGGTATCCTATATTTATTGCAATAAATTCTATTGTTTTTCCCAGAGAATTCAATATTCTTTTTCTATGACTCAAAAACCAAAGATTGCCATCCTCCACGATGCATTTCTCTATCGTGGTGGAGGAGAGCGACTTGTGACGCTCATGGCAAAGGCGCTTGATGCAGATATTATTTCAGGGTTTTTTAGCGAAGGGAGTTTTGATCCACGAGAGCTTGGATTCACTGGGAAGATAATTTCACTTGGTACGCCAGTTTTTGCGAAGGGAATCCGTCATCTTGTGCTGAAGTGGAGATTCTTCTGGAGGGCGCGAATCCTTCGAGATTATGATATTGTGATATTTTCTGGTGATTGTCTTGGCGCTTTGCGTCATATTCAAAAAAGTGAATCAAAAAATCCAGAATCTAAAATCCAGAATCTGAAATCTCATAAAAGACAGAAGGTTTTTTACTATTGTCATACTCCGCCTCGCTATCTCTATGATTTCCGTGCGAAATATATTGCGAGTCTTCCTTTCTTTGTTCGTCCTATCTTTGCTCTGGCATTCACTTTTTTCTCATATCGGTATGAGAAAAACCTTGCAAAATTTGATCAGATTTTTACCAATTCAAAAACAGTCCAGAAACGACTCCGTGATTATACTCTTATGGATTCAGTGATTATCTATCCGCCGACTGATACGAGTTTTTTTAGCCCTGCTCCTATTTCTGAGATTGCAGGAATTCCATTTCTTCCAAAGACATATTTCTATTCCTGGGCACGACTCTCTCCACCGAAGCGAGTCGATCTCATTGTCGACGCATTTCTCGATATGCCAGATCAGAATCTGGTTTTTAGCTATGGGAAAAATGATCCAATGAAAGAGAGTATTTTTGGGAAAATAAAAGATGCAAAAAATATCATTGCCCTCGAAGCGCCAAGTGATGAACTTCTTCTTTCTCTGATTCGATGAGCTACCGCGACGATATATATTCCTGTCGATGAAGATTTTGGCATGACGCCGATTGAGTCTATGGCATGCGGTATTCCTGTGATCTGAGCCAATGAATGATGACTTCGGGAAACTATTATTGACGGAGAGACGGGATTTCTTATCGATGTAAATTCAGAAAATCTCAAGAAAGCAGTAGAGAAAATGACTCCAGAATATACACTTTCGCTTGAGGAGAATTGTGTGAGAAGAGCAGATGAATTCTCACTTGAGAAATTCGAATCGAGAATTTCTGAAAAAATCATATAATCCTTCCTATGAAAAAAATCATCATCATATCTGTCATTCTTATCTCAATTTTATTTCTCTCACTTTTTTCTATGTCAAAATTTTGTTTGTTTTCTCCGATCGAATGAGTCGTTCTTTCTTCTGGGAAGCCCGTGATCGGTGTCTCAGTGACTCGCACTTCTAGCTCTGCATGGTTCGATGGAAAGGAAAAATTCACGGAAAAAACGACTACTGATAGTAATGGAAAGTTTTCTTTTCCTGAGAGAATCGCTCCAATATGAGCTTCCCTCGTTTTCTCATGGTTTCCCCATGAGCCTGTCATTACTCAAGAAATCATCCTCCAACATACATGAGTAGAATATTTTGCATGGCGCACGATCAAGCGTAATTATCTCTTGAATGGAGAGCTGAAGAGTCAGTATGCGAAAGCACAAACATGACCAATACGTATTATCTGCTCTCTCGAAGATCCATTGGCTTTTGATGAGAAGCTTGAAGTAGGAGTCTATGCTATTGGTAAGATTCAGTAATCTCTTCACTTGAAAAACTCGAAAAAGAAATAAAATCATCTCTACATAATATTAAATAATAAAATTATGACCACTCTTGCTATCACATCGATGTATGCGAATCCGATCCATCCAGGACATATCGAGTGTCTCGAACTTTCGAAATCAGAAACAGGTGCAGATGAACTCTGGGTGATTATCAATAATGATAAACAAGCGGAGATGAAGCGCTGAATCAAATCTTTTCAGGATGAAGGATTTCGAATGTCTGTCGTGAAGGCACTCCGTGTCGTCGATCGTGTCTTTCTCTCGATCGACCAAGATGGAAGTGTGTGTGCGAGTCTAAAGGCGCTTATCGATGAAGCAAAAAAGTCTGGAAAATATAGTGAGATTCTCTTTACCAAGTGAGGAGATCGATTTGCATCAGAAATCCCTGAAGCGGTCCTACTTCGTGCCGAATGAGTACGTATCGTCGATGGACTCGGAGCAAAGACACACAATTCATCTGATCTTGTAAACAAGCTCAAGAATAAAGCCGATGAAAAAGAGCTTGAAGCGAAGATTGCCGAGCTTCCAAAGGCACTCACAGAATGACACTACCTCGAAGTCGGGAATCGTCCATGGTGAGTCTACTATGTCCTTGAAGACAGTCCTCTCTATAAGGTGAAGAAGTTGATTGTGAATCCTGGAAAACGTCTCTCACTTCAGTCTCATACCAAGCGGAGTGAGCACTGGACAGTGGTGTCTGGCATTGCGACGATCGATATTCGTCATCCTGATTTCCAGGAGATTGAGCAGGTTCGCATGCTCCGCCCGAATGAATGATGCCATATTCCCGTCCATCATCTCCACCGTCTTGCCAACACTGGTACTGAGCCACTCGTGATCGTAGAAGTGCAATGTGGTGATTATACAGGAGAAGATGATATCATGCGCTATGACGATGATTTTGGAAGGAAATAATATATTTATGAATTTTCTCTGACTTCCTATCATCACCTCACGATATTCTGATTTTCTCGAACTTATTCAGAATCCGATTAAGAAAACTCTTGTCTTCACACCGAATCCTGAGATTCTTGTCCGTGCGAGCCGGAATGAGGAGTTTTTGAATATTCTATGACAAGCTACATACAATACTCCAGATGGAGTTGGACTCTATGTTGGCGCTATGATGCAAGAGGGAATTGGATTTTTCCATGCATGTTTGAGAGTATTATTCCAGAGACAAAAAGTTCGAGAGAAATACGGTGAACTTATCAAGTGAAGTGATCTCACATGCGATCTCCTCGAGTATGCTGCGCAGAATAAGAAACATATCCTCATCATTGATCGGCGTGTAGAGAAAATTAAAAGTGATTTTGATGCGAAGAAAACTTCTCTTCAAAAAAATCTCAAATGAATTCTCGAAGATAAATATCCAGGAATTACGGTACAAGTGATATTTCAGTGAGACATGGCAAGTGATGGCATGGCTCACCTTATCGAACTTCAACATATTTCATACGTTTTCTCATGTCTCGGAATGAAGACTCAAGAAGAGATACTTATTGATATCTGGAAATATATTTCTGATTCACAAGAAGTGGTCGGGCTTGGCATCGGTGCATCAGTCGATTTTCTTCTTGGACTTCAGAAGAGGGCGCCAATATTTTTCCAAAAGCTTGGCATAGAATGGCTCTATCGACTTATCCTTGAGCCAAGAAAAAGATGGAGACGAATATATATGGCAGTCGTGGAATTCCCCAGGATGATAACAAAAACTCGAAAAGACTAGATTTTTAATTTCGATTTTTTGAAAGAATTGATTACACTTACGAAAATTTTTTCCAAAATATGCTTTTTCCACGTCGTAGTACCCATACTGTCATGGTCGGTCATGTACCATTCGGTTCTGATCATCCCATCGTCATCCAGTCGATGACCAATACGCCGACTCGTGATATTGATGCCACACTCGCACAGATTATCGAGCTTGCTGACGCTGGTTCTGAGATCGTTCGTATCACGATCGATACCGAAGCTGCAGCAATAGCAACCCCAGAGATTGTCGCACGGCTTCGCGAGAAATGATATAATACACCGATTGTTGGAGACTTCCACTATAACGGTCATATTCTTCTCGAGAAATATCCCAACATGGCACTTGCTATTGCAAAATATCGCATTAATCCTGGAAATGTCGGAAAATGAGATCGGCATGATGACAATTACAAGAGAATTATCGAATGTGCTATCAAGTACGATAAGCCTGTACGAATCGGTGTGAATGGTGGATCACTCGATCAAGAGCTCCTTGATGCCAATATCGAAGCCAATGCACAGCTTCCAAATCCTCGCTCAGCAAACGATGTCTATATTGCCACAATGGTAGAGTCGGGAATCCTCTCTGCAGAAAAAGCAGTCGAATGGTGACTCGGGAAAGATAAGATTATTATCTCAGTAAAAATGTCTGATCTTCAATCCATGATCACCGCATATGAATCAATAGCTCTATGATGTAAATATCCACTTCATCTCGGACTTACAGAGGCAGGTACAGGAACTAAGTGAATCGTCTCATCCAGTGCTGCACTCTCGATACTTCTTGAGCAAGGAGTTGGTGATACTATCCGTGTCTCACTCACACCTGAGCCAGGCGCTCCACGTGCGCTCGAGGTACAGATTTGTCGTGAGATTCTTCAGTCGATGGGATTTCGAGCGTTTGTCCCTCAAGTGGTGAGTTGTCCTGGATGCGGTCGTACGAGCTCAGACAAGTTCCAGATTCTCGCAAAATATGTGAATGAACGAATCCGAGACAAGATGCCAGAATGGTCCAAAAAATATAGAGGATTTGAGAATCTCCATATCGCTGTCATGGGTTGTATTGTGAATGGCATTGGTGAAGCCAAGCACGCGGATATTGGGATATTTATCCCAGGAGATGCCGAAGCACCACAGCTTCAGATATATCTGAGATGAGTTCATTATCGATCACTCGAAGGGCGAGATATCATCGCTGTTGGAAGAGAATTTATGGAGGTGATAGAAGGGATGTTGGAAGAGGAGTATAGATAGTGATTCGAGGGATTTTGAATTTTGAGAGATTACTCTACGAGAAGTCTTTTGATACAGTATTTCCAAAAAATAACACATATCCGCCCCAGAGAAAGGCAAAAATCATCACTATCATGCCTATATAGTGTGTCGTAATTCCGAATGCAAAATCATATTTTGTGAGATTCATCATATCGAGAAGATTTCACCAGTCATGTGCATCTTCACTCATTCCTCAAATGAGGGGAAGCGACCTGGCTCATGCATCGGAAATATAGAGCGCGACATCAGTCAGATTCTGTCCCATCCACCAGAGTGTCACGCTTGCGGCAAAGGGATTATCCTCACGAATGAGGAATACATAGGTGAGAAAGAGAGGAAGGAGAATCTGAAAAAGACTTCATCAGAGAATAGAGAGAAATTCTCCAAAAGGCATAAATAGTACATGCCCAGCCTCGTGGAATATAAGGTTTGGGCCATGTATAAAAGCATTCATCACTTCGGTATTGATTCCAAAAGTGAAAAACTGGAGTGAATAAAAAATGAGCAAAAAATAGAAAATTATCCTTCCCCAAGAAAGTGAAGAATATCCTCATGTATTATTTATACTATTTTCAGACATAAGAGGAATTAGAGAATTATTCTCTTTCCGTTTTCATAAATATGATATTCTCGAGAGAGAATTTCTTACCACTGATCCAAACGCTTGGAGAAGGAATATCATCTTCTCCTTCGAAAAATCCTGTCTGTCCTTCCATGATTTCACTCGTGACCATTGCCTTGACTTTGCGAATGACTCCAAGTTTTTCCATGACATTGTAGACACGATTCACTCCATCTACATAGCGAAGATCGGTCATTCTCGCGATTTCTTCCATACGCTCTCCAGTGACATCATAGTCACCATCAGCACGCTTTACGATGTGACATCGTTTTGGATCTTTTTGTCTCTTGAGGTCGTAGACTTTCATCGTACTATCCTGAGTATCTGAGCCTTCGAGAAGCATACCATCTTCTCATTCTTGTATTTCTTCTACTTCAGTCTTATCTTCTGGAATTATAGTAATGAGAAGGTCTTTAAGTTCATCAGTACGGATATATGCTCCAGCTGATATTGTAAGTGCGACTTTCTTCTTTGTTGCTTTTTCGAAGGCTTTCCTCATCTCTTCGAGCATCTCAGGATCGATGATATCAGCCTTTGAGAATATAATAAGTTCTTCTTTTTCTGCCATTTTTTCATTCCAGCTTTCGAGCTCTTTTCGAATTGTTCGGTAGTTTGTGATCATTTCTTCTTCTCCTACACTCGCATCGATGAGATGGATGATGAGACGACATCGATCAATATGCTTCAGAAATTGGAATCAGAGACCTTTCCCCTCACTTGCTCATTCGATAAGTCCTGGAACATCTTCGATCACGAGCGATCGTCCTTTCCACTCCATGACACCGAGATTTGGCGTGAGTGTCGTGAATGCATAGGCTGCAATTTTTGGTTTTACATTCGTGATGGACTGGATGACGGTCGACTTTCCAGCATTTGGAAGTCAGACGAGTCCGACATCAGCGACGAGCTTGAGTTCGAGCTTGATATCACAGACACCCCCGACATCTCCGAGTTCAGCAAAATTCGGAGCTTGACGCGTACTGGAAGGGAAGTGTGCATTTCCGAATCCTCCGCGCCCTCATTCACAGAGAATAAATTCTTCTCCTGGTTTCGCGAGATCACAGATAAGACTTCCATCTTCTGTATCGGTCACGAGTGTTCCGACAGGCACTTCGAGAATAGTATCTTTTGCATTTGCTCCATGCATTTCTTGGTTTCCTCACTTTTCTCCATCGTCGGCTTTGATGGAAGTCAGATGACGATATTTTACAAGAGTTGTCTCATGAGTCGTCGTACGAAGGATGATATTTCCTCATTTTCCGCCATCTCCACCATATGGTCCTCATTTTGGAATGTATTTTTCTTTTCTCCATGAGACAATACCGTCACCTCATTTTCCAGCACGACATCCGAGTTTTACTTCATCGATAAACATTTTTCTAGAGTTTAGGTTTTAGATTTTTGGTCTTAGTAAAACGAAGCACCAAAGCCGATGAACTATATAGAAAATCTATAAAAAAGCAAAAATAACAAGAGAAAAACTTGCAAATTTTAAAATTTCTATATTATTCACTCATTCACATGGTTTCTGTCATCGCGAAGTAATGAAGCGATCCAGGTTTCAGAATTCTTGAAACAACAGAGCATGGACTGCTTCGTGCCTCGCAGTGACTGGCACATTAAATCTAAACTATATGGCAAAAGGAAAAGCAACATTCCAAGCAGGTCGCTCTGAGAGCGGACTTCAGAACTACGTCTATGCAGTAAATAAAAAAAATCTTCCGACAGGAGAAAAACTCAAACTTATGAAGTATGACAAGAAGCTTCGTAAGCACGTTATTCATACATTCAAGGATGTGAAGTAAGGTTTTTGAATTATAAATAAAAATTCCCTCGAGATTATCGAGGGAATTTTTTATATGATGAGTTCTTCTGATTGCAGTGATGGTAGATTCTCGAGAAATGCTGTGATCTCACTTGTTTTTGTTGATTGAAGTTCCTGATAATATTCTTCGAGAGTGATGAGGCGTGCATCGAGAAATGCTCGCTCTGTATGAGAGAGGATGACCTTTGTAATCTCTTCATATTGCATATTATATTGGAGAAGCTTCTTGATAAGAGTCTTACTGATCTCATGATCATTCATAGTTCAGAAGAGTTCTCGAAGGCGAGGAGAAGTTTTGTGTGGACGAGGCATAGAAGAGAAGTAGGGCTAGTAGACCAGTATACTAGTAGACTAGATGAGAAGTGGATAAACTTTTTTGTTCCGATGAAGTGATGAGATTGCTAGACCTCTAGACTACTAAGATATATCCTATCAGATACTTTTTTTTCTGGCAAATTCTTTCACTTGCAGAATAGATATTTTGCATTGGAAAAAGTTTTAGACCCACTCATCTCACTTTGGTGAAATGAAAACAATGGTTTCAGTATTTTTTTATAATTATTCATACATTTTCCCTTGCATTCACCACCTCTTTTCATATAATCCGCGAGCATTTCCTAAAAATGCATTTTATATCCTTCTTATGACCTTTGTCATAAGATGTTAACCCATAGGATTTTATGAGAAAATATGAACTCATGATGATCTTGAATCCTGTCCTTACGGAAGATGAGCGAAACACGCTTGTATCAACTGTAGAGAAGGAACTTCAAGATGCAGGAACGAAAATCGTTTCTACTGCACACCCAGGAGAACAGAAGCTTGCATATCGCATTCATGGTTCTCAGGTCGGTTTCTATCTCCTTTTTATTATTGAAAAGGAAGGTGATTTTGTTGCTATTTCAAATTCGTTCAATATCAAGAAAGATGTTTGGCGCTATATGTTTACTCGTATAGAAGCATAGTTTATAATTTTTTCTATTTATGAGAACGATCAACAAAGTTATCCTCATCGGGAATATTACAAAAGATCCATTTATAAAAGTTACCGGAGCAACCGCAGATAAAAAAATTGCTACATTTACCGTAGCAACGAATCGTTATTATAAGTCTCCGACTGGGGAATCTCTCTCTGAGGCTGAGTATACAAATTGTGTCGCATGGGGACCTCTTGCTGAGCAGGCAGAAAAATTCCTTGTCAAAGGAAAACTTGTCTATATTGAAGGGCGACTCAAGACACGTATCATCGATAAAGAAGATGGTACGAAGCTTTACAAGACAGAAATAGTTGTCGGTCAGATGATATTTCTCTCGAAGCGTGAAGATTTCGCGGAAGCTGGTGCGGTATCAGTTCCTGAAGAATTCGATGACTTTGCTGATCTCGAAAATGACAAATTCTAGATTTTTGCATATAAGAAGTGACAAAAAAATAAGCAAATAAAGCCCCATTCCTTAATCCTTAATTCAAAATCTTATGAAAAAAGTAAAAAAACCATGTCCAATCGATGCGGCTGGTATCAAAAATATTGATTATAAAGATATTGCTCTTATGAGACAATATCTCACGAAATTCAATCGTATCATTCCAAGATATTATTCTGGAGTATCGCTTGCAAATCAGAAAAAGCTCGCGGCTGCTATCAAGCGTGCTCGCTATATGGCACTCCTTCCTTATGTACTCGAAGTTCGTGTTCCAACAGGAACTCCTCTTCCAGCTGTTCCTGTCTCTCCAGTTGTCGCTAGTGCTCCTTCAGCAGTACTTGATGAAAGTGCTACTGGAGTATAAATTCTAAAAAAGAGAAGACGTTGGTCGCGTCTTATAATTCTCCTTTTGGTTATAGCTTTAATTCCTGTCATATCAAATCTCTCATGGTCAATGAGAGATTTTTTTGTAGTGTCAAATCTCTCTTACAGATGCGATAATAACATGTATATATACTCATATAAACAACGATTTTCGAAAAATCTATTGACTTTATTAGGAGAGAATGCTATCATATTTTCGTCATTTTAATTCTTTTTATTCATTTTATATGTCTATTACAAAGTCTCTCTACGCGACTCTCGCTTCTCTCATGGTTGTAGAAAATTCTTTTGCTGCTACCGCGAGTAATTGGTTTGGTCAAAACAAGGCAGATGGTCTTAATACAGGAGGAACAGATCCATATGCAGCTATTACTGGCACAATAGTAAAGCTTCTCTCTCTCGTGACTATCATTGCTGTTGCCTATGCTCTCTATGCTGGGTTCCAGATCATGACGGCTGGAGGGGATGAAGAGAAGGTCAAGACAGGACGCAAGACTATTATCAATGTCCTTATTGGTATCGTTGTCATGTGGCTTGCGTATGCTATCGTTACATTCGTACTCAATGCTCTTGCTGGTGCATAATTTATATTCTCCAAAACTCCTCGAAAGAGGAGTTTTTTTATTGTCTTTTTCTCGAGTTTTCGTATATTGGGAATGACTTATTTTTGGATTTTGTTTTCTGGATACCACTATCCACTATCCACTATCCACTATCCACTATTTTATGGCCTACAATCATACCTCGATCGAAAAAAAATGGCAGAAATATTGGGAAGATAATAAAACATTCAAGTCTCTGAACCCCCTTGAGAAAGGGGGGCAGGGGGGATTGGCAGTTTCAGAAAACCAATCCTCAGTCTCGCCCATGGCGAGCCAGCTCCTTTCTCAAGGAGCTTTATTGAAACCAAAAAAATATATTCTCGATATGTTTCCATACCCGAGTGGTGCTGGTCTTCATGTCGGGCATCCAAAAGGGTATACAGCGACAGATATTGTCTCACGCTATTATCATGCGAAAGGTCACAATGTGCTTCATACAATGGGGTGGGATGCATTTGGTCTTCCAGCTGAGAATCATGCTATCAAGACAGGTACACATCCTGCTATCACCACACGAGCGAATACTAGAGTTTTTACTGAACAATTGAAGTCACTTTGATTCTCATACGATTGGGATCGTACAGTAGATACGACAGATCCAGAGTATTATAAGTGGACACAGTGGATTTTTCTCGAACTCTTCAAGAAGTGACTCGCCTATGAACAAGATCTCCCGATCAACTATTGTCCGAGCTGTAAGACAGGACTTGCGAATGAAGAAGTGACAGCACTCAATACCTGTGACCGCTGTGGGACACGAGTCGAACGTCGACCGATCCGACAATGGGTGCTTCGTATCACGGAATATGCAGATCGACTTCTCTCAGATATCGATACTCTCGATTGGCCAGAAGGTATCAAAGAAATGCAGCGAAATTGGATAGGGAAAAGTGAAGGATGTGAGTTTCGGATGTTTAAGAAAGTTGAATGAAAGCCGTCGGCTTTAATTTTGCATGGTTGGGAATGAAAGGCGGATAGTAATTGGTTTATGTCTGTAAAAGAAACATTAGAACAGATTGGATATGAAGTAATCGTACCTGATTTGCCAAATTCTAATACTCCAGACCTTTCTGAACAATTGGAATTCTTAGAGCAATTTAAGCCTATTCTTAATTCAGAATCAATCGTTATTGGACATTCTCTTGGAGGACAGCTTGCCGCAAAATTTACGGAATGACTTGATAAAAAAATCAAGGCTCTTGTCATGGTGGCACCGACGTATCCATGAGTTGCAGAAGATATGGGTATTACCAATCGAGCTCTTAATGACAATGAGAAAGCATTTGTTCCATATGTGGAGAACGCGATTCTTTTTGAAAAGGTTGCGCAGAATTCAATTTTTCAGATACTTCATATTTCCCAGGATGATCCATATGTAAATTTTAATGAATCAAAAGAATATTATAAACAAATACAATGAATTCAGATACATGAATATACTTCTAAGCGTCATTTTTGTGAAAATAAGTTTTCAGAAATTATAGCAAGGTTGCCCTTTTTATCGGTTTCAGTCTATACGACTCGTGTCGATACGGTCTATGGTATGACGTATGCAGTCCTTGCTCCTGATCATCCAAAAGTTGAAGAATTTATCACAGAAGAGCAGAGAGAAAACTGTCAGAAATATATCGAATGAACAAAAGGAAAATCAGACCTGGATCGTACAAATGAATGAAAAGAAAAAACATGAGTATTCACGGGTTCATATGTGGTAAATCCATACAATGGCGAATCGGTTCCGCTCTGGATTGCTGATTTTGTTCTTGGTCATTATGGTACAGGAGCACTCATGGCAGTTCCTGCTCATGATGATCGGGATTTTGAATTTGCGAAGAAATATGAATTACCAATAAAACAAAGTATTGCAAAAAGTTTTGAATATACTTGAGTAAATGCACCAAGAAAATGAGTGGAAATTTTGAAAAGAAAAACTATTGATGTTATTCTAGAAAATGAGAAATGAGAGTTTTTACTCCAAGTTGAAAATCATTCAAATGGAGTTCATATTCATCTTGTATGAGGCTGAATTGAAGACTGAGAAAGTGAGCTTGAGACGGTATCTAAGGAAATTATTGAAGAGACTTGATATACTGATTTTGAGATAATTTGAGATGTTAATTTATCATTCTCAAAAATTTATTGATACAGAGCGAATAAAAATAAGAATCAAGAGTGTATCGGGAGAGTCTTTTATGTTAAGCTCAAATCAAATACTCAAATCAAGTCAGAAATTGAGGGAGGCAAGCATACTGTAAAATGGATAAAGAAAGAGGATGTTGCAAATGAAATAACATGGGTATGACATAGAGACTTTTGGAATTGGTTTAGCAAATGAGAAAGAGCTATTACTGAAGATGGTATTCTTGTAAACTCTTCTAAATTTGATGGACTCACTTCTTCTGAAGCTCGACAGATTCTCACAGAAAAAGCTGAAAAAGAAGGATTCGGTCATAAAAAAGTAAATTATAAGCTTCGTGATTGGCTTTTTTCTCGTCAGCGATATTGGGGAGAGCCGATCCCACTCATCCATATCAGTCATGAGGATTATGCGAAATTATCGAGAATCGAGAAAATTGAGGATGCGAAGGAAAGACAGGCTTCTATCCTTTTTTCATCCTGAGGTACGAAGGATCTGCTCGGAAAAGAAGCAGATTCCTCGCAAGCTCGGAATGACAAAATTAATATTCGCGATGACGGGACTAGAGAGTTTCTCGTCATCGGTGGTAAGATTTATTCTCAGATTTATGACGGTATCAATGGTAAGATTGTGATTGACTCCAATCTTCCTCTCGAGCTTCCAAGAGTAGAGAAATACGAGCCAGCAGGGGATGGACAATCACCACTTGCGACGGTTCCGACTTTCGTCAATGTGAAACTCGCAGAGAACTTGAGTGGAAAACGAGAGACGAATACTATGCCACAATGGGGCGGATCTTGCTGGTATTATCTTCGATATATGGATCCTCGAAATCCAGATGCACTCGCGAGTCGTGAGGCACTTGATTATTGGGGAATGGTCGATGAATATGTGGGTGGAGCAGAGCATGCTGTACTTCATCTTCTCTATGCCAGGTTTTGGCACAAGGTACTCTATGATATCGGAGTTGTTCCGTATGCTGAGCCATTCCAGAAGCTCACGAATGTCGGCATGATCCTCGCGTATGCATATGAACGATGAGATGGCTCACTCGTGGCTGTGGATCTCGTCGAGGAGCATGAAGGAAAATTCTTCGAGAAAGCCACAGAAAAAGAAGTGAAACAAGTCGTCGCAAAAATGAGCAAATCACTCAAGAATGTCATCAATCCAAATGATATTGTCAGAGAATATGGAGCAGATACACTTCGTCTCTATGAGATGAGTATGTCAGGATTTACTGATACAGCTCCATGGAATTCTGATGCGATTATCGGTGTTCGTAGATTTCTCGATAAGGCGTACTCTACTTTTACTGAGAAAAAAAATCTCGCAAAAGATGATATGAAAGCAATGAAGCTCCTTCACAAGACGGTGAAAAAAGTCGGAGAAGATATTGTGGGATATAAGTTCAATACAGCAATCTCGGCACTTATGATTCTCCTGAATGAATGAGTTCCAGTTGATACCGAATTCGCACAGGAATGGAAAGAAAAATTTGCAATTCTACTTCATCCTTTTGCTCCACATATGGCAGAAGAGCTCTATACTTTTGTTTGTCATCCTGAGTGAAACGAAGGATCTGCTTTTGGAGCAGATTCCTCCTCGCGTCGGAATGACAAAAATACGAATTCTATTTATTTTGCTCTCTGGCCAGAATATGATGACTTCATGCTTATTGATGATGAAGTGACGATTGCTGTACAGGTCAATGGAAAACTTCGCTGAACACTTACATGCTTCAATGGGGTTGCACAAGAAGAAGTATCGACTCTTGCTCATGAGAATCCTGATATAGCAAAATGGCTTGAATGAAAAACTCTCGTAAAAGAAATATATATTCCAAATAAAATGCTCTCTATTGTGGTGAGGGATTAGTTTGATTTACAGGAGTTGATTCAGCTTCTTTAAAACTCACGTAATACAAGACTCTGTCATGATTTTCTAAGATGTGGTATGATTGTCTAACTGATTCAGTCTTGTCAGATGATATTCCTTGAGCAAATCTGTAATCTTTGGAGGCATCGCAATGATAATTCGTCATATTCTATCGCTCATATATCAACTTCTTCATCTTCAATAAGTAGTAGATACATAGTTTTCTTGGGCTACATAGCTATCATGCTGGATTGATTTCCCTGCCATGGAACCTATTCATGTTACATCCACGCAATCCGACGACCTCATATAGTAAACCATGCATCTACTCCAAACATGAGATCATTCATAAAGTATGACATCTTCAATATAGGATCCTCTCCAGTAATTATTCATATAGCCTTACATACACAGACCAGTTGGACATATTCAAGTCCTCTTTGTTCAAAAGTATCCTGCAAGACCGTCAGGGTTTACTGTTTTAATTTTCCCAAATACACTTGGATTAATATCTAATCGACATAAGTCTTCGTTGTTTTTAACTCGAAGAGACTTAACAAGAATATCGTAGGCTAATGGAAATATCGTAGATATTCATTTATATATAATCATAATAATGTATATTTAGTATAAGTCAATATTATTTTATCCATCCGTTTACAATATCCTCAAGTATCTGTGCAAGCTTGAATGGGTGATGTCTCACATAGTCTTCATCATTGACTATATCGCGTTCGATGACTTTGTAGGATTTATCCAGAAATAGGGAAATATCTTTGATTTTGAGTGGTTTTTTATTTTCCTCTGCTTTATATTTTGTCACGACTTCATCTGAGATTATACCATTATTTACGATTACAAAATCGAGCTTTCCAGGATCGATGTAGCGCTCGATTGTATCGATAAAATCAATCACTTCCATATTTGTCGTCTCACCACGTTTCGTCATAGCATTGCAGACATAGATTATCTTTGCACTACTTGCATGCAGAGCTTCACGCATGCCCTTGGAGAGGAGATTTGGAACGATACTTGTATAGAGATCTCCAGGACCAATGACGATGTAGTCAGCTGAGAGTATTGCCTCACGAGCCCTGGGATTGAGGTTCCCACTATTTCATACCAGCCAGGCATCAGTGATATCTTGATCGATATTGTGTGTACGTTCCCCAGGATTTTTATCAGATATATCGATATTTTTCTCACCGATGACTTCAGTTCCATCTTCGAATCGGACAGCAAGATGGACATCTTCAAGTGTGACAGGAATGACACGACCTCGTACATCGAACATTTCTGAGAGTGTATCGACTGATTTTTCGAAGCTTCCAGTAATATCGACGAGAGCTGTAAGAAGAATATTTCCGATTTTATTGCTTCCGATGACTCATTCCTCATCCTTGAAGCTATATTCGAACATCTTTCGTACCATATCAGTATTTTTTGCGAGAGCAGCGATTGCGCGGCGCATATCTCCAGGAGGGAGAATTCCATATTTATCACGGATGGCACCAGTCGTACCACCATTATCTGCCACAGAAATAATAGCAGAAATATTGTAGTCGAGATTCCGTTTTATCCCATAGAGAACATTGAATGTTCCAGCTCCTCCACCGATAGCGACTATATTTGTAGGCATGCTTGCTTTTTGGTCAGAAATTCATACGATTATAGTGTTTTTATTTTTTTATCAAATCAATTCTATGGACGTCTCAACAATTATTACGCTCCTGGTGGTCCTAGCTGTTCTCATTCCGATGTTTATTCGAAAGATAAATCAGTGAGAAGTCGGACTTCGTGAATTCCTCGGAAAATATACGGATACCGTCGGTCCTGGTATCTTTTTTCTCATTCCATGAGTACAGACTGTGAGAAAGATCGATGTTCGAGAACAGGTCGTGACAGTTCCAGAGCAGCAGATTATTACCAAGGATAATGTCGGTATGGCAGTCGATGGTGTCATCTATGTACAGATCATGGATCCACAGCAGTCAACATACAATATCAATAATGTCTTCATGGCAGTCGTGAATCTTGCCCAGACCAATCTCCGTAGTGTACTCGGTACGATGAGTCTCGATGAGACACTCTCGAATCGTGAGCTTATCAATGGTCGACTTCTCGAATCGCTCGATCGTGAGACAGGGAAGTGGGGAATCAAGGTTCTCCGTGTCGAGATCAAGCGTCTCGATCCACCAGAGGATATACAGAATGCCATGAGTAAGCAGATGAAAGCAGAGCGAGAGAAGCGTGCCGTCATCCTCGAGGCAGAAGCATACAAGCAGTCACTTATTACCAAGAGTGAAGGAGACAAACAGTCTCAGATTCTCCAGTCAGAAGGTGCGAAAGAGTCCCAACTTCTCCGAGCTCAAGGTGAAGCAAGTGCTATGGTCGCAGTAGCAGAGGCAAAAGCAAAAGCTCTCGAACTCGAAGCAAATGCTGCGGTTTCATTTTTTAAGTGAGCTGCTATCACAAAGGAACAACTCAAAGTCATAGAGAATGCTCTCGGACAAAATACAAAATACATTCTTGACTCAGATATTCTTGCATGAGTTTCGAAGATATTTGGGAAGAATTCTTAATTGTTAATGGCAAATTGTAAATTATGAAACCAAATCCAGTTAAAGAAAAAAGTTATGCATTTGCCATTCGGAGCGTTCGTCTTGGAAACTCTCTTATGGAAAATAAGAAAGAATATATTCTTTCAAAACAAATTATCCGAAGTGGTACCTCTATTTGAGCAAATATTCGAGAAGCACAAAATGCTCAGAGCAATGCTGATTTTATCCATAAACTTAGTATATCACAAAAAGAAGCTGATGAAACATTATATTGGCTTGAGCTATTAAAAGATACTGATTATATATCAGAAGCGGAATATCAGTCTCTTGAGAGTGATATTCTAGAAGTTATAAAATTACTCTGTGTTATTTTAAAGACTTCCAAATCAAAAAATTAACAATTATCAATTAACCATTATTTATCCATGTCTTCTATTCTTCTCTTCTGGATTGGTCTTGCTATTGGATTTATCATTCTTGAACTTTTGACGGCTACTTTTTATTGACTTTCTATCGCACTCGCGAGTGGAATAGTTGCTTTCTATATTTATTTTTCTGGAGATACAGTATTTCAGATTCTTCATGCGGTGATTTTTGTCTTTTCGAGTGCTGTGTTTGCATTTCTCCTTCCGAAGTATCTTGTATCACATACTCCTGACACGCCACAAGGAATGGATCAATATATAGGACTTACTCGAAGTGTGAAAAAAATAGGAACAGATCTAAAGATTTCTCTCGATGGAGTTGACTATCTTATCGAATCAGATGATGAAGTGAATATAGGTGATAAGGTAAGGATCATAGGACATCATGGAGTATCTATGAAGGTAGAAAAACTCATGAAGCCAATGGCTAAAAAATAAAAATATTCGAATATGCGAAAAATACAATTGAGACAGATTCAGATTCTCAAGCACATTATCGAAGAATATATAAAAACTGGCGAGATAACTGGATCAAAATCCCTTCTTGAGAAGCATGATCTCCAAGTCTCATCAGCCACAGTTCGCAATGATATGATGAGTCTTGAAAAGATGGGACTCCTCTTTCAGCCATACAATTCGGCTGGACGACTTCCGACTTCCAGAGGACTTCGTGTATTTGTCGATTATCTTATGGAGACGATGCCTCAAGTATTTCTCGAAGCAGAGGAACTCCATAGAAAAAAGCTCGAAAATAACCGTATTGACGATACTCTCTATAGTCTTGTTGCTCGTCTCACGAAGATCACTGGTGAGATTACTTTTGCGTGCATTCCCGCGCTTGAGACATCGTATTATCTCGGTCTCTCGAATTATCTCGAACGGCACAAGGGTATTCTCGGAGAGGAGAAATATCAGATTATCAAATGTCTCGAAAATAAGCATGAATTTATCAGCCTCTTGGATTGACTTGATGTCGGACCTCGAGTATCTGCGTTTATCTGAGAAGAGAATATCATTCCTGAGCTTGAGTCTTCGACTATGATCGTGAAGCGAATAGAGATCAATGGATATTCTGGCTATCTCGGTATTCTTGGTTCGACTATGATGGACTATGCGTTCAATATTACAGCGCTGAGGCAGGTGCTGTAATATTTAGTTATCCTCTATGACACCTATCTAAGAGCCTAAGAGCTTCTTCATGTGTAAACTTACGAGTGAGTAATACTGATATTCAAAGTCGTATTCCTTCGTATGGAACTCTTTTTTTGGGTGTTTCTTTTGAAGACCAATGGTTATCGGCTTTAAAATCTGATTCAGAGTATTCAGATATTCTACTTTCTCAATCTGCAGTTCTTATATCGGTACGTACATTTGCGATTCTAAAAGGTTTTGTTACCTTTCTCGTGACAGCCAGAGTTGTTTTTACCTTCCTGGAAAAATCACCATTGTCACGTATGCATTCTCTAGCAAGCTCTGGTGATATAGAAAGAAGTAGATCGATATTTTTAGTGACGGTTTTTGTTACATTTTGTGTTGTTTTTTGAGGATTATGATTTTTTTCTCACAATATTCTCTCAACTATTCGAGCACCCATAGCTCTAATAGCGTTATCAAAGGCATCTGCGAAAATAGGATCCTCCACGATAGGTTTGTAGGATTCCATATAATCTTGAGATTCTGGTGATGTTTTTCCTCAAGACCTCGTCTTCATTGCTCCTTCAAGAAATAAGGTGTCAAGATCTTCCGTTCATGCATTTGATGGAGCTATACTCATAGTAGTGTAAATTATGGAAGGCTAGATTCTATACAATGACTTTTTTCTCTTCCGGAAGGTCAATTACATTAGGATTATTTTTTAATTCATCGTAACTTATAAGTTGTCATCAGACAACTATAGCATGAGTTCATGGAGTCATCATCGTAGAAGTTATAAGGCTGAATGCTATAATAAGTTGCGTTGTCAGGTCACCACTAGTTCATAAGTATCAAGGAAGTTTTGCAGCCACTTGTACTACTCGAGGTACACTATAATAGTATTGGGCAGTCGTCCTTAATGCTCATGATTCGTTCAAAGCTTTTCCGATTTGGGATAATGCTCATGTACCACTAGTGATAATAATACGGCTTTCCGTACCGTGAAGACAGCAAACTTTAGAGATAACTTCACGTATAAGGTCGGAGGTAAGATTATCACTATTTACTCCACATATACGCAAATCATTGAGTGTAACGTCAGTCCTACCTACCATTATCCTTTTTATAGTATTTAATACAGGGGAATGATTTAGACTGAAGTCAGTTTTTTCCTGTTCTGCATTAAATATATGATCAGCGCTTCACCCAGTACGGATGATGTTGATGGTTTGTATCTTTTCCATAAAGTAAAAATAAAATAATAAATTTGTCTTTTTTAGACTTTTGTACTATAATTAGTTTGTACGAGTGGTAAATATCACGATATGGTGATATATAGCACCATATAAGAATGTAATTCAGTATGACAATAAAAAATAGATAAATACAATTTATAACTTTATTTTATAATATATGTTTCAAAGAGAATTAGCTGAGCTCGGTATGACTCACAATGAGGCGACTATCTACGAATCCATCCTCGAGATTGGTGAAGCGAGTGTCTCTGAGATTTCAAAACACTCGGAGATTCATAGACGGAGCATCTATGATACTCTCCAGCGACTTGTAGAGAAGGGGATTATTTTTCCGATATTCGGACAAAAAGAAAACCTCTATGTTGCGACGGACCCCAGAAAACTTCTCGAAATGATCGAACAAAAAGAACAAACAGTGAAGAAAATCCTCCCATACCTCGAACAAATACGTGCGAAAAGTGGAGAACACAAAGAGGCCGCATTTATCTACCGGTGACTGGAAGGTTACAAAAACTATATGCTGGATATGACTCGAGTAGCGGAGGATACGTACTTTCTCGGCGCCAAGGGGAATTGGATGACCCCATGATTATCGTTCTCACTCGAAGAACATTTTCAATCAGCATTGAAGCGCAATGGTAAAATAGTACAGATTATATTTGATCCGCGTGTACGAGAGCGTGAAGATATACAGAAAACTGCAGCTTGAGAATATCGATTCCTTCCGCTTGGATATGAGACAAGTGGAGTGGTAGATGTATTTTGAGATTATGTCGTCACATTCAACTCTACCTGAGTTGGGAACTTCGGTGAGAGTGGATCTATATTCGTCATGATCAATCATGATCTTGCAGAGAGCTATCGAACGTGGTTTCGTTTTATCTGGGATTTTTGTGAGAAGGGGTAAAAAACTTGCTTTTCCAGAGCCTTTCCATATACTGTGGAGGTCTTACTGGTGTATTTTCTGGTCTGACAATTTCTATCTCAAAATACTTTCTTTCATATTATGGATCACAAAGAAAAAAAATCTCTCATGGAGAAGTTCGCTACACACAAGGGCGATACAGGTTCTCCAGAAGTTCAGGTCGCTATTCTTACTTCTCGTATCGAGAATTTGAAGTCTCATCTCGAGCTTCATAAGCAAGATAATCACTCACGTCGAGGTATCGTCATGATGGTAGCAAAGCGTCGAAAGCTTCTTGATTATCTCAAGAAAAAAGACGAAGTTCGCTATGCTGAAGTCATCGGTAAGCTCGATCTCAGAAAGTAATTGTTTTTCAGAAAAAAATCTATAAAATCCTTCTAGAAATATAGGGATTTTTTTAATATCTTCATTTATGCCTTCTTTCTTTTTTGATCCAAGAAAATATACATCCCATATTCTTATAGCAATTTCCGCAATTATATCTTTTATTGGATTTATGTTTCCGACCTTTCAGGGAATGTATGGATTCCATGCCTTTCATATCCTCAGGTGAGATATATTTTCTATTGTTGCCCAGGTGACACTTTTTCAGTTCATTCATGCGAATCTTATTCATCTTTTTATGAATAGTTATTTTCTCTATACTGCCGGTCCTCTTGTTGAGAGTCGCATGAGTCGGGATCGGTTTATAGCTTTCTTTATTTGTACAACTCTCTTTATTGCTCTTGCACTCTATTTCCTTGCCCCTCTTGCTCTGACGATCGGAATATCAGGATTCTGTATGGCACTCCTTTCGTATCTTTATATGGATTTGCAGACGATTCGACACCCTATGACGAATCAGATTCTCATCATGCTTATAATCAATATTGGTATTGGGCTTATTCCTGGCATTAGTCTTGTAGGGCATGCTGCGGGTGCAGTGTTTGGACTTTTCTGGTGGTGGGTAAGAAAAAGACTATAGGAAGCAAGATTCTTGCTATTATTCATTCTTTGATCAAATAATAAAGTTATTGATATTTCTAAGAACCTCACTTATACAAGTCAATTTAATAAGTCTTCCTCGAACATCCGTATCCCCTCTACCGTCTGAGGATATTGTCTCATATCTGGGAACTTGAGAGTACGTATACAGTCAGTAGCTGCTCTGATAAGAGATTTTGTTCGTTCGATTTCCCCTTCATGAATGTACTCTGTCACTCGATGGAACCTATTTTCATCATGATTCTTCTCTATGAAAAAGAGTTCGAATTGTTTTTTCGGGAACATACGATAGCGGGGTGAGAGTTCGAAGAGTATTGCATAAAAAGCAAGTTGGAGTCGATATTTCCACTGTTTGAGTTTTGCATACTCGGCTCATTTCCCATCAAAGCTATCGAATCCACCACCTGTTTTGTAGTCGGTGATTATGAGAGTATCATCGGCAAGTCGTTCGATACGATCTATTTTACCAGTGAGTTGAATATCTCAGAGCCAGACTCCACCTCATTCTGTCCTGAAGTCTTTCTCAAGGGAGAGTTCTCCATAGGATTTTCCGACAAGCTCAGTATAGAGTGCCTCAAGATTTTCTCTTCATTTTTCGAGCCAGGTATTTTCGATAGATTTCTCGAATCCCTCGTCTTTGAGGCTTTTTTCGAATGAAGTAAAGAGAATTTCTTTCTTGTAGGAATTATTATTTTTGTAGTCTGTGAAGAAATTCTCGAGAGCGGCATGCATCGCAGATCCATATGAGCCTGCAATATTCTTGGCTCATGGAAATCTGAGGATATTATTTGCGATAAAATGAGTCGGTCAGCCACTGGTGATATCGAGAAAATTCTGAAGCGCTGTCGCACTCATAATAAATTGCTTTTCGATACGATCTCTGAGAAAGTCTTCTTCGCTGTCCTCATAAGGAAGACTCCAGAGGGAATGACTTGCATCTTCAAGTGTTTCAGAAAGTGTGAAAGGAGTAATATCTTCTCTTTGTTTCCATTCTGGATTCTCAGATCCGATACAAGAAAGTGATTCATTTACTCTCTCATCCATGCTCTGACTCGAATAACTCACGGTGAGTGATGATCGTGCTCGGGTATATCCAGTATAGACGAGTCGTCCTATGTCCGCATCGTCATCTTTGTCGGCTTCGAGAGGAAGATTCTTCGGGAGAGTTGATCCTGATATTTTTCAGAGCTTGTATTCCCTCTTTGTCAAAAATGGCACATAGACATGATCCCATTCCAATCATTTTGCTTTGTGGGTAGTAATAAGATTCACAGCATTTTTCTCATTTCCGATGAGGTGAGAAGTTTCTATGCGGATCTCATATTTCTCGATCATAGAAATGAGCTCTATGGCATCCTCAAGCATGAGATATGGTTTTTGTTTCTTATAGTTTCTGATCTCATCAGTGAGTTTTTTGATATTCGCGAGAGAGCGAGCCTTTTTCTGATATTGTTCATTATTTAATCCATTATGATTTCATAATTGTCCGAAAAAGTAAGTATAGAGAGGAGAGATATAGGATTTCTTCTCTCCCGAGAGGAGAGATATTTGGAAAGGATTTGCTCGAGCATCTTCATCATATTCATCTGGAAGTACGAGTGAAGATGCTCCAGTGATAGCATCAGTGAGGTCTTCGAGACGAGTATATTCACTCATATTTGAGAGCTCTTTCAGAAAACATCCAAAATCACGAATTTCAGGAATTTCATGACCTGAGAGTTGTTCGATCCAGCTCTTCCTATCTTCACGGCGTGCATGATAGATGTCACGAGAGATCTGCCAGAGAGTGAGTCTAGGTATATTCCAGCATGGATGCGAGATGATATCGATGAGAACTTCTTTCTGCTCTTGATGAGTATTCAGTGATGCAAGATATTTGAAGATATTTCGTATAAGAATAATAATCTCATCTTCCCAAATAGATTCTGATTTACTCATACTGACAGGCATTCCGAGGGAAATGAGTCACTTTGCGATGGTTTCGAGGGATCTATTTTTCTTTACGATGACAGCGATATCTTCTGGATGGATTCAAGATTGTATTTTTTGCTCAATGTCTCTGATGATAAAACTTATCTCATGGAGCTCTGTATCAAAAGAATATTGTGCAACAGCACCTCATTCTCCAGAATTTGACTTGAATTCTTTGGTGGCTCATGGGAATATATTTGATATTTCGGACGATTCTGATTCTATAATTGCCCGAGAAGACTCAATAATGGAAGATGTCGATCGATAATTCGTATCAAGAATGATAAGCTTAGTATCTTCATATCGTTCATGAAAGTCGCGAATATTCTTGATATTTGCTCATTGGAACTTATAGATAGACTGATCATCATCTCCGACAGCGAATATATTGGGATTGTTGCTATCGACAGAGAGGATAGCATTCACGAGTCGCATCTGAGCCTCATTGGTATCTTGGAATTCATCGATAAGAATAAATTGGTATTGTTCTGCGAGATTGGCTTGTACAGTTGGATCACGCTCGACGAGCTCGATCGCTCTGAGGATCATATCCGAGAAATCTACAAGTCATTCCTCTTCCAGTCGAGACTGATATGCCTCATAGATATTCACAAGAGAGAATTGTTTTTTGAGTTTTTCTGACTCTTTCCAAACTCGATTGCCATTATAATCTTTTGCTGTCCATGATTCTTTCCATGCTGTGAGGAATTTTGTACTTGATTCTCCATCGTATTCTTCCCAGGCAGTATCGAGTTCGAGTTGGATTGTTCTGAGAAGACTATCATATCCTCATATTTTCTCATATTCGGACAAATGTTGAACCGAATTTGTCATTTCTTTGAATATTTCGATTTTTTGAAGTTTTTCTTCTTTCTTCTGACCGAGAGCATCGATTCTCTCAAAGTGTGTTTTGAGAATGGAAGCGAGCATATCGATAGTTCTCTTATTTATCTCAAGAATCATACGAAAAAGAGTTGGCGTAATACCTCATTTCTTGAGATCAGAAATACGCCCGAGAATTTCTTGAATTGTCTCTCCAGCACGCATTCCTGGCTTGTATGGATCATTCCATGGGAGCGGAGTGAGAATCTCATCGAGAATCTTGGAAGCCGTGACCATATCGATAGTTCCAGAGTCAGTATATTCTCGAAAGAGATACCGATAACGAGCAAGTATCTCATTTCCAAAGCTGTGGAATGTGTGGATCGCGACTCGATAGGCATCATGCCCAATCATTTGGGCAAGACGGTCTCGCATATTGCGAGCAGCGTTGTCTGTAAAGGTAAGGCAGAGAATATTCGACGGCAAATAGTCTGTCTCATGAAGAATATTGGCTATTCTTGCTCAGAGAATCTGTGTTTTACCACTTCCAGGTCAGGCAATCACGAGTACTGGGCCATAGATTGTCTCTACAGCTTCGCGTTGGCGAGGATTGAGTGATGCGAGAATATCTTGAATATCTTTCATATATGTATCATATAAAAATCGAGAACAAAGTCGAGCTGAAAGAAAAAAATATAATAATATAAAAAATATATTTGACAATACAGAGAGAGAGAGTATTATGCAGTTATATTTTAGTTTCCTAATTATATAGGGTCTAAACCAGTTGACGGTAATTCTTTACCCCATATACTGGCTCTATGATCAGAAAAACTCTCTATCGAAAAAAATCACGAATTTGAGATGCAAAAATAAGAGAAATAGTTCGCTATTTTTCTCTGGATTTTACCTCAGATATTACAGCGAATCTAACATGACTTAATCCTAAAACTACTCAAGATTGGTATAGATATATCAGAAAAGCTATCTCAGCTCTCTGTGAAGCAGAAAAAGCAGAAATATGGACAGGTTCTATTGAGGTAGATGAAAGTTATTTCTGACCCACTAGAGTGAGATGAAAGAGATGAAGATGAGCTGGAATGAAGACAATAGTATTTGGACTCCTCAAAAGAAATGGAAAAGTCTATACTGAGATAGTTCCTGATGTGAAAGCTAAAACTTTGGTTCCAATTATCAGATGAAAAGTAAAGATTGAAGATACTGAGATCAATAGTGATGGTTGGCCTGCATATGATGGATTGGTAGATATTGGATATGAGAAACACTACAGAGTACATCATGGAGCCAATGAGTTTGCGAGATGAAACCAGCATATTAACTGAATTGAGTCATTTTGGAGCTTCACAAAAAGAAGACTCTCTCAATTCAATTGAATCAAGAAAGCTTACTTTTATTACTTCTTGAAAGAATCTGAATTTCGATATAATTGTCGTATACAATGAAAAGATATCTATAAAGAAATCTTAAAATTACTCAGAAAATTTAACCCGTAACTGGTTTAGACCCTTATATATTTATGAATTCTTTTCAGAAAGTGGGATCAGCAGTTGCTATGATTGGCGCATTGAGTGGATGCTGAAGATCTTCAATGAATACAGAAATAGAATGACCACTAGATAATCCGAAATCATTTCAAACGAAATCCCTATCTGGATTTCTTGCGGCAAAATGTGCTAATAATATATTAGAATTAGCTGATAGTGATGATAAATGGAAATGACCTATTATTGACTGTAGGCCGGAGACAATTCGCAATCAAGCTCAGAAGATTCCATGAATGAAGAATATTGCCGAAAATATCCCTGTCGAATTGGGCAAATAATATATTCTGAATGAAAAATCCCACAACCTTTACCAAGGTGCGGGATTTTTTTATTTACTTCTAATATCTATAGTGTTCTGGTTTGTAAGGGCCTACAGCTGGAACTCCTATATAATTCGCTTGTTCTGGGGTGAGAACAGTGAGCTCTACTCCGATACGAGCGAGATGGAGACGAGCGACTTTTTCATCGAGTTCCTTCGGGAGACGATAAACTCCGATAGGATATTTGTCTGTATTCTGCCAGATCTCCATCTGTGCGAGAGTTTGGTTTGTGAAGCTATTGGACATGACGAATGATGGATGACCTGTCGCACATCCGAGATTCACAAGACGCCCTTCTGCGAGGAGAATAATCTTGTTCCCACTTGGAAGAGTGATATGATCGACCTGTGGTTTGATATTATCCCATTCATATTTTCTCATGCTGACGACATCGATCTCACTATCGAAGTGGCCGATATTACAGACGATTGCTTCATTTCTCATACGGATCATATGATCGTGGGTGATGATATCCTTGTTTCCTGTCGCGGTGACGAATATATCTGCCTGACTACATGCAGATTCCATAGTGACAACACGAAATCACTCCATAGCAGCTTGAAGTGCACAGATAGGATCAATTTCTGTCACCCAGACAGTCGCACCCATTCCACGAAATGCATCGGCACATCATTTTCCTACATCTCCATATCCACAGACGACTGCGATCTTTCCAGCAATCATCACATCGGTTGCTCGCTTGATTCCATCGATGATAGATTCACGACATCCATAGAGGTTATCGAATTTTGATTTTGTGACGGAGTCATTGACATTGATCGCTGGAAAGGGAAGTCGTCCAGCTTCCATCATCTGATAGAGGCGGTGTACGCCAGTTGTTGTCTCTTCTGAGACTCACTTGATATTTTTCTTGATATTTGAATAGAAATTTGGCTCTGTTTCAAGTCGTTTTTTGATAGTTGCAAAAAGTACTTTTTCTTCTTCACAAGTTGGATTTGCTAGTACAGAAATATCTTTCTCTGCTTCACTTCCGAGGATGACGAGGAGTGTCGCATCACCACCATCATCAAGGATCATATTTGGCGTGCCCCCATCTGACCATTCGAAAATTTTGTGAGTGTATTCCCAGTATTCCTCGAGAGATTCTCCTTTGTATGCAAATACTGGCGTTCCTCCTTCGACGATCGCAGCGGCTGCATGATCTTGGGTAGAAAAAATATTACAACTTGCCCATCGTACATCAGCACCAAGTGCTGTGAGAGTTTCGATTAATACTCCTGTCTGGATTGTCATATGAAGTGATCCTGCGATACGCGCCCCGTTGAGTGGTTGCGTAGTTTTGTATTCTGTTCTGAGTGCCATGAGTCCAGGCATTTCAGTTTCTGCTATTGAGAGCTCTTTTCGGCCCCAAGCAGCGAGACTCATATCGAGTACTTTGTAGTCCATGTGTGAAATTTTGAAAAAATAGAACGGGCGAATTGTATGAAAGAATGGATTTTAATCAAAGAATTTTACTCCAAATTCCTTTTCTCCTATTGCGTTTACAATATTTCTATCAATAGTATGATTTTGTGGTCAGACGGATTGTATTTTTATACCACCGATAATACTTCCTAGCTGACATGATTTCTCTATATTCCATCATTCAGAGAGTCAGTAGAGAAGTCCTGATCTATAGGAATCACCACAGCCTGTAGCATCCACAATATTCGCTGTATATATTCCAGATATCGAGATTCTCTCTTCTCATTGGTAGATGCACGATCACTTCTCTGCGAGAGTTACAATCGCAGTATTGCCATGAGCACGACAAATATCGACAAAATCCTCTCCTACTATTTCTGTAAACTGTTTTTGCTCAGGCTCATTCATAATGGTTATATTCGCTTGTATACTCATAGTTCTGAGCTCTTCGCTCGAGAAAAGTCCCATTGCTTGTCCTGGATCAAAAATAGTAAATATTCCAGCAGATGTACACTCTGCCACTCTTCTCAAAATTCCATCTCTCGAATCTGGAGCAACGATAGCATAATCAAAATGTACATTGCCATGACTCAGTTCACCTGATGTACTCATAGCCCCAGCATGGAATGTATTGATCTGACCATTTCATTCATCTCGGAGGATATAGGCTTGTGGACAATAACTTCATGGAACAATGTTTACGAATTCTGTATTGATCCCTATTTCATTCAATCGTGTGAGTGAATCCTGACCATCTTCACCGATAGCTGCAATGATATGTGATGACTTACCTAGAAGCGCGAGGGAATAGGCGATATTCGCAGCAGTCCCACCGTATTCTCTTCGGATATGTGGAGAAAAAAGTGAAAGATGAAGGTCAGTATTGGTTGTATTATCTTGGGCACGAAAACTTCAGACAGTCTGAATGATGATATCAAATGCTACAGAACCAGAAATAAGAAAAGACATAGAAAAATAAGAAAAAATAACGGATGGATTCTATGAAAAAAAATAAATAAGTCGAGCTCGATTTGCAGAAACTTGATTTCTTATTAGTATCTTTTCTATGAAAAAACTTGATTGAATATCATGACTTCGCGGCCTCGTCGCACTCATGATTGTCCTCTATCATCTTCAGCAACTTCGTCCTATACAAGAACTCTCACAGTGGAATTGGGATTTCTATATGTATTTCAATATGTTTCCAGTAGTGGTGGCAGTTTTTTTTATTCTCACAGGACTTCTGCGCTCACTCGGATATTGGGAATCCATATTTCATGATGCTCAGATTCCAAATACTCGTAAAGTCATCGTTGACCGATGGCGGCGTATTGCCCCCGTGTATTATATCGCACTTATTGTTTCATTTCTCTGGAGTATCTATCTCTCATGATACAACGTAGATAGTCTTATATCGCTATTTTCCTGACTTACTTTCCTGAACTGGATATCTCCAATGACATTTTTTCCGAGTGCTGTGAATGGGCCACTTTGGTTCATCGGATATGATATGATGGGATATCTCTTCGCTATTGTCATGATGCTCGGACTCACTCGTGTGAGTCGAAAATATATCATTCCAGTGGTTTTTTTCTATATTTTTCTCTTTCTTGCTCTTCATTCACTCTTTGTCTCACTTCCGTGGTCTCCTGGTTCAGGAATAGTTTCTGTGTGGTTTCCTCATTATAGTCCATTCATCTTTGCACTCTATTCGATTCTCGGGATATGTATCGGAGGAATAGTCACTTGGTATCGAAATATGGAAAAAAATTGTATCTGGGATTTTATCTTTTGTCTTTCGACAATTTCAATATTTAGTTATCTCTGGATCATTCGGTGAGCTCCAGATCTTGCATATTCATACCCGATGAGTCCATACAGATTTCCTCTTGTTCCATGACTCTGGGCACTTGCAATATTCTCACTTATCTATTCTCGATACATTTGAGTTCTCATAGATAATCGATTTTTCCTTTATCTTGCAGCAATATCATATAGCCTCTATCTCTGGCATGGGCTTATCATTAGTATTCTTATTACATTTTTATTTCACCATATTTCGACTTCATTTCTTGAGTGGAGTTTATTCAGTATGACTGTAGTTATTGTATCACTTATAGTTGCTCGACTTAGTATGAAATACATCGAGAGTTGGAGGTGGAAAAAATAAAGATAAATGATCTCTTTGGCTAAAATAGCAATTGTAAGTCATTTTCGATTTCATTCTTAGTCTTCATTTGTTCCTCTTTCTCAAGTGATTTTACTTCCTCAGTGATAGCCCCAGCATTTGCATACGCTTGTTGGAGTTTTTTTATCTGACTTCTTGTGAGAGGTTTTTTTGAATGATGTCCGCTCGGTGGAGCAAAATCTCAATATCCCATAGAAACGTACAGTTATAGAACTATATTTGCTCGATTATACCTCAAAGCTTCTGGATTTTCCCTACAATATTCTCATATCCACGTTCTATATATTCTACATTCGTGATGAGCGTCTCACCTCGTGCGATCATTCCAGCAATGATCATTGTCACTCAGGCGCGCAGATCCCAGCTCGATACAGTCGTTCCTCTGAGGTGAGTCTTCCCAAATATGAGCGCTTCATGAGGATTCATGATAGCAATATGTCATTTCATTTTCTCGATCTCGACGAGCCAATTGAGCCTTCCTTCGAAAAGAACCTCGTGGATGCGGGATATTCCTTCTCATTGAGAGAGGAGGAGAGCAAATGGGGATTGGAGATCTGTCGGGAATCCGGGAAAAATATTCGTCTGAAGTGTGATTGCACGAAGACTGGTACGAGAATTGTATACGATGATTTCATCTTTTTCGCTTTTCAGATCAAATCGCACTCCAGCTTCACGACACTTCTCGAGAAATGCAGAAAGGTCGGAAATTCGAGCATTTTCTATTACGATTGATGGCTCAGCGGTGAGGGCTGCAAGTACGACAAATGTTCCACTTTCGATATAATCAGCAACTACTTTTCCTTTGACGTGTTTTGGAATAAGTGTTTCTCCATGAATTGTGATCACATGATCATATGAGAGATCAATTTTTACTCATGCTTCTCGCAAAAAATCAATAAGATTGACTACATGTGGCTCGATCGCAGCCATAGTGATTGTTGTAATTCCATCACGCCATGCGTTTGCAATGAGAAGACTTTCAGTTGCAGTCACAGCGAATCCTGCAGAAAAAATTACCTTCCCGCTTCGAGCTACTCCAGAGAATCGCATCCCTTCCTCGGTTCCTTCATAAGAATATCAGATAGCTTCAAGTCCTCGTACATGATCTCATACAGGACGTTTTCCGATCACACATCATCCTGGATGAGGAATTTCAAGTGATCAGAATCGAGCAAGAAGTGCTGGGAAGAGAAGAATACTTGCACGAATTTTTCGTACAAGGTCAGTATCAAGTGTATCTTTTGTGAGATTTTTTGTATCCATTTCGAGAGTATTTCCCTCAAAGTTTACCTTGCCGCCAAGCGATTTAATTATTTCTATAAAAGTGAGTATATCACCTATACGGGGAACATTCTCAAGTCGAGAAGTCTCATGAAAAAGACAAGCCGCAATAAGTGGAAGAGCTGCATTCTTGGATCCAGATATCTTTACTTTTCCAGAAAGAGATTGAGGTCAGATAATTTTTAGCATAGAAAAAAATAACTTCCGTATTCTATTGGACTCTCTCTTTTTTGCAAACAATACTATCTTACTCGATATCCTACTCCTCTGATCGTCTCTATTTCTATAGCGCCTTCGAGTTTTTTTCTGAGATTCTTTATATGAGTATCAATTGTGCGATCATAGAGATAATTATCATATCAGATGATATCCTTCATGAGCGCTTCTCGTTTTATCACCCCCTTCATATTACGGATAAGATATTCAAGTATAGAAAATTCAGTCTTTGTAAGTTTCAGCTCTTCACCCGAAAGAGTTGCAATATGACTTTTTGTGTCAACTTCTATATTTCGTAAGATGACAGTTTTTCCATTTTTTGGTTCTTTTTTCTCTTCTGCACGCTTTGCGACAGCTGCGATACGAGCAACGAGTTCCCGAGGAGAAAATGGTTTCGCGACATAATCATCAGCCCCGAGTTCGAGAAGAGCGACTTTATCATCTTCACTTTCCCTTGCAGAAAGAATAATAATAGGAATTTTTGATATGAGCCTGATTTCTCGACAAATCTCGACTCAGTTCTTTCCAGGAAGGTTAATATCAAGAATCACGAGCTGCGGTTTTTCTCGAGTAAAGTCATCAAGTGCCATAAGACCATCGGAACAGATTGCTACGCTATGACCAGATTGTTCAAGATATATGCGAAGAGGAGTGATAATTCCCTGATCGTCTTCTACAAGAAGGAGATGCATAATTGATGAAAGGTTAGGAATAAAAAACTCATAATAGAGCGAAGTTAAGTACATTGTAGCTATTCCAAAAAGAAAGCAAGGATAGAGCAGTCATGAAAGCTCTCATTTCGCAAGAGAAAATATTCGATTATTCATAAGAAAACTGGTATCATGATGGAGTAATGAAGTTGAAAAGATCTTTCTTTTGGATACAATCTTCACATATTTTTGACAAAAAAATTTATTTTAAAAACTAAGCTTTGCTCTCATGTTGAATCAATTCAATGAAGAATATAAAGGAATCATGCTTGCTGCAGAGAATCGTGTACGACAATTTGGGCATATGAACATCCTTCCTGAAGATGTTATTATTCAAATTGCATCAATAAAATCAGGAAATATATATGATCTTTTTACGAGTTTTTGACTCAATGAAGCAATTATTATTGATGTTCTTTCACGTCCACCGTTTGTTGCTGAGACATCACGAGATGGGACATATATCGGTATTTCTGATCGGGTCAAAAACCTTATTGTCATGAGTATGAAAGTGGCAGCAAGCTTTCAGAAATCACAGGCAAGTATTGAAGATTTTCTCCTTGCGCTCTTTCGTATTGAGACAGAGAATTGGTTTTATCAGCTTCTTGATTTTGTAGGAATTTCCCCAAAGGACTTTGAAACACAGGTTGTCGAAATCAATACGCTTATCGCTTGAGCTGGTGTCACTTGATGAGATCATGCGGATGGTATCTTTGCTCCTATTGATGAGATTATGAAAATGCTTGAAGACAATTTTTGAGAAAAAAATAAAAAATCAGACAATAGTGGTTCAATAAATGCTCAAAATCCATTTTCTCAAAATAAACCTCAAGATAAAAAAGATTCCAAAACTCCAGCGCTTGATTTTTTTGGGACTGATCTCACTATCCGTGCTCGAGAAGGGAAGATTGATCCTATCATTGGACGAGATATGGAGATTGATCGACTTATCTCTATCTTGAATAGAAAAACAAAAAATAATCCATGTCTTGTCGGAGATCCTGGAGTTGGAAAGACGGCTGTTGTCGAAGGACTTGCTCTCCGTATAGCTCTTGGAGAAGTTCCTTTTGCTATGAGAGATAAGCGTATTATCACGATCGATATGTCGGCTATGGTTGCTGGGACGAAATATCGGGGAGAATTCGAGTGACGACTCAAACAAGTAATCGATGAAGCTTCCAAGCTCGAAAATGAGACGGTTCTTTTTATCGATGAGATTCATACGATTATCTGAGCTGGATGAGCTGAAGGGACACTCGATGCAGCAAATATACTGAAGCCTGCTATGGCTCGAGGCCAGATATGTCTTATCGGTGCAACGACAATGAATGAATATCAAAAGTATATAGAAAAAGATAGTGCTCTCGAGCGAAGATTTCAAAAGATTGATGTTGCGGAACCAGATTTTGATACTGCGATCGCAGTTATTAGTGGACTTCGTGCCTCTTTCGAAGAATTTCATAATCTTATCATCGATGATGATGCTGTAGAGGATGCCGTCGCACTTTCGACTCGCTATATCACTGAGAGATTTCTTCCAGATAAAGCGATTGATCTTATCGACGAAGCATGTAGTGTGAAGAGTATGACATATTCTGTCGATACGACAGAGGTTGAGGAGATTAAGGAAAATATGGCGAAAATTCAAAAAGAAATCGAATGATTTCTTATCTCTCAGCAATACCAAAAAGCTCTTGCGAAACGTCGTGAAATGGAAAAGCTTTCCAATGAAGCTGATGATAAACGGAAGAAACGAGTAATTCCTCGGAAGAATCGTCTTCATATTACTGCAAAAGATGTTCAAAAAGTGATCCATCAGATGACAGGAGTACCTCTTAAGAATCTGGAAAAAGAGGATCTTTCAAAACTTCGATGACTCGCAACGACACTGAAGAGAAGAATTATTGGACAAGATCAGGCAATTGATGCTATTGTAGGATCACTCAAGCGGTCTCGTGTCGGTATTTCAAATACGAATCGTCCTATTGGGTCTTTTCTTTTTCTTGGGCCTACAGGAGTCGGAAAAACAGAGCTTGTGAAAGTCCTTGCTGAAGAGTTTTTCTCTGATTCAAAGGCTCTTATCAAGATTGATATGAGCGAATATCAAGATAAATCAAGCGCATCGAAGCTTATCGGTACTACGGCAGGATATGTCGGATATGAAGAATGAGGACTTCTTACTGAGAAAGTCAGAAGAAAACCATATTCTATAGTGCTTTTTGATGAGATCGAGAAATGAAATTTTGATGTTTATAATCTTCTTCTTCAAATTCTTGAAGATGGAACTCTCACTGATGGGAAGGGAAGGGCTGTGAACTTCAAAAATACTATCCTCATAATGACTTCCAATCTCGGATCAGAAGAATTCAATAGTCAGGCACAAAAAATTGGATTCGCGACGACAGAATGAGAAGAAGAAAGAATTATTGCTGACTATGAACAGATTCGTGCACGTGTTCTCAAATGACTCTCTGATGTATTTGCTCCAGAGTTTCTCAATCGTATCGATAAAACAGTCGTATTCAATCCTCTCGATAAAAAAGTCCTCAAAGCCATTGTCATACTTCAACTCTCTGAGCTTACAGATAGGCTCGCAAAAATTGGAATAGTAATGACGTATGATCCCAAGGTTCTCATGCATATTGTCACAGAGACATATAATCCAGAATATGGCGCACGTCCAGTAAGACGATATATTCAAGATATGATTGAAGATGTCATTGCTGATACTCTTGCTCGATAGCAAGAAAAAGAAAACGCTCTATATTACCACCGTAAAAAAGAAACTAGAGTTTCAGTGGAAGTAGTCGCATCAATATCGTATACAGTAGAAGCCCTCTTTGCAAGAGAGTATTTAGATTTTATAAGATAAATTTGACATTATAAAATAATTAGTAATATAAAGAAAGTTTAATTCTTATTACTTTTCTTTATGACGAAATATTCGCTTCTCGTAATTCTCGGCCTTTCAGCTTTTTTTCTCGCGCTTGATACAGCACTTGGTATGGGGAATCAAGAAGTGTCGGTCATTACCAATTGTACTGGAGTTCAGGTCATACGAGTAAGTGTCGGACAATTTGAAGTTCGTCATGTCGAACCAAATCTTCCTGGATGTATCAATACAACAAGAATTCAGACTACAACCCCAGTGATATTGAATGTTAATACTGCCTCTACTGGAACAGTTTTAGTAAATACTGGAATGACGAATACAGGAACTACAAACTCTGGAGGTGTTATTACCCATACAGTCACAAATTGTAATGGAACACAGATACTTACTCTTTCTGGAGGAACATATGCGATCAGTCATACTGGATCAAATCTTCCTGGATGTATTTCTTCCACTGCAACTTGAAAGATAGTTTTGTCTCTTCCTGGTATTGATCTTTCTCATGGTCCACTTCTCGATCTTGCTTCTACTGATATTGTAAATTATCGAATCGAGCAACTCAAAGAGCAAAGTATTCGATTTGCAAAGGTCATTCGTAGTGTTCGTATGCGTCGGGCAGCAAGTATGCAAGCAAAGACAAATGCCTATCTCATGAACAATGATGCAGTTGTCATCTCTGGAAAAGAAACTGGATGGGTAAAAGTACAAGGAGCCAATGTAGTCGTCACTGATACACAAGAGAATACAGTAGAGGCTGATACAACATGAAAGGCAAATGGATATACGGCAAGCAAATATCTTCGCGATCCGAATGCTAATGATCTTGTCCGTGTTGAACAAGCAGATCAGGCATATTGGAGTGATCTTGTTCATGTGAATGTCCGCTATGTGAATGTCCGTTCAAATCCATGGTACACTGCTCCGATTGTCACAACTCTTGGAAATGGTACATCAATGTATGTTGTCGCTACAGTAGATAATTGGTCAGAAGTACGAAATGATGAAGGAACTATCCGAGGATATATCCGATCTGATTATCTCACTACTGATCGTGCTCAGCGTGTCGACAATCCAAATACAGGAAAGGAAGAAGTGGCTTCTACAACTACAGAATCAGAAGTAATTGATAGTTCTTGGATTGGATTCTAGTCTGTGAAAATCTGAAAGTATAATAATAATTCCTCTTTCTCATTCGAAGGAGGTTTTTTATTTGTACTTTTTTGAGAATTCTGATAGTATAGAACTATCCTAATTTCTCTCTTATGTCCGATGTATCAAAACTCTATATTTTCGATGGATTTTCTGAATCTGAGATATCTTTCTTTCTTCTCATGAGTCAGACGCAATATCGTAAGGCAGGTGAACGAATACTTACTGTAGGTGATGCCTCAAATGGTTGTGCTTACTATGTCGTAAAATGAAGCGCCCGAGTCACACAAGGTGGAGAAGAAGTCGCTATTCTTGGTCCTGGATCATTTTTCTGAGAAATTGCTCTTATTACCGACGAGCCACGTACCGCTACTGTTGAAGTTGCTGAGGATGCTGAGCTTCAGGTATTCCTGAAGGATGATTTTCTCACACTCTTCAAGCATGGAACCCATAGCGAAGAAATGAAAACAGAAGTAATGAGGAGAATCAAAGAGAGAATGAAGAAATAGAAAATAATACTCTTGTAAATAAAATATGTATGGCATCAATTGGTAATCTAGGAAATTTAAATCGTCAATCTTTATGACTTAAGAAATTACTTACCTCATTGAGTTACATGCTTCGTGCTATAACCTCTAGTAGAGTAAATAGTATAACTGTACCATCAGATTTTTGAGATACCGTGACTAATAAAGAAGACAACGAATACTGGCATATCTTCTGAATTGTTTCACGACTATCATTAGATGAATGCTTCTTTGCTTATGAAACAATAGTTAGATTTGAAAGATTAATCGATGAAAAACAATTTGACTCTCTTGAAGAGAATGCAAAGTCCGAATTCTTTTATGTGTGTCATGAGATATTTAAAATTCCAAAGGAAATTGATGTAATAGACAGAGAGTTAGATGCCTTATTAAAGGGTAATCAATTTATTGAGCTTTCCACTAATTTGATTGAGTATATTCCACTTATGAAATCAGCCATAAGTGATAGATTTAAGAAGGAATCTGAAATAAATAATCAATGAATGAAAAGTCGATTTAAACTACAAAATTTGTCTCAACTTTTAGGAATTACTCATCTGAAGAAGTGAGAATGTTTCCGTATACCATCTGAGCATATCTCAGATAGTATCAATAGAATGAATATGTGAGATGAAATAGGCTGACTATATTCGCTAACTATATGAATAGAAAAACTAGTAAAAAAAACTTTATTTTTGTTTCATGCTAAACAATTTAAAGATGATACATGAAAGCTATTGGGCCCTTATACACCATTGGGAGAAATGTTAAAATTTGGATCCAAAAGTCTAGGCTGGAATTGGGCTAATTCTTTAGACTGATTAGTACGTTTTAGAAATACTGAGTTTCATGAATCAGAATGAAGATGAAATATTAAAGATATTGATTTTCATAAAGTGGATTTAACTTTATGAAAGCTAGCCACATATATTCATGGACTTTTGTTAGAAAATTCAGGATCTACTAAATAAATAAAGCACAGACTTTTATAACGTCTGTGCTTTATTATTATGAGAAGCATTTCTTAGTACATTCCCATTCCACCCATACCTCCCATTCATCCGCCTGGAGGCATTGTTTGTTCTTCTTTTTTCGGAACATCGACGATGAGTGCTTCTGTCGTGAGGAACATTCCTGCGATAGATATAGCATTCTCGAGGGCACAGCGAGCAACCTTTGTCGGATCGATGATACCTGCCTTCACGAGATCCTTGTATTCATCCATTGCAGCGTCATATCCATAGTGAGGATCTGAGCTTTTTGTGACTTCATTCACTACTACCGCTCATTCTTTTCCTGCATTGTCAGCGATCTGGCGGACAGGGTAGGAGAGCGCGCGAGCGACGATATCTGCACCGACTTTTTCTTCTTTGGTGAGTTTTGCTTTTTCGAGGACTTTCGATGCTTGGAGAAGTGCGACACCACCACCAGCGACGATACCTTCATCGACCGCTGCTTTGGTTGCATTGAGAGCATCTTCGATTCGGAGTTTTTTCTCTTTCATCTCGACTTCACTTGCAGCACCGACCTTGATGACGGCAATACCACCAGCAAGTTTTGCGATTCGCTCTGCGAGTTTTTCTTTATCGTAGTCAGATTTACTTGCTTCGATCTGAGTCTGAAGTTCTCGAACCCGTGAATCGATGAGATGTTTGTCTCCAGCGCCACTGATGATCGTCGTATTATCTTTTGTTGAGACGATTGCCTTTGCGTGACCAAGATGCTCGATAGAAGCATTCTCGAGCTTATACCCCGTCTCGTCGGTGATGACAGTCGCACCAGTGAGGATCGCGAGATCCTTGAGCATTTCTTTTTTCTTATCGCCAAATCCTGGAGCCTTGATACCGAGAACCGTGAGGACTCATTTGAGTTTATTGAGAATGATTCCTGTCAGCGCCTCTCAATCAATGTCATCGGCGATGATGACAAGTTCACGTTTTCCACTTTGTGCGAGGGCTTCGAGGACTCCGAGAATATCTTTGAGTGATGAGATTTTCTTGTCGGTGATGAGGATAGCGGCGTCATTGACTCGTGATTCCATCTTCTCACCATCAGTGATCATATATGGGGAGATGTAGCCATTATCGAACTTCATCCCTTCAGTCACTTCGACTTCGAGACCAAAAGTTCGTCCTTCCTCGACAGTGATGACTCCATCTTTTCCGACCTTTTCCATCGCCCGAGCGATAATCTGTCCGACCTCAGAATCCTGAGCGGAGATAGTCGCGACTTGTTCGATCTCTTCCTGGGAATTGAGCGCTTTACTCATTCGAGCAAGCTCAGCTACCACGAGAGAACCCGCCTTTTTCATACCATTTTTGAGCTCGATAGCATTGATTCCTGACCGAATCTCACGAAGACCTTCCTTCACCATAGCATAGGTGAGAAGAGTAGCAGTCGAAGTTCCATCTCAGGCTGCATCGTTCGTTCGGGATGCTGCTTCTTTGATGAGCTCGGCACCCATATTCTCGATCTTGTCTTCAAGCTCGATTTCTTTGGCTATCGTGACACCATCATTGGTGACTTGTGGTGCGCCATATGATTTACTGAAAATCACATTACGACCTTTTGGTCCGATCGTCGCGGATACAGTCTTTGCGACCTTCTCCATACCGGAGAACATAGCGAGACGAGCTTCGTCTCAGAAAAGAATTTTTTTTGACATATATTAATTTATAGTTAAAATGAATTAAAATTTATTATTTTTAAGTAATCAAGTTCTTTATGACTGAAACTGTGAGAGTATCTACATCGATGAATGAACGCCATTGTATAAATTGCGATACATATCTCATGTCAGGTGGTTGAGAATCATGATTCTGTTGTGAACCAAAGAATTATATTCCGAGATGGGGAAAATATCATCAGATATTCCTGGTTATTGATAGTGTTACTCAGAAGGTATTCCGAATGGATCCATCACCCAGACAAGTGCCAAAAGTAGTAAAATCAACTGATAGATGTAGGTATTGGGAACCGGATAGCGCTAATTAACCTTCGCCAGTATATACTCCGCTGCGACGATCTTGTAGGTAGTATCTCCGACTTTCACATCGTCACCGCTATATTGTCCACTGATGACTCGATCTCATTTTTTGAGGTCGATTTTTTGAAGATTACCGTCTTTATCAGTCTTTCCAGGTCCGACAGAGATGACTTCATAGAGTGAAGGACGCTCCTTATTCGCACTGTCTGGAATGATAATTCCTGATGCCGTGACCTTGTCTGCATCGATCGGACGCAGGAGGACACGATCGGAAAGGGGAGTGATCTTCTCGATCATATCATGGGAAATGGTCATAGAAAATGAGGTTAGAAAATAGAAATAAAGTATAAAAGAAATGCTAATAAATCCAAAAAGAAGAAAAATATTAGCACGTGAATTATATACGTGCTATTTTCTAAGTCAAAAAAATTGTATCTTTCTTTGGAAGATTGAGTTGCAAATATGAAAAATATCGTACAATAAATGTGTTCATATTTTTTATCTTCTTTCCCATGCTTACTCTAGTATCCAAGCAAGTTCGAGTGTTCTATAAGGGTGCAGATTCTGCGGAATGAAGGTATTCGAGCTGGCCATATGCAAGTTCAACAGATGTACCAAACTGGAAGAAATCAGATGTTGCTGTAAACACAGGAAATATTATTCCTACTCTGAATCTCTGATCAGATCCATTCTTACAAGGACCAATGGCAAAAATAAGAGACAACGTCACTCTCGGGCTCATGCAGATGAATCAATCTTGACAAGCAATACGGGGAATAAGCGGTAAAATGTTTATGTAATTTATATATAAGAAAAACTCCCGAATTCGGGAGTTTTTGTTTTATATATTGTGCATATTGACTCATTCTCGTGTAGGAAGCTCACAGCCAATCATAGCAATGAATTTTTCCATGTGATCGATATCGCGTATTTGTTGATCATGACGTTCGCTTTTTGCAGTCTTGGTATGGAACTTGTATCGTGTGAGGAGTGTATAGACAAATTGCCAATAGGAACAATCAGAAATATTGATATGTCCTATAGTTCGTATTTCTTCGAGATAATTGAGTGAATAGTAGAATTCTTCTTTTGTTCCAATATTATCAAGATCGGCATCTTGGATTACTTCTTCTAAGTGTGTTTTTGGCTTTGCAAATAGGACAGTCGCCATGATAATTCCTTCTATTTTTGCGATACGTTTCTCATTGTGACTATGTGACTTGAGCCAAGCTCGAGCGATACGAGCTCAGACATATTCATTTTTCTCATATTGCTCTGTGAATCCAGTATCATGGAAAAGACATCCAAGCTGAAGATCCTCGAATTCTTCTCCATCGACTCATTCTGCAAGAGCGAGATATGTCGCACGATCAAGAACACTCTGGGTATGTGAGGGTTGTGATATTGGATATGATTCACACTTCCTGAGAATATCGAAGACATAGGATTTTGCCTGTTCAATGAGTGACATAGAAGATGGATAATTAATAATAAATAAAGAAGAATCTAGAGAGAATGAGAAACCTGAATAACTCATTGATCATAGCACTTTTCCTTTTTTCTTGCAAAAAAATAGAGTTTTTCTATAATCACGAAGTTTTCTACTTATTATATTCTTCTTATGCGTCTCGCTCCTCGACTCACTTTTATCTTTGTGATTGCTACAGTTTCTCTTCTCTACGTATTTCCATGGGAAAAATACAATATTATTCTTCCAGAAATGATAAGCCAATATATCAAGCCATATAAATTCGGACTTGATCTCTATGGTGGTGTCGAGCTCGATTACAAGGTTGATCTCTCACTTATTCATACTCAGACTGGTGCAAATGCTTCACAAATATCAGAATCTTCTATAGTCGATACCTCTGAAGTCTATCGTCGATAAACGTGTATGAAGTCTTGGACTTGAAGAGCCGACTATCACGACGGCACAGTATGGGCCTGGAGAGTCTCATCTTATCGTCCAGATACCAGTGAAAGATTATGGAAATATTTCCATCGAAGAAAAACGAATGAAGAATGCAGAAGATATTGCGAGAGCAAAAGATACCATCGGAAAAGTCGTACAACTCGAATTTCGTGAAGAGAAAATAGAAATCACTAATGTAGATAAAAAAGCACGAAGAGAAATAGCAGATAAAGCTTCAACTGAGATTTCTACGACGCCTTTTGCTACTGTCGGGACAAAGTATCGAGATCAATATGAAAATGTCGGATACAATACTGCGAGCGGAGCTCTTCCTGTAGAGCTACGATTTACTAATATGGATACAGTTACCATTCCATATATTTCTCCTGTGATGTATGTCCAATGACAAGAAACAATCGGCGCAAGTGGCTCAACTCGTGGTCCTGGAGGATATGCAATCGTATCTCTTGAGAGACGCTATGATGTACCATCACTTGATGCGAGTGGTACAACAGTCAATAATAAAGAATATGATTATTCTGTCATCTATATCGACGAGCGACCAAGTCTCTGGACGCCAGCGAAGACTGCAGATGGAAAAGTTCTTGGAGATAAATATCTCACTCGAGCAGGAATTTCATTTACTCAAGCTGGAGCACCACAGATAGACCTTATTTTCAATGATGATGGAAAAAAGATATTTTCTGAGCTTACAAAAAGACTTATAGGAAAAAAGATTGCAATATTTGTCGGAGGACAACTTCTCACAGCACCGACAGTTCAGTCGGTGATTTCAGATGGTCGAGCAGTTATCACAGGACAGTATACAATCACCGATGCTCAATCTCTTGCCAACAATATCAATACTGGTATCGTTCCAGCACCGATTTTTCTCACGAGTGAGCGTACGATCGATGCAAAAATCGGAAAAGATGCACTCTCTCAGATTAGTTATGCTGGACTTATCGGACTTCTTGCGATCGTTATTCTTCTTGTCTATTTTTATCGAGTTGCATGACTTCTTGCTGGAGTTGCTCTTGTAGTCTATTCTCTCATTCTTCTTGCTCTTGTGAAGTGATTCTGAGTGACGCTGACTCTTGCCTCTATTGCCTGAGTGATACTCTCTATTGGTCTTGCTATCGATGCAAATATCCTTATCTTTGAGCGCATGAAGGAAGCACTTCGTGGAAATATGCATCTTGAGAAGGCGACTACTGTAGGATTCGCAAAGTCATGGACAGCAATCTGGGATTCACATATTACATCACTTACTTCCGCGATTATTCTCTATGTTTTTGGTATATCGCTCATCAAGGGATTTGGCTTCATGCTTGGTCTTGGTATCGTTCTTTCACTCTTTACTGCTATGTGGGTATCTCGAATACTTATCATTGCTGTTGGGCGCATGATGAGCGAGAATACAAAACTCTTTATAGGAATTACAAAATAGTTGCTAAAGAATATATAATCACTAAAATCAAGAAATCAAATTTCTTGATTTTTTATGAGAATTCTATCAGTCGACGAGATACCAAAAGAGTGGAAAGATACACTTACCCAAGCTTGACTTACGAGATATCAATTATTTCTTGATGAAATTAAGAATATTTTAGCTATTCAGGGAAAGTCTATAGAGAAAGTAGCTGATATCCTTGAATTAAAGCAGAGTTCTGATTTCCCTTATTCTGCCCTGCAGAGCGAACAACTCAAAAAGAATACCCTAAGAAGCTTAAACAGGCCATTACATATGTGAGTTCTTGTAGAAGATAGAGATTGAAATATACGATTCATAAAGTGAATACTCGAAATGGATTCTGTGCCAGATCTATCATGACTTATATCCCAAGAATTATCCTTTTAATTGTTCTATGATTCTCTGATTTTTTGACTCATGACTTGGTGGTAAGGTAGTCATGGAAGCATTCCAGAAGGAATTTCCTGAGATAGAAATGATTCTCGAAATGGATAGGGAGAATGCACCCTATTGATGAAAAGATGGAGAAGAAATTCGCGCATTGACCAAAAAAGGTGTAGAAAGACTTCATGCACGATGAGCTGATATTGTGATTCTTGCCTGTAATACGGCAAGTGTTCATGCGCTTCGCTGGATACAGCAAGAAGTTTTTGTAGGACGACATATTCTCGGGGTCACTGTTCCTGGTGCTGAAGCTATAGTCGAGTGATGATATCGAAAAGTATGAGTCCTTGCGACGGAGGCGACAGTACGAACACGAATGTACAAAGAACGAGTACATATTCTTGACGATAGTGTAATTGTCGAGGAAGTCGGAGCACCATGACTTGTACAGCTTATCGAGGCAGGAATTACTTCCTGAGAAGAAATTGATTTATTATTACAGGAATATTTATCTCAGTTTTCTCCAGACATCGAGGCACTAGTGCTTGGATGCACGCACTATCCTCTCATTTGTGGGAGTATCGAGTGAGTGTGGCAACAAGTTCACAAAAGTAAGACTCCAGACATTATCGATCCGGGGAAGAAGGCAGCGCGAAAATTCCACGGGTGGATGAAAAGGAGAGATCTACTTTAGCTGGGATATACGATTTTTCACTTTGCTGTAGTATTTATCTCATTTATTACATCTTTGCATGTTTGGAAATCTGATTTTAAAATCTTGTTCCTTTGCAATACAAGTTATGAGTAGTTCTTTAGCACCTTCAGAAACATGGGGAATAAGAAAATTCTCATTCTCTATGTATGATAAGATCATAGAATTGATACTATCGTGTCGTAGTTCAGCGAGAGTTCCTGGCTTGATTCGTTCATTGATAAGGTCATAGCAATCCTTTGGAGTGGCAAACTTTGGTCCACGCATGAGAACCTTGAGCATCCCTTTTGGTTTATATACTTGATCATCTTTCTTCTTCCAATCAGCAGATGATTCATTTGAAAACTGAATCTCAGTTCAGAGATTTTCTCATCAGAGCGATACAAAACCACTTATACTTGTATTTTTGATATGAGGATTTGAAGTATCCTTTAACTTGAATGACACATGCACTGGATTTTTTTTATGTTCTTTGAGAGATTTTGTGACGGATTGAAGTTCATCTCATAGTCATCATTTATCTTTGAGTAAATATCAGAAGTCAGGCATAAGTTTTCAAAATCGTATGATGATATTTTTTTTCTCATCAAGAGGAGTATCATCTGCCCAGATGATGGATATTCATATCATATCTCTAATAGCATCCTTGTTCGTATATTCTTCAGTTTCCCACATCTTTTGTAGTATGCTCTTGACTGTTTTGACCCTCCATTCAATACGATATGATTTTCATTGATAATTTACTCTTGACTGATATATGGTTGCATCATTATGACTCACAATATCTGGATCTCATTCTATAATAAATCACAGTTCCTTAAGCTTTCTTGGTATCTGCTCTATCTTTTCTCGAGCAAGAGTATGGAATCTTTCTATTTCTTCAATACTTGACCATGCATGAAATGACTGAATCAAACGAAAGGCATTTTCTCTTTCTTCCCCATGCGATGATGCAAGCATCTTATCAAGCGTTCGTACTAGATCATCAAATGTTTTACAATAGGTGAGATGGATATTTTTACCAAATATTTCTTTTATGCTAGAGAGAAGTTTTGGAAGAATGGTAGTTATATAGTCACCGACGTTCTCATATGTAAAGTTATCCAGATTTCGAATCAATCAATTTGATATCAGTTTCTTGATATGTCATTTTCTATTTCTTGAAGATATTTTACTGAACATGAATCATCATTCATCCAGCAAAGAAGGCTGAGCTCATGCAAATATCATAAGCTCTTGATTTTCGGTAACAGCAACTGGGAGTAAGACACGAAGCTTTTCTCATATGTCACTCTTTCTTCCACGAATAAGAAATGATGCATATATATCTCAGAGATGTTGATCTTCTATATACCACCTCTTCTTTTCATTGTCATACTTTTTAAAGGCATGAATTTTTCTTTGCATGTCAGTCCAGCATACCGGATGGTCTATAAAAAAATCTCTAATTATTTTATGCTCATTTTTTGGAAAACATCTACGAATTTCTCACTTCAATTGCTCAAGGGTTGTTATGGAACATATCTTGCTATAACGATCTTCCGTATTTTTTATAGTTTGTTCACTAATACTTCACCTGAGTTGATCAATTCTACTTGTTAAGCTTCCTTCCTCATCAGTATTATGTTCTACAGACTTATTTTGCATATGAAATATTTTGATTTTGAGGTAAACTCATTATAGTAAAATCTATGACATTGATTTACTGAAAGTGAAAAGTTGGCTCTGCTGTTGGAGCTCTCTGTGATTTTCGATGAATCCCGTATGAGATTCATGATGATAGTGATATGCCAAGTTCATTTGATCGCTATGAGAAGATTATTCCATCACCAGGAGTTCCTGCATCTCATAGGATCTATCAGAGTGGGAAGATTATCTCGGAGCTTGATTTCGCATATCAATTTTTACCAAAGGACTTCACCATTATAGCAGTTACTGGCACAGATGGCAAATCTACGACATCATGGATTCTCTATAATCTTCTGAAGGCTGAATACGGAGAGAAGAAAGTCTATATTTCGGGGAATTTTGATATCCCATTTTCTGCGACTGTTCGGGAGATTCTCACGAAGAAGCAAAAACGAGGATATATCGTCGTAGAGGTATCGAGCTTCATGTCATATTCACTCGAGAGATTTTCGCCAGAATATTCGATTTTTACCAATCTCAAGTCTGATCATCTCAATTGGCATGGAAATATTCAAGAATATCTTGATGCGAAAATGAATCTCATTCATCATACAAAAAAAAGCTCTATTATCAATAATCAAGTAATTAAGTTTGCATGAGAAAATAAACTCAATATAAATATACCAGAGAATATTCGAACGTTTGGAAACGATATTTCTCTTCGGGATTCGACTGATGGTGAGAATATAAAAATATCTGGAAGAAAAAGATATCTCCTTTCTGAGACGCATTTTTCGGGGCAGCATAACGCAATGAATATTCTCGCAAGCACTCTTGTCATGAATGAGATGAAGATATGCTCAAAACGCACAAAAGAGTATCTAAAATTGATTATGTGACCTTCCGCATAGATTAGAAACTATTGGAGAAAAAAGATGAATTACTTTTGTCGAAGATTCAAAGTCAACTTCAAGTCAGAGCCTTGAGGCAGCACTTGGATCATATATGCCAATGGACAATGGACAATGGACAATGAATAATTTATTATTGATCGTCTGAGGTTCTGATAAATGAGATAGTTTTACCTATCTTGCTCCATTATTTGTTTCTCGGGTTAAGGCGATGGTATGCATTGGTGCGACAAAGAATCAATTTATCGAAATCGCCAAACAATCGAATATTCCCTATTTGAGTACAGATATTCTCGTAGATGGAGTAAGTTGGCTCTATAAACAGGGAAGTGATGGAGATATTCTTATGCTATCGCCTGGATGTGCGAGCTTTGGACTTTTTCGAGACTATCTTGATCGAGCGAATCAGTTTCGTGAGGCTATACAAAAACTCCCAGAATAGTCTGGGAGTTTTTTTGAGAGGTTCGAGATATTTATTTTGTATTTCCAGATGAAGAAGAAATTGCTCATGATGCTGTTGTACCACTTCATGATAATGAAGATGATGCTGGAGTATCTATAATCTCGAAGAGAGCAAACCAGCTTTGTCCAGTGTATTTTGTGAGAATTTCTTGGATTTTTCTAACATCTTGATTTGCATTCGCTGCAACAATTTCTTTTTTTATAGTCTCAATAATTGGATAATCAGCAATGGTATTATCATTCATCATTTTGATGATATATGCCTGACATTGTGCCATCTTTTGGCCTCTATTTATACTCTTACCATCACGATATGACTCATAGTTTGTTCCTGCTATATCGATAAATTCTTGATCCGTCTCTAGTTTTCATTTTGCCCTTTCATTAATTGCAAGCTCAAGACAGAAATTATCAGTTCGGACAAGTCTCAGATTTTTTGCAGTTGTCGTCAAAAGAAGCTTCTCGAATCGTGTCGTGAGGGCCCTACGAGGATCACGATCGATAGTCGCAGCATTGAGATCCATGAGAAGATATTTGAGTCCTACCTTCTTCATACGATCGATAGTCACTTCAGGATTCTTATTATAGAAATAATCACCGAATGTAGAAATAAGGCTATCCTCTAAATATCTTTTTCTATTATCATTGATAAGATATGTCATAAATGTACCAATTCTATAGATTCATCCTGTATTTTTATTTTCCTTTGGTGGATAGAGAATATAAGAGTAGATATATTGACCAAGTGTATGCATATCTTTTCTCATGGAGGCATCTTTTGAATTTCTATATTGCATAATAAGAGAATGAAGTTTCTCAATATCTACATCTTTGAATTCAGGACTTGCTACGAATGACTTCATTTCTTTTGACACCATTTTCCCTTCAAATCAATCAAAGAGTTTTCCAATATCCTTGAGATTCATCGTAGCTATAGGTAAGAGGTAGTCACTTCTATAAGCAAAGATAGACTCTTCTTGGGAAAGTATATTGTATTTATATTCGTTATAATAAGCACTCTTGAGATTATTCCACGCATGAGGAAGTCCTGAGCGAAAGAAATAAACGGCGATAAAGATAAAAAGAATAGCAGCAAGAGTGAGCTTTATTCCTATAAGATCACTGTTTTTCTCTTCCTCATTGTCATATTCGAGGAATGAAGTTGCTGAGAGTCCAATAATCAGGAAGAATCAGAAGTAAATCATAATACCATACCAGACAATTCCAAAGGCACTTATCATAAAAATAAATCCATATACTCACATAAACATAAGAATATCTTTGAGTTTCTTATTTTGAGGACTATCTTCGATAAAATAATGAGCAAGAGTGAGATAAAGAATATTGAGTCAAAGTATGATTGCATATCAGAGTCAGTTCCCAAGACTAATAGTATTGAAAAGTGCAGTAATCGATGCTGATGTTGTCGGTATAAAGTAATACAACAACATACCTCAAAGAAGAATAGCTCCAGTATACAAGAAAATATATTTTCGTGATCGTACAAAAAGAAGAAGTCATGGAACAAGAGCGAGGAATATATAAGTAATATCCGTAAATTCACCACTTTGGTTTTTCTGGAAAGTGAGATTTGCCGGAAGCTTGAGATAGTTATTAATACCACTATCATATCAGAAATATCTTCCCATGTCTTCATTCTGGGATTGCCCATCTTTCGTTATTCATTCCATGGCTTGCTTTTCTATAATGGTAAGTTCCTCCTTTGTATAGAACTGCTTGTAATCATACAGAGTAGTTCATCATGATCATCCAATAAGACTGTCTATAGAGAGTATTTGAGCTTCTTGATAGTTCTTAATGAACCAAGGAGAAAGACTTACCACAATTCCAAGAATAAAAACGATACTTGCAATAAGCCAATTATAAAACTGTCATTGTTTTGATTTCTGAGAATAGATGGCCCATGCAAAAGATATAATACCAATAAATAAAAATATAAGAGTAGTGCTTCTTATAAAGAGTGAATCATTTGGTAATATTACATTCAGTTTTGCCCAGAGATTTCAATAGGTAAATAGAGCGATGAAAAAAGAAAAGAATCAGATATATCCAAGAAATGAAAGATATCTATAGGCAATAAGCCCGAGTCCTCAAAGAATAAGCATGAGTGTTGTTATCTTCACTCAAAAAGCAAATCCCACGAGAAGACCAGAAATAAAAAGAATAGTAAAGACTCTTTTGTTTGTGTATTCTTCTTTCCAAAGAGAAAAGATTCATATAAAAGCACTAATGCTAAAGAACAAGAGTGCAGGGTCAAGCTTCATATCTTTTGCTTGCTGGAAAACAGTCATTGGCATGACATAGTAGACTGCAGCAAGAAGAACAGGAAGAGAGAGAAGAGATTTTCTATTCTTCCCCTCAAAGATATATGAGAGACTACATATAAGAGCCATGACAGCAAGAATTCATCCAAGCTGATTGACGAAAAATGCCTGAGCTGCTGTATAGGAAAAGAAAAATCATGTTCCTGTAATAAGTTGCCATGGATAAAGACCGCCTCACTGAAGAAGTTCTCAGGAAGTTGCTATCATTTTTGGAATATTCATATAAACCCCAAGATCATCCCAGCCAATAGGCATAGGACGAATTATATTGATCAGAGAAACACTAAGAATAAGTGTCAGAAATAAGAATCAAAATTCTATAGAAATGAGCTTAAGATTCATGGTTTCTATGAGAGATCCATCAAGATTATGATTCTCTATCTCAACATAGCGTGTTCTTATATCTTGATAGGTTTCCTTGTGTCAGCGATATCCTATCATAGTCATTATCCCGAGTATAATGTAGAGCGTATTAAGATTATACATTCAAAACATTCAGAATATCAAAAGAAAACTACTAAATATAAGAAATCCAAGAGATATTTCTATGATTACTCTGATACGCATATCCTCTTTTCTCCAATCTTGGAAAATGAAATGAAGAAGAGTGTACCCTACACTTCGAGTCAAAAAGACAAGAATGAGAGGATAAATAAGAAGAGAGATGATATGAATAAAAAGCGTGACACTACTTGGAATAGCTCATCACATGAGTGGGCTTTGTACCACCTCAGGAAAAGAAGAATAGAATCATGAGAGTATGAGTATGTGTAAGAAAATTCCTCAGAGAATGCCAAAGAATCAGATTTTTATTTTCTTCTTTGGAGAAAGAAGAAGCGTATATCCCTTATAAATAGCGTAAAAGAAGAGAATAGTCATAAGATATCCTCATAAATTTGTCGTTGATTCTATATGATCAATACCACTATAAGATTTTGAATAATACATGAGTATTATAGAAATACCCCAGACAACAAATCCAATACTTGCAAAAATAAGTTGAGCCATATAGAAAAAGAAGATTATTTAAAGATTTCAATTACGAACATTTCGGATTGTCTGCATGAACTGTTTTATTTGTCGGAAATTCACCACAAGAAATATAATCAAAGAACCCAATAAAACAAATCAGATTGCTGGAAGAGAGATAAATCTTCCTGAGAATCCCATATGGATATTTTTATAGAATGGAAATAGAGTGAGGAGAATGCTGAGAATCCAAACAATAATGAAATTTCTAGAGAATATTCACCAAAGGAATCAATGGGCATATTCGCGGACTGCTCTATAGCTGAGTACCCATAATAATACCCATGAGATTCCAACAGCGAATGATGCTGCAGCAGATCCACTTGGAAATGGAATAGAATGATATTTATATCCAAGAATACAAATCAGACTTACGGGTACACTGAAGAGAACAGTCCAAATAAGCACTTTTATACGTTTCTTAACGTACCCGAGTCATCAGAGAATCTGGAAATTTATCTGAATCAAGACATTGAGAAAAAGAAAAGGTGCAATAAATGCAAGTGCGATCCCTGACTCAATAAATTTTTCTCAAAAGAGCAGGGTGACTATATCTCATCCGATCAGAAAAAAAATTCCTGATATCCAAAGCATGATAATAGAAAGATGAGTCGAAAAGATGGAATAAATCGTCTTTATTTTTTCTAATTCAGAACGCCCTCAGATTTCTGAGATAACCGGATAGAGAAATCCAATAAGAGGTCAAAGGAAAATAAATGGAATTCCTACAAGTGCTAAGTATATGGAATAGATACCAGTATCATATACTCATAAAAAATAGGTAACAAATTGCATATCGAGCTGATGGAGCACTGTACTTACATTAGCAGAGAAAAGTGTTCAAAGAGAATAATGAATTAGATCTTTTCGGAGGATAAGATCCTTTTTGATAGGAAGGGTGAGATATACTTTATAATATGAGAAGTAGAAAATGAAGCATCAAAGAATAAGTCAGAAATAGAGTCACAGTATCCAAATCCATGAATACGTCTCTATGTTCCCGTTTCCAGAAAATAAGAGAATAAGCGCTCCTCATACAGTCATTATCATTCGGAAGAGCTCAATGCTTTTTTGTAATTTAACATTCTGAATCGCATTAAAAAATGTACTAATAACTTGTAATATATGACCACCTATAAAATAGAATGAGAATATTTGTATTACGGGTTGTGCATGTAGTGTATGGAAATATTCTTGTGCAAGAAAAGAAGCTCAAAAATAAAGTCAGAAACTTACAAGCGTACTTGTACTTACCTGAGCAATGAGGGTAAAAAGAAGAAGATATTTCGATCGAGCGTAATCATTCTTTATGAGATATTTTGGGAGAAAATAATTGAGACTTTCAGTAAGTCAAAAGTCAGTATATACTCCAACAAGTGCTAAAAGTGAAATAGTTCCATAAATTATTCCAATCTCTTCCGGTGTCAATTCTCACGTGAGGATAATCCTCATGACATATCCAAGAGGAGCAGTAATAAAAACAAAAGCATAAAGCCAAGCTCATTTTGTGATGAATTTTCGAGAGAGAGACTCTTTTGGGTCGAGCATAATCTAGAGGATATAAGTTCATGGATACTCATCAGAAACTACTTTTCCATCAGAAAAAGCAATAACACGTTTTTTAAGACTATTAACAAGTCTATCATCATGCGTTGCAATAATAATAGTTTTTCCAATCTTATTGAGTTCCTTGAGAAGTTCTATAATTTCTTCAGCATTCTTTGGGTCAAGATTTCCTGTCGGTTCATCACCGATAATGATTTCTGGATTATGAATAAGTGCTCGTGCTATGGCTGTTCGCTGAAGCTCTCATCCAGAGAGTGATTCTATAAATTTTTCTTTTTTTGTCAGAAGTCCGACTTGGGCAAGAACTTCAGGAACTCGGTGTGCGATAGTTCGAGCATCGTATCCAGAAACTTCCATAGCAAATGCAACATTTTCTCTAACAGTTTTTCGAGGAAGAAGCTTAAAGTCCTGAAATATAACACCAATAGTTCGTCTATAAGAGAGAAGATCAGAAGAATTCAGAAGATAAATATCTCTTCATTTTGTATCCATGATATATCATTCTCTTGGTTTTAGTGCCCCAATAAGTCACTTGATAAAACTTGTTTTTCCACTTCCTGAAGTTCCTATAAGAAAAACAAATTCTCATTTTTCTATAGAGAGATTCATATGTCTAATAATTGTTCGTTCGCCATAAGCGAGACTCACATGAGAGAATTGCATAATATAAAAATTACCTGGGAAGGATAGTGAACTGAATATTTTTTTCTGCCTTATTCATATTTCCATCGAGCACTTGTATACGAAGGACATGAGATCATACTGAGAGTCAAGATGAAGTAATTGGAATCATAAAAAGATCTCACGCAGAAGCATTATGAACTACTTTATCATCTATAAAGATTGCGATCTCTCGCGCTGAAGTTGAAATATTGACACTAAAACGGAGATTGAAATTATCGCCACTATAGAGATTAATTTTTGGATTTGCTTCTTTTGGATTAATAAGGGCTATAGTCGGGTTTCATCCACTATTTGATATTCATCCTATAGTGATGGTTCTTGATTCCGTATAAGTAAATCCATATATATCATTAATCTCGACGATAAACGTATGATCACCATTTTTAAGATCAATACTTGTGCGAGCTGATCCAGTCATCTTTGCTCAGCTTTCAAATACATTTGAAAGCTTTTCTTCATTCGCATATTTTATTTTGATGCTTTTGATAGGACGGTCACCGATCCAAGATGCTTCGATGATTTTCTTCCCTTCAGTAGTATCATTCGGATTGATTCCTGCAATATTTATACTGATAGAAATGTTTCCGGGACCGCCTGGCCTCTCGCATGGTTTATCTGACCGAGGAATGGGTGATGTAGCTCCACTTCAATTGCTTATAGCATTGATTGCCTCGAAAAATCCAACAGTCCAAGCAGGGTCATATCCATCAATAATTGGACTTGCACTTGGAATTAATAGAGTTCCTATAGCTCCAGGAGGAGTATTCTCGGAGACTGGACCATTGCAGAGAGTATCAACTTTCTCTTCCTTGAATCCATTATCGTATTCAGTGAGTTTTACAGCCATTATTGTGGATATTTTCTGATCATCAGGAGTGTCTGTAGTAGCAAGCTTTCCACTTGCTTTTGCTATGACATAGCTATAGACGCCATCTGGCTTTTTCCAGTCTTCTTTTGGAAGATCTTTATGAGCGAATTCCATATAGGGTTTCCATATGCCTGCAGCACAATTGAGTCCATCACATGTTCACTTTGTCTCTTTTCCAGAGACATTCCCTGCCCATACAACCGTCGTAATTTGTGGAGAGTATCATGCAGTCCAGAGATCGCGAGGAAGAATCTTATCTTTTCATATTTCTTTATTTGATGTTCCGGTCTTTGCTGCGATATTCCTGCCAGATATGGTAAGTGCATTCCTCCAAAAACCTTCAGGCCGCGAATCCGCATCAGATATAATCTTTGTAGTTATATAGGCTGCAGCAGGGGAGAATAATGGGGAAGAATCCACAACCTTATGTTGTTCCAAAATATTTCCATCACTGTCTTCAATTTTTTCTACCGCATAGACATCATGTTTTACTCATTCATTTGCAAGAACACTATATGCTTGCATAAGATCTATAGGTCGTACTTCTGCAGAACCAATAGCAAGAGGTGCTCAATATCAGGCATTTTCCTGAAGTGTTGAAAGTCCAATACTTTTTCAGAATTTTACTATCTCATCTTCTTTTCCTGCAAGATAGAACATTTTTACTGCAGGGATATTCCGAGACCAAGCAAGAGCTTTTCGCAGTGGCATAATACCCTTAAATGTATTATCATAATCATTCGGTATATACTTTCAGAAACTTGTTTTTACATCAGCTACAGGACTTTCTGGTCCAATCGGATATTTCGAAATTGCAAGAGCATAGATAATTGGCTTAAATGAGGATCAAGGTTGTCTTTTCGCAAGTATCATATTATTATTTCCTCCATTTTCTATGTCAAAATAATCGGGTCATCATACCATTGAGAGTATTCCACCACTCTTATTATCCATACTCACGAGAGCAGCACTTGTAGCGCCATATTGTGCTTTATTTATAGCAACTTGCTTTTTTACGAGTTCCTCCGCTTTATCTTGAAGCTTTGGATCAATGGTAGTATATACCTTGAGTCCAGCAGTTACATCAATATCTTTCCCATACTTTGACTCAAGATATTCTTTGATATACATTACAAAATATGGATATCGAATATTTTCACTATATTTTTTGAATGTAAATTCGAGTCCATCATAGACAATATTTTTAAAGATTTTTCCATCGATTTTTCCATCTTCAAGCATGCGAGAAGCGACAAAATCCTTACGTCCTATAGTATATTCAAGGGCAAAATTTCCATTTGTTCATGATGCTGTCATATTCTCTCGAATAATTATATCTCCAAAAAATAGAAGGAGATCATCTTGTCAGATTTTTATACATCATTCTTTATTTGGAGTGAATTTTGTATCTCGAATATATGATACATTTACTCCACAGATATCCATTGAACCATTATTACTTGCGATTGTTATTCCACTCAAGTATGATCGAAAACTACTATAGAGTGATTTATACTGTTCTTTTGCTAGAATAGTATCCAGAGAAATACTACTCGAAGGATCATCTACGGGATAGACATATACCTTTCACATTATTCGATCTCTATGAAGGTATGGAGAATAGTATGTTGGTCATTTTGGAAGGGAAGCGAGAATCGATGCTCCAAGTGGTCAGACATCCTTCGCACTCTTTCCGAAATATGTCTTTGATGCCTCTTCAATTCCATCGGCATTATATCAGAAAGAGATAGCGTTCAGATACATTTCTAGTATTTTCTCTTTAGAGTAATTATTATTGAGTGCATATGAAAGATATGCTTCTTGTACTTTTCTCTTGATAGATCGTTCCTTGGAAAGGAGTGTATAGCTGATGAGTTGTTGTGAAAGAGTAGAAGTTCCTTTAATTCGATCTGTCTTTCCGCTAATATAGTTTATTCCAGCACGAAGAAGTCATTTGATATCAACACCAGGATTTTCGAAAAATGTCTTATCCTCTGTGCTAACCATAGCATTAATAATATTTTCTGAAATATCGTTGTACTTTGCGTATGTGCGTTTTCCATTCGTAAAGAGAGTATATATAGGATTATTATCTTTATCATAGATTACCGTACTTTCTCAAAAATAATCTCCACGCTCAAGAGATTCGATCGAAGGAACGCCTCGAAGGAAAATAATCCATGTAAGTCCGATTCCAACAACTCATAGAATAAGGCATATTCCAAAAAATCGAAGAATATTTTTTAGTGAGAAAATCTTTTTCCAAGAAAACCATGAAGAGGTATTTTGCACAGGGTTTCGAGAGTGCTGCATAGAGAGAAATAATTGTATAAGAAACTAGAAGTTTTCCCATTCTCATGGGACAATTTTATTTTCTCAGGAAATTCTTTGCGGAGCTGGTTGGATTTTTTGTCATGAAGAGTTTTTTGAGAGGATTCATCCAGAATTCATTCAAATCTCACCTGATACGTTTGCCTTTGGGGCAATAGGAAGATAATACGGATTTTTGAATAATGTAAAGTATTCATTTGCGTCTTTTCCAAGGACAATTTCTATTTTTGGTCCAGAAGTATTGATATATTCATTTCGGTCGACGAATGTATAAGGAATTGCTTCTTCAATATTTTTGAGAGCAAGAACGCTCGGACTATTTGGAGAAATACCAACATCCAAATCACTATGATAATAGATATTTATATGACTTTTTTCTATTGATCCACTGGTTGTAAGTGTCTTCTCGAATGAGAAGGGAAGTCCAAGCTTTGCGAGGCCAAATCCAATCTCTTCAGCACGTTTTCTCATAGAAACGTCACTCACAATAACAATATTTCTTTCCCCAAGTCTCAGAGTTGGGAATTGGAAAGTTATTGCCACAAAACGTCGTATATCGTCATAATAGCTGAGCTTATTTGCATGTGCATTTTCTGGGATGATCACGGCAGCTCATCAGAAAAGTTCTCGACTTGGAGCATAGAGATAGCTTCATGGAGTACATTTTGTCAAAGAAAGACAAGTATCTGAGAGAGAAACAATTCCGATATCTTCACTTTTTATATCACGAAATGTAAGAGCAAATTCTGCCATTTTTGCAATACTCATATCAGTGTCGAGGTGAGAAATGACTGCATTATAGAGTTCACCAATTTTTTCAGGATTTGTGATATATCAGAGATCTGCGGCTTTTTCTTTGATAGCTTTGATAATGAGTTGTTGTCTATTTGATCTATCAAAATCGCTTGTCGAATGACGACTACGAGCATACCGAAGAGCCGTCTCACCATCAAAAATTTGAAGTCACTTCTTCACGGAGAATGTAATATATCACCAATTATAATCAGGATATTCTCTATCAGTGAGATCTTCTGGTACATCGACCGTGACCCCTCAGAGAATATCGATAATTTGTTTGAATCCAGAAAAATCAATGACAATGTAGTGATCTATAGGTTGTCATGTAATCTCTCTGACCTTTTCAGCAAGATATGTAATTCCTACATTATTCGACCTTCCCATATCATAGAGGGTATTGACTCGACCAGATCATTTCTCTTTCGGGTATGATACATAGAGATCTCTCGGAATCGAAAGGAGTGTGACATGGTGTGTGGCACCATCGAGTGATGCAAGCATAATAGAATCGGTGAGTTCACCTCCATCATGACCCTTTCATCCTATTCCAGCAATGAGGATATTCGTCGTTCACTCTACTTTCTTTGCTACAAATTCTTCGACAATACTTGGCACGAAGTTTTCTGATCCATTCTTCATGTTTCATTGGAATGCTTTTGTAGCAACTTGAATAACAAAAAAAAGACTTAGAATGAGAATACCAAGAGCGATAATTATTTTATAGGAAAACCATTTCTTTTTGGTCTTTTCTATGACTATTTCTTCTGATTTTGGAGAGAGGACAGACTCTTTTATCGAAAGCTTTTTTGTTTTGAATTTTGACATGCGCGAATTATAGAAAAAAATGTCATTTTTTCAAACGAAAAACCAGTTTTTACACATTTTTTGTGAGAATCTCATCAAAAATTATACAAATTTTGTAAAAAACTTGTATAAAATATCTAAAATACTTTATATTAATAATTAAAATAATTATTTCTTCAAGATAAAATTCGAAAAAAAACGCTACGAAAAGAAGGGAATTTTGTTTTGACAAAAATAGAAAAGAGACTATCTTCTATTCGCGATATTTCTTGTTTTTATATATATTTGTGCCATCTTCACTTCATGATCCTGTTCTTCTTGAAGCCGTATTAGAAATATTCTCCTCTCTTCCTTCGAATCAAAAAAAAATAGTTATTGATGCGACACTTGGTCTCGGATGACATGCAAGCGAGATATGCAAGAAACTTTCAGATTCGGATGTTTTTCTGGGTATTGATCGTGATAAGGAAAATCTCATACGAGCAAAAGAATATCTTGATAATATCAATCCATCTCTTCCAAAATATTGTATCCATGCGAGTTTCTCGGATATCATTTCAGTGACTTCAGGACATTCACTTTCGAAAGCGAACTTTATTCTCTATGATCTCGGAGTGAGTAGTGTTCATTATGATGAAGGAGATCGCGGATTTTCTACCAGGTTCGATGGACCACTCGATATGAGATTCGATCGTACGAAAGGAAAGACAGCAGAAGATATTGTCATGAATACTGAAGTGAATGATCTTGTGCGAATTTTTACTCTCTATGGCGAAGAGAAAAAATCATGGTTTATTGCAAATGCTATTGTCAAAGCCCGGAAAGAATATAGAATCGACACGACAGGAAAACTTCTCTCTCTCATAGAGACATCGAGTTTTGATCCGAAATCTCCCATTCGTGTCTTCCAGGCGCTTCGTATTGCCGTGAATGATGAATTTTCTCATATAGAATCATCACTCAGAGATGCTCTCTCGCTTCTCGATCATGGATGACTTCTTGCAGTTATTACATTTCATTCACTCGAAGATCGTCTCGTGAAACAGCTTTTTGCACCATATCTTGACGATGTGATCGATGATACGACTGGACAGATCCGAGAAAAAGCAAAATTTCGAAAATATACAAAAAAACCAATCATACCAACTCCAGAAGAAATAGAAAGAAATCCTCGAAGTCGAAGTGCAAAAATGCGAGTTATCCAAAAAATCTAAAAAACATTGTATGAATGCCAACGTCCTTGTCGCAAAAAAATGACATATTCCTTTCTTTTCAGAGAGAAAAGCAGCGCGTGAACACTACCGTCTCTCATTTACACAGACGTATATTCTCGCTATTGTGATGATAGCACTTCTCGGTGTCTACTACGTCTGGATTCTCAATGAAAATGCAACAAAGTGATACAATATCCGTTCCCTTCAAGTAAAAAACCGAGAACTCTCGTTTCAAGAAAATCTTCTCGATATCCGTATCGCAGAAGGTCAAGCTATCGGTTCAGTGATGAACTCTTCGATTATTTCTTCTATGCAAATGGTCGATCGTCCTGGGTTTCTTGTGATGAAATGACAGCAACTTCAAGGAAACGAATAACTAATGACGAATACCTAATAATAGACAGCGAAGTTTAGCTCCTTTCTCAAATTATTAGCTATTGGTTTTTAACTATTAGTCTTCAGTATTCATGCCAGAAACGCTCAAGCGACTCATAGATATGATACATTTTTTGCCATGAATTGGAGAGAAGACAGCAGCGAAGCTTGCTTTTTTTCTCTTCAAATCGAATCGTGCGTATGTGAAGAATTTCGCGAAGATTCTTGATTCACTTCATGATTCTCTTATGGAATGTGAGGTGTGTCATGGAATGACGGATGTCATATCTCCCCGTTGCAAAATATGCAATGATACCAAGCGTGATCAGACAGTTCTCTGTATCGTCGAAGATTATCTCGATATGGTCTCAATAGAGAGAACATGAGTCTATCATGGCCGCTATCATGTCCTCTGAGGATCTATATCACCAATAGCAGGAGTGATGCCAGATAAGCTGAACTACAAGAGCCTCTTCACTCGAGTCGGAGAAGATAGAGAGATCGCAGAAATTATCCTTGCGACCAATCCAAATATCGAATGAGAAGCGACAGCGCTCTATGCGATCGAGCATATGCCAAGAAGTGTAAAAATCTCTCGTCTCTCAAAATGACTTCCTCATGCAGGAAGTATCGAATATGCTGATGAGATTACGCTCCTATCAGCATTTAAGGGGAGGGGGTAGTTTAAAAACTATCTCAGTAAACGATAGATCATTCTTTTGCAAGTTTTCTATTTAGTAGTTCCAAAAGCTTCTCCTCTTCGCCATTTAGTATAAAACCATCAATCATTGCCATGTGTATACATGGAATGCTTTCGTTTGGTAAAATTTCAAGGATTCAAAAGAAATCTCATTTTTTCATTATATACCGAATTCAGTCCTTTATTACATCAGTATCAGTTTTATGATAGAAATCGATTCATATATAAGTATGGAATCATAGTTCTTTCATATCTATAGGTTTTGGTCTAAACATGCCATTTCATAGATCTATAATAATTCATTGTGATTGGATAAATCTAAATTTTCATGGATTGGTTAATCTAAAATTATCAAATGTTCTCTTAAAAATATCTACTGGCCATGTAGTGTATTCAATTGTTTCGGAAATTCTTTTTCAATTTGCTTGTACGATAAGTCTAATTAGTTTATCTAAACTAATTAGACTTTCTTTTCAGTCAGAAGAGTTAATAGTATCCATAATTCTTATAAATAGTAACATCCCTTGTATATTAGCATATATAGTTTATTTCAACAAATAAACTATAATAAAAAATCTCTCTATTTCTAGAGAGATTTTTTTGACCTGATTTTTAGAAAGCTTTATGATTCAGAAACATGGATTGCTTCGTACCTCGCAATGACAGGTACGGGAGAGACTAGAGATTGATATCGATTTTGATACCAGGCCCCATAGCATTACAGATATAGATACTCTTGGAGAATCATGCACCATTCTTGAGTCCAGATGGACGAGCTGCTTTGATAGCAGCGATAAAGAATGTAAGATTTTCTTCGAGCTTCTTCGTACCGAATGAGAGCTTTCCGAGAATAGAGTGTACATTTCCTTGCTTATCATTTTTGAATTCGAATCGTCATGCATTGAGCTCCTTTGCTATAGCGATGAGATCATCACCGACAGTTCCAGCTTTTGGATTTGGCATAAGACCCTTTGGTCCGAGAACCTTTGCGACCTTACCCATCTTCTTCATCATACCAGTTGTCGCGATAGCGATGTCGAACTCGATCTTATTCTGGAGTACAGCATCGATGAGATCTTCATTTCCTGCGACAGTGACACCTGCAGCTTTGAGCTCTGCCTCGTTACCGAGGTCAGTGAAGGCACCGATACGCTTGGTCTTACCAGTTCCATGAGGAAGAGAGAGAGTCGCACGTACGAGCTGATCAGCTTGGCGAGGGTCGATATTGAGGTTGAAGTGAATTTCGATCGTTGGATCAAATTTTACTGTATTGGTGCGTTCGAGAAGTTCGACAGCCTCCTTGATACTATAGGCTCGGTTGTCCTCTATGAGGGCAACTGCCTGATTGTATTTCTTGCCATGTTTCGTAGACATAATAAAAAACGTGAAAAAATAAATTGGTCCAATCGTTCTTTTTTGGCTCTCTGACCAGGATAGCCTTAGGAACTCCCACATTTCACGTGTACTTGGACGTGCATGGATTATATGATCTTTTTGCAAAAAGCAAGTTTTTCTCTATGATGTATTCTATGAATTCACTTACACTTTCAGGGAAAGATATTATTTCACTCGAGACTTTCTATGATGGGATTATCTCTTCACTTCATCTTGATGCCAATATCTTTGGAAGGAACTTCGATGCTCTCTATGATGTACTTAGAGATTCATCTATAGAAAAGATTATCATACAAGAAAATCATCTTCTCAAGGAGCATCTCAGTACTGTGCATAAGAATTGAAATACTTACTATACACTCCTTATCGATACTCTTACAGATCTTGAAGGAGTAGACATCCATATTTCTTACTAGGCTTTCTTTTTTCGATTTCTCCGAGAAATACATCGAAAAAGTGAGGATCTGTCTCTGAATTTATTTTACGATCTCACCAGGGATAGTTGCTCCATTGGTTGGTATTATTCTTCCTGGATAGATAGTTGTATTGATTCCAAGACGACTTCCATCGCCAATGACAGTTCCGAGTTTCTTTCTTCAGCTATTGATAAGTTTATCTTTCACTTTGACTCGAATATTTGCATGGTCATGCCTGAGATTGGCTACTTTTGATCCAGCACCAATATTGACATTATTTCCGATCACAGAATCTCCAAAATACGAGAGATGAGGTATAGCTGAGTGATCACCAAGATAGGTATTTTTGCATTCGACGAAAGATCAGATTTTTGATTCGGCTCCTATACTTGTATTTCCTCTGATATAGCTATTTGGTCAGATCACTGCATTTTTTCCAAAATAAGCATTTCCTTCGATATATGTTCCAGACTTGAGTATGACACCTTCTTCGAGATAGACATTTCCTTTTATTGTCACATTTGGTTCGATGGTCGCTCACTTATTGACACTTTCTATATAGTTGCCTATGATGAGATCATTAGCATTCAGAAGATCCCATGGATAGCCTATCGGAATCCATCGACCGACAGCTTCGACGATACTATATCCTCCATGTTCAATATAGATATGGATAAGATCAGTAATCTCGAGTTCTCCACGTGAGGAGAGTGGAATATTCCGAAGGAGGAGAAAAATACCACTATCAAGCTTATGTATTCCTATATTCGCAAGATTTCCAAGAGTAGGATTCGTTGGTTTCTCTACTATTCCTGTGGGTTTTCCGGCATTATTTCGTGTGAATATTCCAAAATTCTCTGGATCATTGACAGCCTTACAGAGAGTTCCATGGCCTTCTATTTGTGCAAGATTCAATATATCTTCTCCATCATAGAGATCATCTCAGGAGATGACGATAAAGCTTCCTGTAATTCTCCTCTCAAGTGACAGGATTGCTGCACCAGTTCCAGAAGTATCAATTTGTTCGATATAGTGAATTGGCTTTCATCGGTAATGAGTACCAAAATACTCGACGAATGCATGCTTCTTATACTTTACTATCATATAAATCTCATCAAAATGCTCGACAATAGATTCTATATTGTGCTCGATAATTGTTTTTCCACAGATTTTTATGAGAGGTTTCGGAGTTGTATCTGTGAGAGGTCGCATGCGCGAGCCTTCTCCTGCAGCCATAATGACGAGATGCATAGTCAACTGATAGTTAGTAATTGATAATGAATAATTTTTAGATACAGAAGAAATTCCTGTATCGAAAACTAAAAATAAATAATCGATAATGAGTTCACGATTAGTCTATGAAGCAATAGAAAAAAGTAAAGAAAAAATCGAGCAAAGAGCTCGATTTATATGGCGATATGAGGAAGGATGAGAAGAGATACTCATCATATATCTTTCTTCATGGCAATTGATTCATTGAGAATCATATAGCGTTCGACACGAGTATGATAACTTGTATCGAATGATTTGAGAGCTTGGGAAGGAGTATTCACATTCTTCTGACTCACATCAATTACAGTGAGCATGGTATTTTCGATATTTTCGAGAACAAAAGAAATTTCTGCACCAGATTTTTTTCGGTAAAAATGGATTTTATGTGATGTTCCAAGTTTCCTTTCAATTTCAAGAAAAACAAAATTTTCGATGACTCATTGTTTCATTTGTCCTTGAAAATAGAGGTCACCCAGAAGTGACTTCATGAAGGAAAGATCAGAGAAGTATATCTTCACATGACGAGACGTCTCAGTCTCTACATTTTCGACCCAAGGACCAATTGCTTTGATAACATTATGTTTCATCAGAATTTCAGTATATTTGTGGATTTTTCGTCGTGATAAGGAGAGAAGTTTTGCCAATTGGTCTGCCTTAAAAAGATTTCAAGTGTTCATTGCAAGTGTCCGCATGTACTCAATAAAAATTCCATGCTCCTTATCGAACAATTCCTCTTTCATAATTGTACATTTTGTATCAAAGTCTTCGACTATGGAGGTAGGGTCATCAATATGATGTGGGAAATATCATCTCTGAATATATGTATCACGAAGAATATTAAGTCTTTCAACATCCGAAATTCCAGAAAGAATTTTACCGATATCAATTTGCATACTTTCCGATTCCGCATACTCACGAAAACTGACTCATGGAAGAAGAAAATTTTCCGTATTCACTTCATCGATTTTCTTCGTACTTATGAAGATAACTGTATTTTCGAACGATTTGGATTCTATAAATGTCCGAATAATAGAAATATTTTCAACATTTCCATCAATAATGATGTTTTCGATAGTATCGGCTATTCGGATTTTGTTAGAAATCTCTAGATTTTCAGGAGAAATCCAGAGTGTATTTTTCTTTGAAAACGCCTTATCTTCTTTGAGTGTCTCAAGAAAAGTAGATTTTCCTATATTTTCCTCTCAAATTATTGCAATATATTGCTTTTCTGAAGTCTCTAAAAGCTCATGAAATGATTTGATATATTTTGTACGTGCAAGCATAAACAAGAATTATTTCATGTATTATACCAAATAATTCGAAAATGTGCAAATATTAAACCATTTATTGTAAGAATATTATTTCTAAAACTGTTTTAGAAATCTCACATCAGGATTCATGAAATAGCGGAGATCAGGAATTCCATATTTTATCATCACAAGACGATTGAGTCCAAATCAGAATGCAAAGCCTGTATAGACTTCAGGATCAAGTCATCCTTCACGAAGTACATTTGGATGAATAAGTCCTGCTCCCATGAATTCTATCCAGCCAGATCATTTGCATATCTTGCATCCGACTCCATCACAGAATGGACAAGAGAAGTCGATCTCGACGCCTGGCTCGACAAAAGGGAAGTAGCCTGGACGCATACGGATTTTTACTTCTTTTCCAAAAATATCTGAAAGCATGGTCGTGATAGTGAATTTGAGATGTCACATACCGATTCCCTTATCGACAACGATTCCCTCGACTTGATAGAATGTATTGTCGTGCGTCGCATCGACATCCTCATTTCGAAATACACGTCCAGGAATGATCGCACGAATCGGAGGTGTATTGTTTCGCATGATGAGGTTCTGCATACAAGAAGTCTGAGTCGCGAGAACATTCCCAGTTCATTCGAGCCAGAACGTATCTTGCATATCTCGAGCTGGATGTGTTTTTGGGACATTTACGGTATCAAAATTGAGATATTCTGTCGTGACTTCCATGGATTCGTATATATCGAATCCCATACGACGAAAAGTATCTTCGACATCTTGTCGTACAAGAGTGATCGGATGAAGTGATCATTTTTTTCTCTCAAAAGGTATTGTCGTATCTTCCCATTCACTTCCGAGTTTTTCACGAATAGTATTTTGCTCGATGATTTTCTTTTGATTTTCTACGGCTTCCGTGAGAGTATCACGGAGTTCATTTGCTCGCTTTCCTACAGTCGTACGATCCTCCGGAGAGAGATCTTTGAGTCATTTGAGTATCATTGTGAGCTCCCCAGTTTTTCAGAGAAGTGTGTTTTTGTAGAGAATGAGTGCTTCTTCACTTTCTATTGTCGGAAGTGTCGCAAGAGCGCGAGATTCGAGAGTATTAAGCTGATTGATCATAGACTAAATCTTGAGTGGCATGATAAGGTGACGATAACTATACTTCCCATCTTCTCCAGGAACTCACTTGATAATGATTGGCGAGAGTGCTGACTTGTATTCAAAACTGACATAATCTTCCCGTATTACAGAGAGTGCTTCGAGAACATATTGAGCATTCACTCCGACGATATCTTCCTGTCATTCCACAGATCATGATATAGATATACTTGATGCTCAGACCTCCGTATCTCCTGTAGAGATTTCGACCACTCACTCATGCTTAGATCTGATGCGAGTATTGTAGTTGTTTTCTCGGGCGACGAGATTTGCTTGACGTAGACTTGTCACAAGATCACTCTGAAGTACTGTCGTTTTTGTCATGAATTCTTTTGGGAAAAATCCATCATATTCAGGAAATTTTCCTGAAAGGAGTCTTGAAGAAAGACGTATATTACCACGAGTTGCGAGCAACTGATTTTCATGAAAATAGAGCTCTATTGGCATTTTTTCATTTTCATCATTGACGATACGAGCGAGTTCTGCAGCAGTTTTTTTTGGAATTATTACAGGAGTATAGCTTTCAGGAGAATTCGTCTTCACGATAAATTCTGAGAGTCGGAAGCTATCAGTCGAGGCAAAAATGAGTTTTTCCTTATTTGCATGGAGAAATATTCCTGCAAGTACTGGGCGAATCGCACCATCTGCAGTTGAAAAGAGGGTTTTTTCTATAGCAATTTTAAGATCTTTTGATTCTATTCGAAGGGGAGTATTGGCGACAAGATTTGGTATGATAGGAAATTTATCTGCACTTGCACCTTTGAATTTTGTATTACTTGAAGCTGTTGTGAATCTGAGACTTCCTCATTTTTCGAGCTCGACTGTGACCTCTTTGTCTTGCACAAGAGCGATATATGCCGTGAGGAATTTCGAAGAAATCGTAAAACGACCTTCGACTTCGACATCGACCTTCTCCTCGACGATATATTCGATCGCCATTTCGAGATTATTGCCCGTGAGGACAAGTCTCTTGTATCCTGCATCGATAAGAATATTCTCAAGAATGGGAGTGAGATTGTTCGTTCCAGTCGCATGACTGGCTACATCTATGGCTTTGCGGAAGATATCGGTGTCAATACGAAAACGCATGAGAAAAATTGAAAGTTGATAAGAGACAATGGAAAACACGCGAACGCGCAACTTAGACTAAGGTATAAAAAAAATCGAAAAATGCAACTTTTCTCATGATTTTTCTGTTTCTATGATATATCGATTTCGTAAGAGATTTTTGCTGCTTGCTTTTTCCTTCTTTTTCGATATACTCCTAAACAGTTGTTCCCTAATATATAAATACTATGACAGAACTCCATGAAAAGAGTGCTGGCGGTATGGTCTATAGAAAAATCTGAACTCATATACAAGTTCTCATGCTTGCTTGGAAAAATGCAAGGAATGAACTCGAGTATGTTCTTCCAAAAGGACATATAGAAGAAAATGAGACTGCCATGCAGACAGCTATCCGAGAAATATCGGAAGAGACTGGTCTTGCTGAGAAGGATCTCGAAGTCGTCAAGTTCATGAATAAGATTGCCTATTCCTTTATCGCTGGATATCTCGAAGGTGCACCGATCATTCATAAGGAAGTTTCACTTTTTCTCGTAAAATATACAGGAAAATCTGAACCACGTCCTCGCAGAGAGGAGCGGTTTATTGGATACAAGTGGTTTACTCCTGAAGAACTCAAGAATGTTTTTCTGAAACCTGATGTTGTCGGGTTTCTCGAGAAGAACATACATTTCATGTAGAATCTAGGAAGAAGATTATAGGAGGTAGGAGATAGAAATTAAATATTAGCATTCTAAATTATTATGAATACTTTTAAGGACTTAAAGGTTTGGCAAAAATCAATGCATCTTGTAGAGAGTATCTACGGTATATGTATGAAATTTCCAAAAATAGAAATGTATGGATTGGTCGATCAAATTAAAAGATCATCAATATCTATAGCGAGTAATATTGCAGAATGAAATACACGACAAACTTTGAAAGATCAGATTCATTTTCTCTATATTGCGCGTGGATCTTGTGCAGAAATTGAGACACAGATAGAGCTTTCATATCGTCTCCATTTTATTTCTCTTCTGGAGTACGAGTCCTTGATTTCTGAGATAAATGAAATCTCTCGTATGATTGTTTGACTTATCCAGTCAAAAAAATAAACTATGTTTCACCTATTTCCTATCTCCTCTAATCTAAAATCATTACTATGGAATTCTTCTACAAAAATAATACTCTCTCAATTGAATCGGAGAAGAAAAGTATCGTATTTCTTCCAGATTCTATTATGCTTGATTCTCTTTCTCTCGAAATGCCATGAGAATATGAGAAATGAGGATTTCTTGCTTACGTACACGAAGATACAGGTGTCCTGATTTACCAACTTCGTATCGAAGGATATAGTGTCGGATATATTCCGAGTATTCTTGGAGATCTCTCTACAGAATGACTTACTTTTCTCTGAGATCTGGATATTCTTATCATGCCGACATCAAAACTCAGTGTTCCACTTATAGAGAAAATCGAATCTCGTATGATTGTCACTTATGGGGAATCTGCTCATGAACTTGCAACTCATATGGGCATCTCTGAACTCCCTCTACAGAAATATAAACTTAAGGAAGCTGATCTTGCTCTCGAAAAGACAGGATGTGTGGTGATGGGAGAATAAGGTTCAATCAATATTGAGAGTGACTTATACTTCAACCCAAGGAGAAATATTAAACCCACTTTGAAGCTTTGCTCGAATACAGTAGTCTTCGATAGAATTCATGAAATATGATGGAAGAGATGACTGTATTTTTCCGACGAGATAGTATGATATAAGCATCATTGCAGCATAGCTTGATTCATGGAATATCGGAAGATTTACCTGGTTATTCCCATATTTTATCTCGCTTGTATTTCAGAAACAAAGGAAAAGTTCTCATTCATCTTGTATGACAGTTGTAGCGTGTTTCATTTGCTCATAGGTGAATATATCTCGGGCAATTTTCCGCCCGAATAATTCTATGAATTTCACTTCGATCATTTCTCTCAGAAGAACAAATGCATCTGGAAGTACAATAAAAAAGCTTTTATACTCTCGAAAAGATATATTTTCGAGGATTTTTTTGAAATCTCAACAAAGAAATTCTTCGAGCTTCCTGAGATCTAGAGATGTATCTTCAGAATAGAGATAACCAAAATAAGTGGAGGTATTGAATGTGTAAGGTTCTCGAATTTTTGGCATAATGATACTCCTATCAGCAATTTCTCTTCCAAGACTTTTCTCGCTTGATGAGATAAGGAAAGTATTTTTCTTATATTTTTTGGCTATATTGAGAATAATTGGGGCATGTTTTTCTCCACTCGCTGATACGACGACGACATTAGTGATAGAGGGAATATTTTCGAGCTTTTTTTCGACTTCTGCTTCAGACGCAAAATAAGCAGGACTGTTTCGAAAGAGTATACGCCCAGTATAGTAGCCATTTCCACTACCAACAACGAGAGGTGTTTGGAATAGTGAAAAATCAATTTTTGGAAGATCTCTTTTTGTCTGATAGAGATGAAGAGTATCAAGGACTATTTGATCAAGGGTAGGGTAGGGCATAAGGGGAGATAAAATTATGATAGTAGAAATCATGCTTAGTATAAGAAATAGTTCTCTTGAAGCAAAAATAATTCTTAAATGAAAAAAGATTTGCAAAAGAAAAGCATTTTTATATACTTCGACCGAAATTTTCACTATGCGACACGCTTTTAGATACATTCTCATCTCGATTCTTTTCTGCTCAACATTTGGTTTTGTAGAGCAGTCTGCAATGGCTATTGGGGCTCCGGTTGTTCTATCAGAAAATATCACTCCAGAGACTCCGTCAAAATGAGAAGAGCATGCTTCATCAAGTGAAGAAAGTGGTCCTCATATTCTCGGGCCGAAAGGCGAAGTAATTGAAGGGTGGTCTATTGGATGACTCCATATTACCAATACAATATTCTCGACATGGATATTTATGGGAATTCTTTTTGTACTTGTTGCTTTTATGTATGCAGCTGTTTCGACACGATCTTTTCCAAGACTTCGAGCATTTGGTGTCGATATTGTCGCTCGTATTCTTGCCTATGCGACTTCTCTTTTGGGTGATAAAGAAGCAGCGAAAAGATACATGTGGCTCCTGTGAGGAATAATGGTGGTAGTATTTTTGGGAAATATTATGGGCCTTGTTTCTGATTGGCTTGTAATTATTTCGAAAGATGAATGGCTCGGACATTATCTTCGTCCTATTTATTCTGATCTTTCCACGACTCTCGTATTTTCTCTTACTGTGATTCTTGTAGCACAGCTCACTGCATTTTATCTCAAAGGTCCTATCAATCATCTTGGTCATTATCTTTTCAATTATCATGGAGATTCCACTGCTGAAAAAATTGTCAGCGTATTTGTCTGATGGCTTCATTTCGCTGGAGAATTCATCCGTATTGGATCACTCTCTATGCGTCTTTTTCTCAATATCTTTGTAGGAGCAATACTTATCGGAGTAGCTATTTTTGTTGGATCAAAAATCCCAGATTTCGGAAGCGGAGGATTTCGTCTTCTCTCTCTTCCATTTTGGTTTTTTGAGCTCCTTGTTGCATTTCTTCAGGCATATATATTTATGACACTTTCATCACTCTATATACGCGAATCTCTTCCTGATAATCACCATTAGAAGTTTGGGAAGAGAGAATACTTTCTTCCTTGATTTCTAGAAAGCCAAATCGGACACTTCCTCTCCGTAACGTCTCATAGAATTCATTATTTTTTTACTTTTTCTTTTATGTACACAGCGTTTGCACTTATCGGTGTTATTGGTTCTGGAGTCGGTATTGGTCTTATCGGTATGGGTGCTATGCAGGCTATTGGTCGCAATCCATCAGCATCTGGTGATATCAATGCAAAAATGCTTACAGCAATTGCTCTTTGTGAAGTTCCAGGACTTCTTGCCTTTGCTGCCCTTTTCCTTATTAAGTAATTTTTCTTTCTCGTCATTCCTGTCTTTGTAGGAATGATGAAAGTGAAATACATACATTTATAATTCTCTTTTATGGACGCTCTCTTCGACCTCTCATCGTTTATTATTCAGGCTGTCAATTTTATTATCGTTGCTCTTGTGCTTCGAAAATTCTTTTTCGTTCCTTACATAAAATTTCTTGATGAAGAGGCAATGAAAAGAAAAGATCTCGAGGAGAAACTCGCTAAAAGTGATGCATTACTCTCAGAAGCAAAAAATGATGCAGAAAAAATTCTTGATCAATCTCGTGTCGATGCCCGAATGGTCGCAAGTGAGATCGTAGAAAACTCTCGCAAAGAAGCAAGAGAAATCGAAGAAAGAGCTCAGCGTGATGCTGATGTCGCTCGAACAAAATGATTCGCTGATGTCGCACTTGAGCACAAACTTATGGCAGAAGAACTGAAGAAGAAAGTACTTGATATTGCACTGAAGATGAATGCAAAACTTTTCTCTTCAAGTGATGTGAATGCTGATTTCCTCAAGAAAAATGCTAATACTATCGAATTCTAAACTATGTCATGAATCAATCTTTCATCGTATTCTCGTGAGACACTGGAGCACATACTTCAGATCATGAAGAATTATCGTATTTCCATGAAACAAATAGGAAATAGGGCGAATCTTATAGATCCAGCAAATCCACCTGAAGATCAAGCAGTTATTGAATATGCTCCAAGTATGGATATATCACTTGTTGATCGTTATGCCAAGGCATGTCTCAGGGTTTCCTTTCCTCAATACAAAAATACAGTCCCACCAATAGTACGAGAAAATCCTCTTCTTACTTGAGGAGTTCGCGTTTTTGTCGGTGATGATATGGTCGATGTTTCCTTTGCACGATTTGAATCACTTGTAAGACAATAAAATATTTCTTCCTCAAAACTTTTTCTCTATACTTTTAACTTTCCTTTCCTATGTCTCAATCCGCCATAGAACTCGCTCAGGGCCTCATAAAAGAACTCGAACAACAAATTGATTCTGTCGATCTCTCTCCAGATCGTGTCAATGCTGGAAAAGTCGTCTATCTTGGTGATGGTATCGCCAAAGTTATCTGACTTGGAAATATCGCCTACAATGAAGTTGTCGAATTTGATAGCTGAGCTAAGGGAGTTGCCATGAATCTTGAAGAACACTATGTCGGTATCGTTATACTTTCATGATTTTCTACAGTCTGTGAAGGTATGATCGCAAAAGCGACAGGAAAAATTCTCGAAATTCCAGTCTGAGAAGCACTTCTTGGACGTGTCGTCGATCCACTTGGAAATCCTATAGATGGACTCTGAGAGATTAAGGCAAACGAATACTGTCCAGCTGAGCGTGTCGCTACCGGTGTCATGAGTCGTAAATCAGTTCATGAACCTCTGGCTACAGGTATCAAAGCAATCGATGCACTTGTGCCAATCGGTCGTGGTCAGCGTGAGTTGATCATCGGAGATCGTCAGACAGGAAAAACACAAATTGCAATCGATACAATCCTCAATCAAAAATGAAATGGTGTAAAGTGTATCTATGTTGCTATCGGACAAAAGGATTCAAAAGTCGTCACAATTGCTGAAGAACTCAAAAAAGCAGGAGCTCTCGAATACACAATCATCGTCTCTGCCGGAGCCTCATCACCTGCTGCGATGCAGTGGCTCGCACCATATTCAGGAGCAACTATGGGAGAATATTTCATGTTCAAATGACAGCATGTACTTATCATCTATGATGATCTTACCAAGCATGCAAATGCCTATCGTGAAATGTCACTTCTCCTTCGTCGTCCACCAGGTCGTGAGGCATATCCTGGAGATGTATTCTATCTTCACTCTCGTCTTCTCGAGCGTGCAGCAAAGCTAAATGATGAACTCGGAGGTGGATCTATGACGGCACTACCAATTATCGAAACTCAGGGTGGTGATGTATCGGCATATATTCCGACAAATGTAATATCGATTACTGATGGTCAAATATTCCTCGAATCTGGACTCTTCAATTCTTGAGTCAAGCCAGCAATCAATATAGGACTTTCTGTCTCTCGTGTCGGTGGATCTGCCCAGACAAAAGCCATGAAGAAAAATGCAGGAACTCTGAAACTTACTCTTGCACAATATCGTGAACTTGAAGCCTTCTCTCAATTCGCTTCAGATCTTGATGCCGATACCAAGAAACAACTTGAGCGAGGAAAGCGTATGATCGAACTTCTCAAGCAAGATATTTATTCACCGATTCCATTCGAAAAACAAGTGGCTATTATCTTTGCATGATCTGCAGGATATCTCGATAAGATTGATGTGAAGTATGTCCGTAATTTTGAACATGATCTTCTTCTTGCTCTTGATCGGGAAGAAAAGATTCTTACAAGTATTCGTGAGACAAAAGATTTTTCTGATGAGACAAAGAAACTCCTTTCTGAATTCCTTGAGAATTTCTCACGACTCTTTGAAGAGAAAAAATAAGAAAATTATAAACTATAAATTATCCTTATGGCATCAGGTAAAGAAATCAAATCTCGAATTAAATCCGTAAAAAACACTGGAAAAATCACAAAAGCTATGGAGCTTATTTCGACAGTGAAGATGAAAAAAGCTCAAGAAAGTGTTGTTGGATTTCGACCTTTTGCTCTTGCTGTTCTTTCTATTCTTGGGAAAGTCGCAAAGAGTGATGAGGTACTTGGGAATTTTTCTCGAGCCCCAGAGGCGACGCGTGAGCTTATCGTGATTATCGCTTCCCAGAAGTGACTCTGTGGAGGATATAATACAAATATTTTCAAGAAAACTACTGAGTATATTCGAGATGACTTGGATAAACCATTTACAAGAGAATATGACTATATCACTATAGGAAAAAGAGCTCGTGATTTCATTCTTCGTACTGGACAGAATCTGAGTATTGATTTCTCAGATGAGATAAAAGATCCTCTCACTGCAGCTGATTCTCGTCGCATGGTACGAGCTATTATCAATCTCTGGGATTCTGGAAAATATTCGAAAGTATCAATTGTCTACAATCATTATGTCTCAGCGATCACCCAACTTCCTGTCATAAAGCCTCTTTTTCCTATCAAGAGAGAAGATATTTTTTCTTTTCTCGAGAAAGTCGTCGGGAAGAAATACGAAGCAGAGTCATATGAGGGAAGCTATACGATCGAGCCAGATGCAGAGACAATCGTCACCATGACTATTCCTCTCATCCTCGATGGTATCGTCCATGAGACGCTTCTCGAAGCAAAAGCATCAGAACATGCTGCTCGTATGGTCGCAATGAAGAATGCAAAAGATAGTGCCGACAAAAAGGCAACATGATTGACACTCATCTACAATAAAACCCGACAAGCAGCGATCACAAAAGAAGTCTCTGAAATCGTGAGTGGAGTAGAAAGCATGAAAGACTCGTAAATAATAGAGAATTGAAAATGAGTAATTGATAATTCGGAACCATAAGAAAGAAAAAGCAACTCGAAAGAAATACTCCCACTTGTATGGGGGTATTTTTGTGTATAATACGCTTATGTTTCATAATACGAAGAAAAAACAGATCATTCTTGTCCGACACGCGAAAGCACTCGAACTCTCAGAATTTTCTGGTATGGATTTCGATCGTCCACTCTCAGAGAGAGGAGAGAGTTCACTGAAGTTTGTCGCGAGGTATCTCAGACTCATAGGAGTGAAGCCAGACAAGATCATCGCGAGTCCAGCAACGCGCACAAAACAAACTGCAGAGCGACTCATAGAACAATTCTCGCATCTCAAAATAGAATATGTCGGCAATCTCTACAATGGCTGATCAGCCTCCAAGAGAGATTCTGATCTGATCCACTTGAATCTCATAAAGAGCCTCAAAAAAGATGTGACGATTCTTATGATCGTCTGACACAATGATGATCTGACAAACTTTGCAAAATATCTCTCATGAGATGGAGTTCCATCAATGAAAAAATGATCGGTTGCTGTCCTGTCTCTTCCTGACACTCTTGAATGGAAGGATGTCAAAGAATGATCAGCTTCACTCGTATACTACCTCACTCCGCAATTTCTTCGACTCGAAGAATTAATATAAATATGAAATATATAGTCTATTCAGATGGATGATCGAGAGGAAATCCTGGCCCTTCGGGGTGTGGGATTTTTATCATGGATGACAAATGAAATCCGATAGAAAGACGCCATAAATATATCGGTCATGCGACCAATAATATCGCAGAATATACAGCAGCACTTCTCGGTATCAATCGCGCGATCGAGCTTGGAGCGACGAAGATCGAACTGCGTGCTGATAGTCAGCTCGTGATCGAGCAACTCTCGTGACGCTATAAGATCAAAAACGCCGAACTCAAAAAGATCTATTCTCAGATTGGTGAAAGTATAGGGAAGTGGTGAGGGAATATTATATTCACTCATGTTTTTCGTGAACAGAATCTCGAAGCGGATAGACTTTCGAATGTGGCAATGGATAAGAGGAAATAAATTTGCCAATACTTGATTGATAAATTTGAAGTATCTGCAATTCTTTTGCAAATTCTTGATCTACTTTCTTTGTATTTTTTGAAATATGTATATGATTTCCTTATCTTCATTTTTCTATGCGACCATTTCTTATTCTTTTCATTACGGGTATCCTCTTTATTTTTTTTGATAGTACAAATATTTTTTTTCTTGGTATAGGAAGAAGTGATCTCTTTTTTTCGATGGTACTTGCTCTTTTTCTTCCGATTTATTTTGCTGCCTATAGACACATAGCTCTAAGTCCGAAAGAAGAAAAAACATCATATCCATCTCTTTTTCAGGGATTTCTTCTTGTCTGGTTTTCATTTTTCCTAATTTGATATCTTCATATAGATTTTCCTATCGTATTTCTTCTGATTCTTTGAATTACATCAGTATTCTCACTTCTTAATATCCGCATTTTTTTCCTCATTGTTTTTATGTTTCTTTCTGCTATTCCTATAGCTTTCCTTATCGAGGAAGGAAATATGGCGGGTATATTTTCCCAGTATGTTTTTTATGGGCTCATGTTTGGATGTATATCTGATATGGTTGCTCCTCGAATACAGAGTATAATGAAGAGAAATCAATGGCTGAGATATTCACCACCAGAATGGGAACTCTATCTTTCTGAAATACAGAAAATATTTCTATGGTATCTCAAGAATGGAATATATATCTTTATTCCTTCTCTTGCACTTGTGACATTTCAACGCTATTTCTGAAATATTCATATTGATACAAGTATTCCTATGATTCTCATATTCCTTTTCTATTTTTCTTTTCTCATTGTTCCTATACAATGAAAAGAAAAAAATCTCTTACACCTCACATTTTAATCTCTCTTCATGAAAACTCTCTCATTCGTGATCCCAGTATATCGTGAGCAGGATAATATTCCGATTCTCTATGATGAGCTCTCGAAAGTTCTTGAAAAAATATCGAACTTATATATTTTTGAGATTATTTTTGTGAATGATGGGAGCCAAGACCGAAGCTGGGAAAAGATAGTGGAGCTTTCTCGAAAGGACTCTCGGGTGAAGTGAATCGATCTCTCTCGAAACTTTGGGAAAGAACTCGCGATCACTGCATGACTCGAGAATTCTATTGGAGATGCGGTTATTACACTGGATGCTGATCGCCAACATCCAGTCGAGCATATTCCAGAATTTATAGAAAAATGGGAGGCCTGATATGAGATCGTCTACAATATTCGACCAGGAATTCATGATGCCAATTGGATCAAGAAACTCTCCTCGAAATGTTTTTATACTCTTTTTAATCGTATCTCAGAATTCAAGCTTGAACCAGGAGCGACTGATTATCGTCTTCTCGACAGAAAGGTCGTCGATGCTTATCTCCGATTTTCTGAAAAAAACCGTATTTATCGTGGATTGATCGATTGGCTCGGATTTTCTCGGATACCTCTCATCTTCGATGCTAATCCTCGTGAATATGGAAAGGCAACCTATGTATATCCTATGCTTTTTCGACTTGCACTTCATAGTCTTACTTCTTTCTCATTTTTCCCACTTAAGGTTGTCGGTTATCTTGGATTCTTCGTCACTATTTTTACTTCACTTCTCGCAGTTTTTGTCGTCTTCGATAAGCTCGTGACACAGATGTATGCTTTTAGTAATATTGTTCTTATCATAATTCTGAATACGTGGATTATGGGGATCACACTTATGGCTCTTGGATTTATAGCGCTCTATATTGCAAATATTCATGAAGAAGTCATCGGACGACCACTCTATATTATTAGAAATAAAGTGAACTAATCATATGAATATCCTCTTTCTTACATGGAAAGACATCACTCATCCATCAAAATGATGAGCAGAAACTGTAATCTATAATTATGCGAAACGACTCATTGCTCGTGGACATACGGTTATATGGTTTGCGAGTACATTTCCTGGTGCAGAGAGAGAATCAGTCATTGATGGGATTCATATCATCAGGAAGTTTCATATGCATACAGCGTGGCTTTTTGGGTGGATATGGTATAGAAAATGGAAGAAACAAAATCATATTGATATTATTATTGATGAGGCGGGTGGTTGGCCTCTTCTTTCTCCACTCTATGAGAAAAAAATTCCAATACTTTTTCTTATTCACCATATTGGTGATGATGAATTTCAGAAGTACTGATATATAGGAAAATTTGCAAAGAAATTATATCATTCTATGATTCGCCAATATCGATCATATACTACGATTACAGTCTCAAATTCTACTCGAGATGAACTCGTAAATGATTTCTGATTTAGTAGAAATGATATTTCGGTAATAGAGAATGTATGCGATCGAATGCCTATTCAAAATGTTGATTTTACTCAAAAGGAAAAGAAAATTCTTTTCTTAGGAAGAATTATGCCAGTGAAGCGAGTAGAAGATGCTATTCGAGCATTTAGTGTATTTTTTCATTCTGATTCTCACTTCTCAGAATATATTCTGAATATTGCAGGCACATATCAAGATCTAGGATATTTTCATACACTCAAACTCATTATACAAGAACTTCATCTTGAGGATCGTGTATTTTTTTCTGGATATATCGATAATGAAAAAATGCAGGATTTTATTACACCTCACAAGATATTACTTGTGCCATCAAAAAAAGAAGGCTTCTGACTGGTCATCCTCGAGGCGAATGCTTATGGAATTTCAGCGATTGGATATGATGTTCCTGGGCTTCGTGACAGTATTCATCCTTGAGTGAATGGATTTCTCATTCCTGATGGTGATTATCAGAGCATGGGAATGAAGCTTGCTGAAGTTATTCGTGATACTGATTTCTATGAGAAGCTCAGTATACAAAGTCTCGAATATGTAAAAAGACTGGGGAATTGGGATACAAAAACTGATGAACTTGAGAAAATACTCTCTGAACTTTGAATCCATGAATAAAGATAATCCAAAAATCTCAATTATTATTCCGACAAAGAATAGTGCTAAAACCTTAGAATCGTGCCTGATTTCCCTTCAGAATCAGAGTTTTTCTGATTTTGAGATTATTATTGTCGATAATTTTTCGACGGATACTACGCGGGATATTGGTATTCAATATACAGATACATTTTTTCAGAAGTGATCCGAGAGGACAACGCAGAAAAACTATGGAATATCACAGTCAAAAGGGGAGTATCTCTGCTTCATTGATAGTGATATGATACTCAGTCCCCAGGTTCTCGAAGAATGCATAGATCACCTCGGATCTCATCCTGATCTTGGCTGAGTGACAATTCCAGAACGATCAGTAGGGAAGGGCTTATTTGTAAGGATTCGTGATTTTGAGCGATCATTTTATGTCGGGACACGTATAGAGTCAGCACGATTTTTTCGAAAATCTGATGTGGTGAAGGTTGGAGGATTTGAAGAGGATATTATATTCTTTGAAGAATCTCTTCTTCCACAGAAGATAATATCAGAGCTTCATCTGAACTGCAATCAATGAATACAATCTCATATTGATCATCAGGAAGGGAATATTTGTATCTTTTCTTGGCTCAAGAAGAAATTTTATTACGGAAAAAGCTTGAATATGTATAAAAAAAGAGTGAAAGAAATCGGGATTGAATCAGTACAATTGTGACAAATGTGAATTCTTTCCCGATATATGATATTTTTTCGAGAGAAACGATTTTACTCGAGGCCATTTTTGGCTTTTTGAGTTCTGATTTTAAAGACATTAGAATTTGGAGCAGGAGGAATTGGTCTTTTATTTCAGAAATTAACAAATACTTATGGAAAATAGAATCCTTAAATCTCAGAATATAGTATCGGTTATTATTTCTGCTTATAATTCAGAATGAACAATCAGGAATACACTGCAGGCACTGGAAGATCAGGATCTTTCCAAGGATCTCTATGAGGTGATCGTTGTCGATGATGGATCAAATACTTCTCGTACAAAGGAAATTGTCAATGAATTCATAGGTCGATGAATTATGAAGATATTTTACTTTTATCAGAAAAATGCTTGAGTAGGAATTGCGAGAAATCTATGAGTCAGTAAGTCAACTTGAACTATTCTCGCCTTTACTGATGCTGATTGTATATGTGATAATGACTGGCTATCAGTTATTTATACAAAAATCTTCGTAGAAAAAATGAAATTTATTTGAGGAATTACTTATTCAAATGATACAGTTATATTTCCATGGAAGATGGCTCCGGTAGGGCAATATGGGATTACGGCGAATCTTGCAATTGATTTTACTCTTACTTCAGATGTACTTTTTGATTCTGGATTTACTGGAATATTGGGCGATGATACTGATTTTGTTCTCAGAATGGAAGAATGTGGAATTCCCCTTATTTCTATTCCTGAGATGAGAGTGCTTCATCCGCCAAATATTCTCTCATTCAGAAGGATTCTCATACGATCTCGAGGACGACAGAATGAGGTATGACTTTATATGAAGCACAGAGAAAAAGTTCTCAAGTCTTTTTCTCCAATTTTCCGACCAAGTATTCTTTCGAGAATATCTCCATTTTTCCTTCTTGTTCTTATAGGTATTTTCTTTCTTATTTTTATAGGCAATTCCTTTGGATGAAATAGTGTTATTCTATTTTCTCTTCTTTTATTTACTGTATTCTACTTCTATCTCTATAGATTCCTTGTGATCTATAATCCTGATAATCGAGCCATCTTCCCAAAAGATAGAATCCTAACATTTTTCTATCTTATAGTGATTACGCCACTATTTCTATATTATCGAATAGTGTGATCGATAAAGTTTCATTTTTTTATGCTGTAGTTTTCCAATTTTTCCACAATAATAGGTTCTATGGTTATTTTTATTAATTCTCGAATACATCAAGAAAAATATAGTGGAATACAAAACTATATATCAAATCTCTATTCGAAAATTCTCGAATTGGATAATGAGAACAATTATATCTTTCTTCAGACAAAGAATATCAAATCACTTTGAACGACAAAAATAGGCGGGTATTTCCCATGAAATATTGGAAAAATCCTTTTTGATTCCCTATTGATACTTTTTCTTATGAGAAAATCATGAGAAAGAATATTTCATTGACCATCTTTTGCTCTTCCAATTCTTAAGTTAAGTGGTTATAAATATGTCGTTACTGTTCATGATCTAGCATTCTTGATATATCCAGAATACTATTCCTGGTTTTTTCGGAAGTATATGTATCTCACAATCTTGAATTCTACCAAAAAAGCAGATACAATAATCTGCATTTCTGAGAGTACAAAGAGAGATTTATTGTATTTCTTTCCCAAGGCTCATGAGAACAAGACGTGTGTCATTCCGCTCTGAGTATCAGATGATTTCTTTCTCGAGAATGATATGGAGAGAATTATTCCTCATAAGTATTTCTTCTCACTTACGACTCATCCCAAAAGGAAAAACATACTCAGAATCCTCGATATTCTCCATGAGAATAAGGAAGAATTCAAGGATTGTCTCTATGTGATCGCTTGAATATTCGGAAAAGAGAGTCGGCTCGATCTCGAAAATAGGATTCAGTCATTGGGACTCCTCGATAGAGTTATTATTTTCTGATATGCGAGCCCTGATGAAGTAAAAAATCTCTATAGAAATGCAGAATTCTTTCTCTATCCATCGTATTATGAGTGATTTTGACTACCTATTCTCGAAGCTATGGCACTCTGATGTCCTGTGATATCTGGGAACAATAGCTCATTACCAGAGGTAAATGTTAATGCTGAATGTCTTTTTGATGCTCATGACAATGCTGATATTTTTGAGAAAATGAAATACATTTTGAATCTTGATGCGGTAGAAAAAGATTCACTTATTAAGAATAATAGGGAATTTGCACGATCAATGAGCTGGGAAAATACAGCAAAGAAAACAATAAAAATATTTCAATCTCTTGATTCCAATAAGTAAACTTATCATTTTTTATGAAGAAATCATTTATATTTTCCCTCATTCTTACCTGAATTATCGTCTTTACTCTGTGGATATGACCATTTGTCTTGAATTTCTGATTAGAAATTATTGATGGAAGGATGGAAATATCGCTCTCAGAGACGACAATTGTGAGTGTTGGTGATATATTTCAAAGTATGAAGAATGACGGATCTCTTAAATCCTATTTTCTTCTTTTATTCCTTTCTTTTCTTCATCTCAAAGGGAAGATTGTTATATATTATGCTCTTGTTTCTTTTTTCTGAGGGATCGGTGCATACTTATATTTTTATAAATTTTCCAAGAATTCATTGGTGTCTTCTATTTTGAGTATTTGTTATTGTTGTAGCCTCCCACTTGCGGTTTTCTATAGCTCGAAATATGGTATTTTCTCGCATCTATATACGATTATTCCACTTTTCTGATACTTACTTTACCGTGTGTTTACGGAGAGATCAAAATTTTTTCTTTACGCTCTATTTTTCTTTATTCTTTCGCTTCTTATTCAGCCATACAATCTCTCAGTATACTTTACTATAGGATTTTTCTGAATCTGGTCATGCATAATCCTCTTGATCCATCTCAACGAGAAAATTATTTGGGATAAAAAAATTATCATCTTCATTTTTGTTGTCCTTCTCATTCCTGTGTTGAATATTGTATCTCAGATACAATCGCTTATGAATCTCGAGCCCACTCAGATGATGGCAGTCCAAAGTGAGACATATACAATGACAAACACCCAATCAACGTACTTGAATACGATACTTCTTAAGTGAATTTGGGATTTTAATGTCGTATGGCCATGAGGATATGAGGCGTATTCATTCCAGACACTCTATGGCGAAAAATCTATAAATATTCTGTATCTTATAAGTCTTTGTATTCTCTCTGTTTTTCTTCTTATATATTCTTCATCGAGAGAGAAGAAGTTATTGAGAATTCTCTGATGGACTATCATTCTATTGATTCCATTGATTGTTTGAGCAAAAGAGGGTATTTTCTCGAGCTTTTATATTGCTCTCTATGATAATTTTACACCATTTCAGATATTTAGACAAGGATACAAATGGATGCCAGTACTTATCCTCGTTATATGTATTCTCTTTGCACTTATTTTTTCACATATCAAAGATCAAAAACAAAAAGGTATCTTGCTCTTCGCGATCATGATGTTTACTACCTATAATATTCTGCCATTTGCACTTTGAGCTGAAATAAAAGAGAAATCAGCATTTTCTATCCCAGATGACTATCCTATCCTAAAAAAGCAGATTCCAAAAAATTCTTCTATTCTTCTTCTCCCAGAACAATATCAGGCATCTTATAGATGGGGAAGTCCAGGATGACCAATCGAGATATTTTTTTCTACACACCTTCTTTTTGCGAGACCGCAGCCAAAATATTCATTGGAAAATGTAAAATATTTTACTATAATCGATGATATTTTGCATGAGAAAATCCAAAATATCAAGTGAAATCCTGATTTTGAGTATATTCTTGTTCGTAAGGATTTCGACTACAAAACCAACACATGACTTATTCATGATCCTCTCATTTTTCGAGATATTTTGGATAAGAATAAATTTCAGAAAATTTCTGAATCAGAGAATCTCGTGCTCTACAAAAATGAATAATTCATCATAGCTTTTATTATATATGAATACTATAACTCCTCATATCAAAGAAAGCCAAAAAAGACAATTTGCTACTATTTCCATATTTCTCAGAAGATATTCCGTTGTCGTAGCATATTATCTTAATAAGCTCCATATTACTCCGCAACAAGTATTATTTTCTCGTGTTATATTCTTCTGATGAGGAAGTCTTCCTTTTCTTTTTGCTGAGAATTATGTATATAATCTGATATGACTTGTATTTCTGATACTGTGCTATTTTTTTGATCTTGTCGATGGAGATCTTGCTCGGAATCATGATCAAGTGACAAAAATGTGAGGTTTTTTGGATGAGAATTTTGACTCAATTGTACTGAATTCAATTATTCTTACCTTTACGCTAAAATTTCTGAATCATGGATATGAGAGTATTTTTGTATATGCTGGAATTTTTCTTCTTTTCGCAACTATATTCTCTACGAGAATGACACTTTTATTTCAGAGTAGATTTAATATCAATTGCTGACAATGAGGTGACACAATAGAAAATTATCTGAAAAATAATACGCTTGATGTCATGAGTACTATACTCTATAGGCTCATGACTCCCAAAGGATTTCCATTTTCTATTTTCTCGAATTTTCGAGATTATCTTCTCATTGGACTACTTTTCCATATTATGCCATGGTCACTTCTTATTTTCTCTCTCATGCTCAATATTCGCTGGATTATTCTATTCATCATGGTGGCTATGTACTACAATGGAATTGATACGAATACAAGTAAGCTAAAAATATTTTCTCTCTTGAAACAATCAGAAATCTAGTATGAAAAAGAAAATTATAGGTTACACGGCTTGAGTCTTCGATCTCTTTCATATTGGACACCTCAATCTTCTCCGAAATGCAAAAAGTATATGCGATGAGCTCATTGTTGCAGTCACTACTGATGAGCAAACATTTGGTAGAAAGTGAGCGTATCCAATTATCCCATTTGATGAGCGAATGAAAATCATATCAAGTATTTGATATGTCGATAAGGTGGTACCACAGGATGTAGATTCGCTTGGTGATTTCTCAGAATATATGATCGCGAGACAAAAGGAATATGGATTTAATGTAGTCATTAAATGAAGTGATGTGCAAAATATGGAAAGGTGGAAAAAACTTGAAAATGATTTTTCCTCGTTAGGAGTATCTGTAATATATTTTCCATATACTGAGCATATATCTTCCACAAAGATAATTAAAAAAATCGCATCGAGAAACGATCAAATATAAAAATTATGAAAAAATACTTATTTCCAGCTATTCTTATATTCTGTCTTACGTGCCTCATAATGTGACCAAGCCTTTTTGATGGAGGAATACTGAATCTTCTTGATTATTGATTTATCCCACATCAGCCACTTGATTTTTCTCTTTCAATTGGGCAGATTGTAATGCATATTACTGAATTTATAGTAGGTCCTGCTATTGCATCGAAATTTTTCTATTTTGGAATTCTTGTTCTTTCTGGATTTCTTTGACTTTTCTTTGCTCGACGAGTTCTAAATCTCATTTCATTTTCTTCGAAATGGATGGAAGTTCTTGGAATAGTATTTTTTATGATGAATCCATTTGCATACGAGCGAATGATGACTCAGCCTACAGTATATCTTGGTATTATATTGATTGGTTGGTGAATATATTTCCTCATTTCAGAAAATATCCCTTCATTAAGAAATTATATCATTGCATGACTATGTATGGGTTTGGCACTTGCAAATTTCCCACATGCATCCTATATGGTGATTATCATATACCTTCTTTATTTTGTATTTTTTGTTCGGTCAAGGAGACAGTTTTTGTATCTTTTTCTTGGATGATGTATATTTTTTCTTCTGAATCTCAATTGGCTTCTCGCACCACTCTACGGATGAAAGGATGTAGTTGGAACTATTGGTGATTTTGGTACTAAAAATATCGATGCTTTTCTTACCAGGTCTATTGCACCACTTGATATCTCATCGACTAATCTTCTTCTTTATGGATTTTGGTGAGAGACGAGTCACTTTGTACTTCCATGAGTACTCAGTCCTTATTGGTTTATTGCGTGAGGATTTGTAGGATTGATTATTTTATTTTCATTTATTCTCGGAGTTCGCACAAAAAAAATAAGAAAAACTTCTTTTTTTCTCTGTATTCTTTGAGTTATTTCACTCATATTTGGACTTGGAATAGCAACTCCATGGACGCGACCGATCATGGAGTGGGCGTATGATTTTCTTCCATATTTCCGTGGCTATAGAGAGCCGCAGAAATGGATCGGACTCCTCATGATTGTCGAAGGAATATTCTTTCTTGGATGAGCTTCATATCTTCTAAAAAAAATTCAAGATATATATTCTCGAGGAATTACATGATTTATTTTTCTTATGTTGTTTATTTTCTGGAGTCCTGGTATGTTGTATTGATTCCGAGGACAACTGACGACTATGCATTATCCAGAAAGCCTTGAGATACTTAGACAAGAAATGCTTCGAGATATTCCGGAGTCAAAAACACTTATCCTTCCTTGGCATTCGTATATGGCCTGTGAATGGACATCATGAAAGATTCTTCATAATTCACTGGATACGTTTTTTTTACCACTTTCGATGACGCGTGCTCATAATATAGAGATGAGATCTTGACTCTATTCCAATCCGAAAGACCAGCAAAATGCTATGATAGAACAATACCTTTCTCTCGAATGAGCTCTTGGATTTGATCCTTTAAAAACTTTTGGATTTACTCATATCCTAGTACTAAAGAATTGCGCAGAAATGAATACTTTCGATTGGATTGATTCTGGAAATTCCTGCATTCGATCAAAAGAGACGAATGAATTTGCTCTCTACGATTGTCTAGGAAAGACTTCAGAGAAAAAGATAAAGAATTAATTTGCAATTTTTTAAAATCCCCTTATATTTACAGGTAGTTCTTAATTTTATATACTTATGAAGTCACAAGTTATTTCTCGGATGCTTGCTACTTTTACAGTAGGAGCTGTTGTCCTTGTTGGAGCTTCTTCCGGTGCGTTCGGTGCATTTAGTCTTGTTATGAAGGAAGGACAGACATGTACGGGATATAGTTATGGATACGATGCCACTCTTGCCCAATATGGATGGTGATATGAGTGTAATATTCCAACTCCTGTTGGTCCTGGTGGAGGTGGGGGTGGCTGAGGTGGCGGCGGTACTCCGATGACAATTCCAACTACGACACCACAAGCAAATCCTGTATTTGTTCCTCCAGAACCAACTCCAACTCCAGCAACTACTTCAAATCCTGTCACTCCAACTGTAGGTGATCCTGCTACTGCAGAACAACCAATTACAAGAGCTCAGTTTGTAAAGATACTTGCTGAAGCATTTGGATATGAAGATGTTTCTTCACAAACAAGATTTCGTGATGTAAATTATCGATCGAAATATGCTCGATATATAAGCTTTGGAGTCGAGATGGGATGGATCAATATTAGAAATAATAGATTCCGACCGAATGATATCATAACTCGTGGTGAAGCTCAGAAGCTTATCAATGTAATCAATGGAAATGCTATCGCTGATACAGTAGCTGATCCTACGGCGACTGTCACTCGAGCCGAAGCTGTACAGATGATTATTGACTGACTTGGACTCTAGAATATATATCTCAAATACGCTCAATGAAAATTGAGTGTATTTTTGATTGTAAGTCGAAAGGATATCCGTATACTAGAAAAATATCTATAAAAAAACCTGAATACTGGACTGGTGCACACACCAAACATCGTCTGAAATACCATATTGTATTTATTCCTAAATATCGTAAGAGAGTATTACGAGGCGAAGTAGTACAAACCCTAAAAACTCTCTTTTATCAGGCTTGCGAGGTAAATGATTGGTATTTAGAGAAACTCGCTATTGAACATAATCATGTTCATATACTCATCCAATGTAAGCCAGATAAAAATATTGCAGAACTTGTCCAAATCATCAAATGATGAAGTGCCTACCAGATACGAAAAACTCATCCAGAGTTGGAAGAGTTTTTATGGTGAGATTCTTTCTGGGCAGATGGTTATTTCGCCGAGTCCGTATGAGTTGGACCAGGAAGAGATGATAAGGAAATATATTGATGACCAGTGACAATAGTTTCCAGAAAGAAAATGATATATTCTAGTATACGAGAACGGGCAAGCCCCATGCCTTTAGGCTGTGGTAGCTTTTACTTAGATTTCATTGATAATATCGTAGCTGAGATTGAGATTTCCTACAAGAGCAAATCATACCACCTTTTGTACTCCGTCATCTTTGAGCTTTTTAGCTGTCTCATTCATGGTAGCACCAGATCAGACAAAGTCATCTATGAGAAGTATTTTTTTGTACTCTGAGATATGATTGTCGTGAACATAGATGGTATTTCGAGCATTTTCTATGCGTTCTATACGCGTCTTGAGAGACTTCTGAGGTATACTGATACCATTCTCATAGTATTTTATCACTTGTACAAATGGAATATTGCACATCTTGAGAGCATCTCATAAGTATCCGAGAAGCTGATTTTTACGCTCTATACTCCATGGTGTCATAGCAATAGCATCGAATCATTCTCATCGGATAAGGCAGAGAAGTTTTGGGAGTGTGAGATCAAGAGTTTCGCGGATGAGGCCCTTATTCTGAGATTGCTTCGCATAGAAGGCTATCTCAGCGAGACGCCCTCTTCCGAACTCCATCCACTTATACTGGTCTGCATAGTAGAGTTCATCGAGCCATACTCGATCGAAGCTTGAGCTATAAGCATCCATAGCACTTAAGAGTCCACATTCATTTTCGAGCGAGAGAAGGTGTGTATGGATCTGTATATAGCTCTTAGATTTTTCTACTGGATCGAGTCCTCGTTCTTGGCACCAGGTAATAAGTCCTGAAGCTCATTCATATCGTTTTCCTGTGGGAGAGAATTTGAGAAATATCTCTTTGAGGATTCGTTGGTCAGAATATGGTATGTCTCATAGTCAGAAAATAGAAGAATGGTCATGAGCGATCTCGACTCATCATTGATTTTTTAGAACATATGTCGTATGGGGTGCCACTCATTTCTTGATAATCTTGCCGTCAGCAATGAGGGCTAAGAGATATTTATGTATCAGTACAGTACTTTTACCTAGCCTTTTCGATATTGCATCTACAGAGAGTTCTCCTGTAGTTGTGAGTAGGTCAATGATGGGCTTGAGTGATGAGAATCGATATGGCATATATTTACTATAAAGAGTATACTATAAACTGTTTATAGTAAATATATCATAAAAGGGTTAAAATGCAAAAAAGAAAGCACTTATTATAGATCATAAGTGATTATGAATTGAGCGGTGAGGGAATATCGTATTCACTTATGTCTTTCGCGAACAGAATCTCGAAGCAGATAGACTTTCGAATGTGGCAATGGATAAGAGGGAATAAAAAAATCTCACAAGAATATCTGTGAGATTTTTAGAAGCAATAATATTTATATATAGTTAAGATATTATTGCTAATTGATTTCCTTAGTTATCTTTTGATTATCCCCATTTATAATTATTAATTTTATCTTCTTATCCGGAAAAATTTCCTGAAATCATTTTTTCATATCTCACATAGAATCCATAACCTCCTTGTTATTATAATCAGTTTCTTTTATTCCCAGATACAGACTATAGTACTCTCATTCTTTTTTAATGAGTATTCTTTTTGTACTAGAATTATCAAAAAATCCTCCAACCTCAAGCTTTTGTTCTATGCTATCGATTTCCTCATTTTTTATATTTATAGAATCAATTATATTATTAGTAACCCCATAAGTCTTTGTAATAAGTTGAGGAGTTGAAAGGTAAGAAATTCAATAAATAGGAAGAAATGTTATTATCAATCAAATAAGAGTAATTCATAATACTCTCCAAATCGAAAAATGAGTAAAATTTTCCTTCTTAAGTAGGTCTATCTTTTTTTTCTGGTATCCATTAAATATTCCTTGTGCTATTGAAGAATAAAATATTGGAATTATGTATCCAGGTATACTCTTTATTATATTTTCTGGAAATACAAATAGGGCAGCGAAAAGTAAGATAGTAAATACTACACCACCTATATAAGTGGTTCGTACATATTTCTCTTCTCATATTGCTTTAAAATTCTCTGCAAGAAAATATGTGGCTACGAGTGGTCCACCAAGAAATGCTCATCAAAATATTGATCATGTATCATAATATTTTCATGGATTTTTATTCTTTTCGAGTGCTTTAATCATATTTTCATTATTAAAAAGTAAATGACTTTCTCATAGTAACATTGTTTTTTTTTTTTGCAAATTTTTGATGTACTTTTTAGGTAAAAAAATGAGAAATTCTGGAATAAATTCAGATGGATGAGAAATCTCATAAAAATCTCATATTTTCCTTTGCAATTATCATTCTTTTCTCTATAATCCTCGCGTTCTAATTTTTTTTCTATGTCCAAAAATACAGGTAGTATCACAAAAATCATCGGTGTCGTGGTCGATGTCGAATTCCGCGATGGATATATTCCAAGTATCTACGAAGCACTTGAGGTTGTATGAGCTCCGAATAAGCTCATTCTCGAAGTCCAGCAGCAGCTCTGAGATGGTATCGTCCGAACTATTGCGATGAATACTGTCGATGGAGTCAAGCGAGGGCTCTCAGTGATCGCTACTGGTGCGCCAATATCTGTACCAGTCGGTGATGCCGTACTTGGACGTATGTTCAATGTCCTTGGTGATCCTATCGATAATCTCGAGGCTCCAAAGTGTGAGAGAAAAGATCCAATTCACAAGAAGTCTCCAAATTTTGAAGAACTCTCTACAAAGACAGAAATATTCGAAACTGGTATCAAGGTCATTGATCTTATTGCTCCAATGCTCAAGTGAGGAAAAGTAGGTCTCTTCGGAGGAGCATGAGTCGGAAAGACAGTCATCATGCAGGAACTCATTCATAATATTGCTTCTGAGCACGGTGGATATTCTGTCGTCGCATGAGTCGGTGAACGTACCCGTGAAGGAAATGATCTCTATCATGAGATGAAGGATTCTGGAGTCATCGAAAAGACTGCGATGGTCTTCGGTCAGATGAATGAAGCTCCAGGACCTCGCGCTCGAGTCGCTCTTACTGGTCTCACGATGGCTGAATACTTCCGTGATGTAGAAAAGCGAGATGTTCTTCTTTTTATTGATAATATTTTCCGATTTACACAAGCAGGTTCTGAGATATCAGCACTTCTCGGTCGTATACCATCAGCGGTAGGATATCAGCCAACCCTTGCGACAGATATGGGTACACTCCAAGAGCGTATTGCATCGACAAAAAATGGATCAATCACTTCCGTCCAAGCCGTCTATGTTCCAGCTGATGATCTTACAGATCCAGCTCCAGCGAATACATTTGCTCATCTTGATTCAACAGTCGTTCTCTCTCGTCAGATTGCTGAGCTTGGAATTTATCCAGCAGTGGATCCACTTGATTCGACTTCGACAGTCCTCACTCCGAAAGTCGTCGGAGAAGAACATTATACTATAGCTCGAGATTGTCAGAAGATTCTTCAGAGATACAAAGAACTTCAAGATATTATTGCCATTCTCGGTATGGATGAGCTTGGAGAAGAAGATAGACTGACTGTCTCTCGCGCTCGAAAGATCCAGAGATTTTTCTCTCAGCCATTCTTCGTCGCTGAGCAATTCACAGGAACTCCAGGAGTCTATGCAAAGCTCGATGATACTATTCGAGGATTCAAGGCAATTATTGCAGGTGAAGTCGATCATATCGGAGAACGATTCTTCATGTACAAGGGATCGATCGATGATGTGAAGGTTGCATTTGATGCTGAATCTGTAAAATAATTTTTTCTAAAAAGGATACATGAAAATTCAAATCACTTCCGCATCCTGAAATATACTTCTTCATGATTCATTTGACCAAGTAACTCTCATGACAGAAATGGGTGAGATTACCGTCCTTCCCGGTCATGAGCCTATTCTTGCCGCTATTCGGCCAGGTATTATGAAGGTAGTATATCAAGATGCTTGAAGTACTCAAGAAGTCGAATATGTGACTGGTGGGGGTGTTCTCAATATTTCTCCAGAATCATGCACGATCGTCGCTGATGTGATAGAAAATGGAGATCAATTCACCGATCTTGAGTATATAGAATCACAGAAAAAAGAAGCAGAAGCACTCATGAAATCCTATCGTGCAGAACATGGAACTGTGACTGATCCAGTCCGCTTGATCGAGCTCGAATATGAGCTTCTCAAATATACTGCTATGCATAGACTTGGGCAGAAGCACCATCTCGAACAAATAGGTGCTCGTAAATAATTGAATTATGAAATCTCGAAGAAATTCGAGATTTTTTCTTGTTTTGATCCATAAAGTCGATAGAATTCACTTATGATTTATATTATCGGCGGCGCATTTGATCCTCCTCATGTTGGGCATACAGCAATAGTTCGTGCACTTTTGCATTTTCGAAGTCCTCTCCAGATCGTGATCATTCCATCAGGAAAGAGAGATGATAAATTCTATTCTGTGAGTGATGAAGATCGCATGAATATGCTCGAAATTTTTGTATGAGAAATCAATGATCCACGAGTGAGTCATTGATGATTATTTTATCCATGAATGGAAATGAGAAATGATCACCCGAGATGTCGATACATATGTTCGTGAGAAATATGGAGAAGAGAGTATTCATGTATTCGGAACCGATACGATATCATCAATGTCAGACTGGGATAGTGAACAATATGCAGCGAAAGTAGTAAAGAAACTTTTTGTTCCTCGTGGTTTTGGTCATCGCGAAGAATGAAGCGATAGAGAAAAATCAAAGGAAACTACTAGAGATGACTGGATTGCTTCGTGTCTCGCAATGACGGAACAGGTATGAATCGAGAACTTCGAATTATTTACAGAATCTCATATTCCTAATATTTCCTCCACAGAAATCAGAAAAATTATTCCAAAATATACTACAATTCATGCGAGATTTGCAGAAAATCCCAAGTTTATCATTCCTGGGCTTTCAAAACAAATTTCCCAATATATCCTCGAGAATAATCTCTATAAAATAATCTCAAAACAAAAACCAAAGATTCTTGTCCATGTCTGTTGCGGTCCTGATGTGACAATGCCTATTCTCCAGCTTCAAGATGAATATGATGTGATTTGTTTTTGGTATGATCCAAATATTCAGCCCCAAAGTGAATATGATAAACGCTATGAAGCCTTCGTGAAAGTGTGTGAGATCGAGAATATTCCCTACATCAAAGGAGCATATGATGTGAAGAACTTTTTCTCTCGGATTAAGTGACTCGAACATACTCCAGAAAAATGAGAAAAATGTACTCATTGTTATGATATGCGCATGTATGTCGCAGCGAAACTCGCAAAAAGACTAAAAATTCCACTCTATACCTCGAGTCTGAATACGAGTCCAAAAAAAGACCTCGAAAAACTTTTTACCATCGGACACAAATATGCAAAAAAATTTGGAATCGAATTTCTCGATATCCCATTTCGAAAGAAGTGATGATTCGAAAAATCTGTAGAATATACCAGGGAACATGATATCTACCGACAGAATTATTGTGGATGTATATATTCTATTAGCGAAGGAGGAGAGAGTGAATTGAAGGGAAGGATGGTCGGGTAATATCTATATGAGAATCATTCTCATTTCTTTTTGCTTTTTTTGAGGAAAACTCTAAAATTGGCTTCTATTTCTAAAATCTATCATATGGCGACTGACTTCTACAAGCTCTCTCTCAAGAATCATAAAAAATATGGATGAAAACTTCGTACAGAAGCAATCGCTCATATCAAGACTCGCAGTGATCTCTCATGGGCATATTCACCAGGTGTTGCAGAGCCATGTCGCGAGATCGCGAAAGATCCATCGAAAATGTATGATTATACGCTGAAGTCTCGTACCATTGCTGTGATCTCTGATGGATCAGCGATTCTCGGACTCGGAAATCTTGGACACAAGGCATCTATGCCAGTGATGGAAGGGAAGTGCGTGCTTTTCAAGGAATTTGCGTGAGTCGATGCATTTCCTATCATTGTTGGTACACAGGATGTCGATGAATTTGTCATGACAGTCAAAAATATTGCTGATGGATTCGGTGGCATCAACCTCGAAGATATCTCTGCACCACGATGTTTTGAGATCGAAGAGCGACTCAAGGCAGAGCTCGATATTCCAGTCATGCATGATGATCAGCATGGGACAGCGATCGTCGTCCTTGCAGGACTTATCAATGCACTTAAAGTTACAGGAAAGAAAAAAGAAGATATCAAGGTGGTTATAAATTGAGCAGGATCTGCTGGAGTTGCTATTTGCAAACTTTTGCATCTTTATGGTGTACAGAATTTCATTGCTTGTGACTCCAAGGGAATTATCGATAGAAATCGTGAACATCTCGATATTTCGAAATACAAGCTTCTCGAATTCGCAAATCTTGAGAATCGCAGCGGTATACTTGCTGATGCTATCGTATGAGCTGATGTATTCATCTGAGTATCTGCATCATGAGCTCTCACGCTTGAGATGGCTCAGACTATGGCGAGAGACGCAGTCGTATTTGCTATGGCGAATCCGACTCCAGAGATTATGCCAGAAGTCGCGAAAGAAGCTGGAGTTCGAATCATTGGTACAGGTCGCTCTGATTATCCAAATCAAGTCAATAATGTTCTCGTATTTCCAGGATTATTCAAATGAGTATTGAAATACCGAAAGAAGCAAATTACTGATGAAATGAAAATTACAGCGGCAGAAGCACTGGCAAGCTATGTCACGAGTCCCGATGATGAACATATCCTTCCTGATGCACTCGACAAGTGAGTTGCTGAAGTTGTCTGCGAAGCGATGAAAGGCTAATTCTTGAATTAGAGATTCTCTCTATCGAAATAATGACTTATCTTAATGAAGAAAATGTACGGTCCCACATTTTCTTGGAAATTGCGTTTCCTACAATAATTCACTGGAAGAATAAGCTCCATCTATAGTGCATGAATTTCGAAATCGAATTTGTTTGACTCGATCCTTTTCATCCTTTATTTCTTCAGGACTCATGTACAACAAAGTTTTTGTCATGGCTTGAGATTTTTAATCATTTCAGGAAAATTGATACTTCATTTTGTATTTGCTTCAGCATAAGTACCATAGGCTGCATCTTCCATTTTGTTGTTCTATAAGCTCAGAGCATAATCTGCGCACAGGCTTCTTCAGCTTGCCAGAATGGGAACTAATCCCTTCCTATCAATATATTCAGATCAGAGATTGTATTCTCCTATGAGCATATCGCTATGTGTTCCGACAGTATCACATGAATCGAAATTTATCTCCATGTGGTACCCAATCTTTTCCTGGTTCAAGAGTGATATTTTCAATATCATCTGACATGCTGTAGTCTCAAAATTCACACTTCTTTTCACATTGTACTCGCCATCTCTGCGATTACCTCATACATTCCATTGGTATTTCTAGAAATTACTTTTATATCACCTCTGTCCATTCACTTTATAATCTCCATTCATGGCTTCATTGGCTTGATAAACTTCCGCTTAAATACATGAATAGCGAAGGATATCCCTATTCTCCATCATCCATGTTCCTATGATAACTCATGGAACTATTCCACAAGTGAGAATCGAGGAAGACATACGTGTCGTACTGTACTATTATCTCAAAATATAGAGACAACTGGATTACGATTTTCCAGTATATCTGATGCAGATTGGGGATATGAGGAAATACTATGAATGGAAATTTAATCTCATACTTCTTCTGAAAGTTGCGAATTTGCTAATCACATAAGTTATCCTTAAATTAAAGATATATATTAATCAAGTATATAAAATATGGAGATTAGCAATTTTTTTATAAAAATCTATTTCCCAAATAATCTTTTGAGAAATCCATGTTTTTCAGGATCTTCCTCAATACGAAGAATCTCGAGAATTCCGAGGACACAGATCATGATAAATCCATATTTATAACCATGATGGGAATTCATGAATTCAGTGATTTTTCCACCAAAGTTTGTCACGAGTATGAGAAGCATAAATATCGATACCATGAGAGATTTTCCATTTTCTTTTGCCCAGTCGGTGAAGGCAGAATGATCTGGCTTCAGATATTTTGTCTGAAGAACTGCAAAACCACTAACAACAAGTATAAGAAGGAGTGTAAATATACTTGATTCTGGAACACCGAAGACTGTCGGCTCGACTACTTTTGTGAGTCATTTCTCGAGCATTTCGAGTGCTGTGAAGAGGATAATGAAGAGTCAGACCCATTGGATCGATGGATATTTTTCGAGGAGTTTCGCTATCCAGCCAGATGCTACGACCATGAGGATAATAGAGACGACGAGTCCAATAATGAGGTTCACGACATTTCCATGACTCGCTCACGCTACGGCGAGGACATTGTCGAGTGACATAGCGACATCAGCGATGATGATTGTCTTGACTGCTTCCATGAAGCCGTTTCCTCATTCCTTTCCTTCTTCCTGATGCTCATGGGCTCGAATCTCTCTGTAGAATTTCCATACGACATAGAGAAGGAGTATTGCTCCGAGGAATTCCAGTCCAGGAATTTTCATAAGAAAAACGACCCCAAGAGAAAAAATAATACGAAGGATCGTTGCCCCCGCCACTCACCAGAATATTGCCTTTTTTCGCTCAGCTCATTGGAGCTTCTTGGTTGCCATACCTATAAGAATGGCATTATCGCCACTCATGACGAGGTCGATGAGGATGATATTGAGGAGAGCAAATGCTCCTGCACTCGTGAATATATGAGCAAAATCAGCAGAGAAAGTATCAAACATAGAGAGTGGAATGAAAAATAGATGAAAGTATTCTACCCAAAAGAGAAAAAATGCAATTTTTTTGACAGGAATGAGGAAAGTGTGGTAGAATAATGGAGAATTAGCATTAACTCTAAATATATGGCTTGAATAGAAAAACAAGAAGAAAAACAACAAGATATTGATAAGACCTTAGAATCGATAATCGGAGAGGATTGAAAAGCAGATGGAGATAAAAAAGGGAAAAAACAGGCACTTGCTGGCATTATGGAGTACTTACCAAGTAATAAAAAATTAGGAAAGGATGCCCCAAATATCCAAGAGTTACAGAATGCTATGAATAGGAAAATTGACTCAGATACAATTTCTTCGGATATTGCTAATAATCCAAAAGTAAAAGAGATAAAGGAGGAAATGAAAAAGAGAATTTGATCTCAAGATGATCCTGCAAAACTTCTAAAGGAATATAGTGAAATGAGAGGAATGCTCGATGGGGCAATATGAGCAAATGAAAAGGCTCAAAATATGCAGTCTGAAAATGCGTTACAATCATCACAAAAGAATCAACAATCAAATGAATTAGCAAATCTTGATTTTATAGAACTTGGGAAAAAGTTCCGAGAAGCAACAGCTCAAGTTCAGATAGAAAAGCAAAAAGATAATGCAAATCTTGCAGATATTGCTAGGAATAAGGGTAATCAATATACAGGAAAAGAAAATCCGCCTTACTGAAGTGAGGTTATGGCTAAGGCAAATGACTGATTAGCACTGGCTTAGTATTCAGTCTGTATTTAAGGCACTCTCACAGTTTCCAGTATCTCATGAATGATAAAATCAGTCGTGATACCTTCACTGATAGCTTCGTATGAAAGTCCGATACGATGACGAAGGATCTCATGAGCGAGAGATTTGATATCTTCAGGAAGTACATATTCACGGCCTTCGAGGAGTGCCCACACTCGTGCACATCTGATAAGTGCAAGTCCTGCACGAGTCGAAGCCCCGTATTCTATCCAGTGAGCAACGAATAATGGAGGGTTGCTCGTCTTATTGAGATTTTTTTTCTCATTGTCAATTTTCCATTGTCAGTTGCTCATTGAGCGCTTTCGGGTCATTTCGAGAATATCGGAAATATAGTCATAGATTTTCTCATCGACGCGAATATTGTCTTCGATATATTTCTGAATTTCGAGAAATTCATTTGTTTTTATGAGGAGATCTTTTGTAGGAAATATTTCACTATTTCTCGACTCTGAAAATATCTTTTTCTCATCGAGGGGAGTCGGATAGTCAAGAACGATTTTCATGAGAAATCTATCAAGCTGAGCTTCTGGAAGAGGATATGTCCCTTCATGTTCGAGAGGATTTTCTGTCGCGATGACAAAAAATGGAGAGGGAAGAAGAAGACTTTTTTCTCCTATGGTGACTTGTCATTCTTCCATAGCTTCGAGAAGTGCTGATTGAACTTTCGGTGGAGTACGATTGATCTCATCTGCGAGGAGGATATGGGTGAATATCGGTCACTTTCTCACGTCGAATTTCCCGAGCTGAGGACGAAATATCTCACTTCCAGAAAGGTCAGAAGGGAGAAGATCAGGAGTGAATGATATTCGCTTGAAGTCATATCCGAGCACATTTGCGAGCGTCTTTACAGTCTTGGTCTTCCCGAGTCATGGGACTCACTCTATGAGGACATGTCCTCATGCGAAAAGACTCGTAATGAGCTTGCGAATGAGATCGCTTTGCCCGATAATGACATTATTCATCGAGGATTCGAGAGCGAGTATGATATCGCGAGTTGAGGAAAGATTTGGATTCATAACTTTGAGGATTCACGAGTAGAGGAAAATACAAGAAAATAGTATAAATTTTCTCGATTTTTGCAAAAAAGAAAAATCTCACGGTTAAGTGAGATTAGAATACTTCTTTGGATGAATTCTGTAATTCTGTATCAAGTCGAATTGTATTTATAGCTCCTGAGTCATTTATGATTCACTTTTGTTTTAGTATATATTTAGGATTATTTTCTTGTCATGGCTTATTAAATAATCGTATAAGATTTGGAATATTAGAATCTGTAGGAAGAGAATCTCTTCCGTAAAGCATAATTGCTAGGATTTTAAGAAATTTCTCATCCTCTTTAATGTCAAAATTCCCATCAAGTCCAGAGACTTTATCTGGACGACTTTTCCCTATAGATGTACTGATCTGTTTCATATAGGGAGCAAGAACTCAAAGTCCGAGCACATAAAATCTTCAGAGTTGTTGTATAGTACTATCTATATTTTCAAGGGGTACGTTTTCTGCGATTACTATACCTTCAGGAGACTTGATTGTCCGTGTAAAAACTCAATTATCTCCTACTTCCACTCTACAATTCATGAGTTCATTCATTCATGTAAAATTATCGAATCATCAGATATTAGTCTCAGATAATCTTATACTTCCACTTTCAGAAGACATATTTGAAATATCGACTTTATTCATTCAATACAAATCTCCGATAGATTTGGTTTCTCAGAGATTCATGTAGGCAGCGTTCTTCTCAACTATGTCTACAAAGTTTTTTTCTTCGACGTATTTGCTGATAAAAACTTGGGTATCAATCCATTTATCAATTTGTTCATTAGACAATATACTATCCGATGTGTCTCTGATTAGTTCTCGTAAATTATCTTGCGATACTCAAGAATCTTTTTTTAAACTCGCAACAGTAATTGCTATTTGTTTTCGTTCTTTTTCAAGTTGTATTTTTCGTTCTTTTTCTTCTTTAAGATCGCCTGATCTGATATTTTGTTTTGCAAGTTGGGAATTTAAGTTATTTTCCGCAAGATTTCATCAGAGATTTTCAAATCCCTTCACGCTCTGTACTTCCTCTTTTGTTAGAGTGGGAGCCGGTTTATTATTAGAAGTATTTCTAAGTATTTGATCAATGCGCTTTGCTCACCATTCTAGTCTTCCAGCATTCTTCGTAATCCATACCTTTTTCAAATATATATAAAGTGAACTTGATTCAGGGAGTGCTCTCATAATCTCTTCAGCCTTCTCCGTAGATATAGAACCAATAGAAATACTTTTTTCTTGAATTCACTTAAACAGAGTTTCTTCAGTAGATTTATCCCCATCTTTGAAAGTGAATTCAGAACGAGCATCAGAGAATTTCTTTCATTTCCAATTTATAGATTCTTTTAGTGCTTCTTTCGGATTTTTAATCCTTAACTTATGTGCTTCCTGAAAAACTTCTTTCATTATTGTTTTTATAGTTTCTGTTGAAACACCCTCCTTGCGAAGTAAGCCATAGAATTGATCTGTGTTGGCTTGTCTTAATGCATTTTGTAGTTGAAGATTATTTCTAAGATTTGGTGGAATGAGATTGAAAGTTCATGGAAATGAGTCAATAATTTCCCCAGAAATATTCTGTATGTTCTTTTCTTTGAGAATGCTATTTTGATGTGTTACGGTCTTTTGGTAGTTTTCTATAAAGAATCACTTTGCTCACTCTATTCCGTTAAAAAGTTGTGTGTCTGGTCGATTTTTGATGTATAATCAAACTGCAGCAATGCCTTCAGATCAAATAGCTTCTTTTATAAACATTTCCCAATTTGAAGCTTTGAGAAGAGTTTGAAATAATGTGCGGTCAATATTTCAAAGGTTCGGTTTCAATAATTCTCTAGCTAAATCTGCTGCTGAGATTATTACGTACTTTTTTAACTTTGTATCATAATCAACAAAATGTGGACTTCTTGTGGTTTGTCTCAACCTTTCTGCCTCTTTTTCAACATCTTCACGTTTATTGGAGGATTCAAAATCACGGAGTGATTGTCAGAGGATTCATTTAATATCATTATTTTGTCATCTTTCCTTTTCAGATCTTATATTATGAAGATAAGACAATCTATCTGATTGTTGTTTCTTGCTATATTTTCATACAACACTTTCTCTAGAGATTATTTCATCGATTAAAGTAAGTTTCTCTCATTTTGTTCCAAGAGCATTTATCATAGAATTTACTTCTTGCGCGAATCTATTATTCTCTTCCTTTTCTTTTGGAGTTAATTCAGCGTTCTCATTAAAATACTTATCAAAATCTCCCATATTAAGCACTCTTTTTTGAGTTACAGACATATTCAAAAAAGATTGCATATTCTTCTTGAATTCTTCCACTTTTTTCTCATTTCATAGCTCTCTTTGTAGTGCTTCATCTATTTTTCCTGTATTTTTTGAGAAATCAGAACTCTTCATGATATTTTCTATAGTATTTATAACAATAACGTATTCAGGTGGAAGATTTGTTCAGAGATATTCAACTTGCTTTTTCAATTCTTTAAATTTACTAAACCCAAAAGTACTACTGAGTGGATGATTAATGACTTGATTATATATTAAGAATTTGAATTCTGTTATCGAGTACTTGTTCATAAAATCACTTGCTTCTTTTCTCTTTCCATCTATCGATTCCAGCGTATCTTTTCCATCTATTTTTAGGGCTTGAGCGAGCTTATTGATACCATCATATGCGGTTGCCTTATATTTTCCATCATCGCCAAAAATATCTTTCATAAAAAGATTAATTTCTTCTATAATAATACTATAAGGTCTTTCTTTTGTCTTGATTCACTTCCTTGTAAGTTCTTCAATCTCTACTTTGAGCTGATCAACCGCAGTTTTCTTATTTGAATTTTTCGTAAAAAGTTTCTGGAGTATTTCGAGTCACCATTTTTTAGCTTCATCTTTCTTTTGTACTTCACTTATTGACTGATTTTCTATGCTCATACGGCCAATATTGAATTGACTATAGAGTATCCTGATGTGATTTTTAGAGAGAGTCCACATACCATTTATTCTCTCACAATTCCTCTATTTTAGCAAAAATTGTACTGTTGCAAAATTCAAGTTACCTTTACAAAATCGACTTGACGTGTGTGGAATGATTCTTCTTGTATTATGGGTATAAGAGTCTGAAATGCTTCTAGATAGGAACTTGCAAGCTTCTGTGCAGGTGTTCTTCCAAACATCTTGAGTCATGAATGTTTTCTCTCATAGTTATAGTGGTAGAGCCAGAGTTGGAATTGGTACTGAATATATTCAAAATCATCTGTTGGCTTTATATACCTCCAATAGAATTCTCTCTTCATGGTCTTATGAAATCTCTCTATCTTTCCATTATGCTCAGGTGTATACGGAGGATTTACTATGAGCTTGATTCAATTTCCTGAAAGAAAGTCTCGAAATACTTTTGTATCAAATTGGTTATCTGTTCGTATAGCTTGTATCTTTCATGGAAACTTCCGTATGACTCTCTTCACAAAATCTATAGCATTCTCTATCGTATTATCTTCATAGAGCCATGCCATAACAAATCGACTGCAATCATCTATGGCATCAAAAGAAACAAGACCTCTATTATCTCCTGTTGTTCTTCTTCCGAATGGGAAACTTGAATCCAATTGCAGTTCTGCTCATGGCTCATCATATGCATAGAGCTTTGGATCATCCTTCCATCGTTTATAGGTTTCTGTATATCTCACCTTCTTTCGTTTCAGTATTCTCCATACTGTTGTTTGATGCAGAGAGATATTGTGAGAAGTAAGAAGAAGATTTGAAAGAGCAATAGGTCATAGTTCTGGATGAGAGATGGCAAAGTCACACACTATATCTTCAATCCATGAAGGACTTCTATTATCTGGACTTCCTACTTTAGGTCATGGCTTTTTCGGAATCAGACATGATGATCCATAGCGTTTGTATTGAGCTACTAAACGACAGAATGATTTCTCATGAAGAGAAAGAAGAAGAGAGCCTTCTTTACAGGATATATTTCGAGATATGTATTTTTGTATGATTTGTTCCTTCATAATGCGCAATTGATCGGATGTACTTCTTGCTTTCCTTGACTCTATCATATATGAGAAGTGAGAGAATATAATTTCTCCACCATCATACACTATCTCGGAAAAGAGAAGGTAACATTAATTGCTGCAATTGTAACATATTTTAGCAAAAATCTCGCTTTTTTCTTCCATTTTCATATACTCCACAAAAAATTATGAATCAATTCTCTTTTCATCTCGATGCCACTGACTGATTTGCTCGTACTGGTACGATCACCACGCCTCATGGGATTATCAAGACTCCGATATTCATGCCTGTTGGTACTCGAAGTGCTGTGAAGTGAGCGACGATCGATCAGGTAAAAGAAATTGGATCAGAGATCATGCTCGTGAACAATTATCATAGCTATCTTCGACCAGGATGTGATGTGGTCGAGTCGTTTGGCGGACTCCATAATTTTATGGATGTAGATATTCCTATTCTGACTGATTCTGGTGGATTCCAGGTATTCTCACTCGGTCTCGGAATGCAAAATGAATGAGGAGAGAAGCTCGCAAAAGTGACAGAAGAGTGAGTGCATTTTCGTTCATATCTCGATGGATCGAAGCATTTCTTTGCTCCAGAAAATGTGATGGATATGCAGTGTGCTCTTGGTGCAGATATCATGATGGCATTTGATGAATGTGCGCCTGGTGGATCGACGTATGAATATGCTCGACAGGCAATGGAGCGTACACACGATGGGCAATACGATCAAAAGAACAGTGGAAAAAAAATGAAGCAAAAAAGAAAAGAAAAATGACTCCATCCTCAGGCACTTTTTGGGATCATTCAATGAGTCGTCTACGATGATCTTCGTGAGAGAATCATGTGAATTTATCAAGTCACTCGATCTTCCAGGAATTGCCATTGGCTGGACTCTCCGTCGGAGAGAGCTAAGGAAGATATGTATCGAATTCTCGATGTCCTTGCGCCAATTCTTCCTGAAAATAAGCCTCACTATCTCATGGGAGTAGGAACACCTGAGGATCTCGTAGAATGAATCGCAAGAGGAATCGATATGATGGACTGTGTCCTTCCGACGCGTATTGGTCGTCATGGTGAGGCGTTTTCCAGCTATGGTAATATCAAAATCGGAGGTGAAAAATATACATTTTCTCAAGAGAAAATTCCTATGCTTCCATGATTCGAAACTCAGGTTTCGAAAAAATATTCACTTGGATATCTCCGTCATCTTATCAATGTTGGTGAGACAACAGGTGGCCTTCTCCTCTCACTTCATAATCTCGAATATCTCCTTCTCCTCGCAAAAAAATCCCGTGAAGCTGTCATCGCGGGAAAATTTGAAGAGTTTAGAAAGGAATTCTGGAGCGTATATCCGAAAGGATAATTACTTTGATGCCTTCAAACTGGCTACTTCAGACTTGAGAGACTCGATTTCTTTCTGCTGAGTCTTCATGGCTTCGATGAGTGGCGCTATAAGGTTGCCATATTCGACAGACTTGATTCCTTCACTATTGGTATGAACAAGCTCTGGAAATACTGTTTCGACTTCCTGTGCGATCACACCAATATCTTTTGTTCCGGTAGATTTCCAGTCGAATGAATAACCACTCAGTGCGAGAATTTTCTCGAGAGATCCAGAAAGTGGAGTGATATTTTTCTTGAGATTGCGATCAGAATTATAGATAAATCCATTTGCAGTGACATTTCCTGATGCGAGGATATTTCCCACTACAGCCAATCTTTCTGACGGAATGTTAGTTCAGATACCGACATTTCCGGGAGTTGTTAATACTAATCCCACATTTGCATTTGGACTAAATTGATAGCCAACATTACCGCCACCTACTATATAAGTATTAACATCTAAATAATAGCTATTATCAGGAGACAGTATTTTGAGTGCTTTCAGATTACCAGTCCAACCAGAAGGATTTACTAAATTTACTTCTAATTTTCCTGTTGGATTTACCGTTCCAATACCGACATTCGCACCGTTATCAAATATATTTGAATTCACTATACTATTTTTATCGAGCTGGTCCCCCATTTTTGGAATATAATTTGCAGTAAGAGTATTTAGTACTGCCGGATGAAGAAAATCACTTATTTTCCTTCCACCAATGACAAATCCATTTGCGCTTGTATAGCTAATGCTTCATACTATTCCAACATTATTGAATCCGATACTTGGAGTTCCAGATCCACCATTTATCTGAAGAGCATTATCCCATCCTATTGCCGTATAATTTCATGAATCATCTCAGACAATAGTTTTTCCTGCTACATAGAGTTTTGCAGAACTAGCATCATTTGCTCCAATTACTGCATTACCTCAGGTAAAGGCTATACCACCAGTGACATCTCACCATTTTGAAGGTGTTGTATAATTGGTAGTAATCCAAGTACTGAGAGCTCATGTATAGTATGTATTTGAGAAAAGATTCGTCACATATGATCCGACACTAAGATCAAGATATTTTGCAGCACCACTCGAATCAAAGACAATAGGTGCTCCATTACCTGAGTCAGAAAGTGAAAAAAATAATGCTCCAAGAGGAGTTGAGATAGGAGTACACTTTGGCTTGAGATATGTCGTCGATCCTGTATCAAATCCTGTAACCAGAGTACTTCCAGTACATGGATTTGTAGCAAGATTCTCAAAATATGTAGCGAAAATACCGCCAGTATTTGTAGTATTTGCACCTGTAGGAACACCACTTGGTACTGCGAGAGCAATACTTGAAGTCGAGAGAGTGAGACCTACGATAGTAAGTCATGTGATGAGACGAGAGGTTTTCATAAGAGAAAAATTAGGAAATGAAAAAGAAAAAATAAGAAATAAAGAATCGAAAATTAATTATTGAGTCATGGTGGTGGATTGGTAAGTATTCGAGGATCATGTTCGATGATAATAGAGTAGTCTTCCCAATTGTGATTAACTGATCCATTGGCTGATTGATTTGATTTATCATATGTACGGAAATAGTTCCAGTCATACTTGATCGAACTTGTTCTATCACATGCTCATTCTGTATATGGACAAGAGAAATTCGGAGGGAGATTTGCTCATCCGATAGTGTTTCTCGAGATGACACTTCAGAGTATATAGAGCTGATTTGGAGGAAGAGAAATAACTTTTCCTTCTACATCGTTGTAGAGAACTCCTGAACTCTCACCTGAATAGATTGTCCCCTCAGCAATGAGGGAAGTATATATATTTTTGACATTTTTCCCGAGATAGATATTTCCCCCATTTCCACTCTTATCTTTCATGACGATGATCGCACGGGAATTATCTACTTGAGAATCCTTAGGAATATTCGCATCTATATAGACATCACCTCACTCAACGATAAGGGAACGAGCATGTGTTGTGCTCATGAGAGTTCATGCATTAATAGATCCAGTTATTCTGTAATAGAGAACATCACTATTGAGCTTCATTGACGTGGTGGTACTTGTATTAATTTTGTCTGTAATATTACCTGCAATTCCACGAGTCATGAGGGCGATATTTTTTCGTATGGTATTCAGGAGTGATGTGACAGAGACAGAGTTGAATTTAGTTCATACATAATATGTTGTATCATAGGCCTTGTTTCCTCAGATATTTCCGAGGACTTTTACTTTATTCGTGAATACGGTGTTGGCGCTCGAAAAGTCTACATAGCCAAGTGTATCACTCCACGCATAGCCTGAGAATCCTCGAGATCCAGGAACATATGCTACTCCAGAATATGAATCTGGATCGAGAGAATGAAGAGTTAGCCATCCAGCATTGTCGCTCCATGCGTATATCTTTCCCGAGAGTGACCATGATGTTACACCTGATCCGATTTCAATGGGAATTGATATATTTGGATTTGTAAGATTTGTTGTCTGATTTTCGAGCTGAGCCCAGCCGACTGTTTCGAGAAATACCCATTTCCCACTAAGCGTTAGATCAGGATAATTATCAGAATTGAAAGTCATGCCTGAAAATATGATTGATCCAGCATTTCTTCCTGGAGAGAATTGTCCAAGAACATGTGGATTTCCGAATATTCCAGAAATAGGAATGATATCCGCATAGCTCCAGGATATACCAAGTGTAGCAATACTAGTGAGAAGAAGGATCGAAAGTGATTTGAGACGAGGATTTTTTTCCATAGAAAGAAAGTGAGTCATGAAAATATACTATCACAATGGAAAAATAAATGCAAATTTTGGGCATTTTTCTTTTCTCCCTATTTTTTATAGAAATCTTTTCTCTGAAAATAGTTTGCTTTTCTCGCTCTTTTTTCTATACTTCTGCCAGTTGCACTCACAAATACGGATAAGTTATACAATTGTGAGAGCATGTTTTCGTGTATTATACACGGAAAATCAGAGCACTCTCATGTCAATCAATCCTCAAAAATCTTTCGCTTGTCATGTGAAAGTAGAGCTCGATATTACATAAGAAGTAAAACAGAAAATGGAAAATCACGAGGAATAAAGTGTTTTATGTATACTTTTATTTCCTTTTTTTCACTTTTTCACTTTCTACTTTTAACTCATTTACATACCTATGACGAAGAAAAAAGAAACACCCGTTTCTTCTCCTGTCTCATATACTCCGAATCAGCTATGAATCGGGGAAATTTATCATGACCAGGGAAGATACTATTTTACTGATGATCGTACAATTCTCGAACTTCCAGGTCTTATCGAAGTTCAGCTCGATAGCTATAGAGATTTTCTTGAGCGTCGTATCGGAAAGGCTTTTGACGAAGCATTTCCTATCGAAGATTTCACAGGAGAAAAACTCTCTATCTACTATAAAAGCTATTCTCTCGAAGAACCAAAATATTCAGTCAATGACTGTAAGAGAAAAAACCTCAATTATGAAGCTCCGATGAAGGTTCGCTTCGAAATGCTCAACAAGCAATCTGGTGAGATCAAAGAACAAGATGTCTATCTCGGAGGTATTCCTCTCATGACAGAAATGGGAACATTTATCGTCAATGGAATCGAGCGTGTCATCGTCAATCAGATTATTCGTTCGACTGGTATGTTTTTCACACCAGATCCAAAGTCGACTTCTCTTTTCTGAATGAAGATTATTCCACATCGTGGATCATGGTTTGAAGTCGAAATCGAGAAAAAATGAGTGGTCAATGTAAAAATCGATAAAAAAAGAAAAATTCCTATGACGGTCATTCTTCGAGCATTTGGCTATGAGAGTGACGCTGAGATACTCAATGCATTCAAATGAGAAGATGACTGGATTACTCGACATATTGCGCCAACAATAGAAAAAGATAAAACAAAAAATCGCATGGAAGCACTCTACGCTATCTATAAGCTTCTTCGTCCAGGAGATCTCGGTACTGATGAGCGAGTCGAACAGCTTTTTCAGTCAACATTTTCCGACTCAAAAAAATTCGATCTTGGTGATGTCGCTCGTATCAAAATCAATCGTAAATTTTCTACACATTTTCCAGATCATAAGAAACTTACAGGTGATCCAGAAGCTGAGAAAGTTCTTATGGGAATCGATTTTCTCTCAGGAATGAAATATCTTTTCTCTCTTGGTGATGGTCGTCCATGATTTCATATCGATGATATTGATCATCTCGAGAATCGTCGCGTCAGATCTGTCGGTGAACTTGTCTATGATAAGATGAAGGTCGGACTTGCTCGTATGGAAAAAATCGCGAAAGATCGTATGACAATAATTGCCGATCTCAATGAGGCAGTACCAGGAACATTTATCAACTCCCGTCCAATGATAGCGGTGATGAGAGAATTTTTCGGTACAAACCAGCTTTCCCAATTCATGGATCAATCCAATCCTCTCTCTGAACTTTCTCATAAGCGTCGTGTCACAGCGCTCGGTGTCGGGGGACTTACTCGTGAACGTGCTTCATTCGAAGTTCGTGATGTACATCCTACGCAATATGGACGAATCTGTCCGATCGCGACTCCAGAAGGACCAAATATCGGTCTTGTACTTCACTTTGCCTCATACGCACGAGTCGATAAATATGGATTTATCACAACACCATTTCGTATCATCACTCATACAGTAAAGAATGACGAGAAATCACTTGTGAATCGTATCACATTCGAAGATATAGTCGATGCAAAAGGAAAAGTAATCGTTCTAGAAAAAACACTTATTACAAAAGAAATTGCAGCGCTCATTATAAAAAATGTAAAATCAGAGATGATCGAAGTTCGAGGATTTCTCTCAAATGACTATCAATATTTCGATGCATATGAGGAACGAAGTCTCATCATCGCAGAGGCAAATACTCCGACTGATAAATATGGAAATTTCATAGAGACTCGTATCTCTGCTCGTAAGGCGTCTGAAGCAACTGTCGCATATGTCGGAGAAGTCACACATATCGATATATCTCCAAAACAGCTCATGAGTGAGACGACAACGCTTATTCCATTTCTCGAACATGATGATGCTACTCGTGCTGAAATGGGTACAAATATGATGCGTCAAACAGTTCCACTTATTCGTGCTGAAGCACCAGTCGTCGGTACTGGTATGGAGCGTATCATCTGAGAGGGAAGTGGATATGTCATCAAGGCAGAAGATGGCTGAGAAGTCATCGGAGTCGATGCGAAACACATCTCTGTTCTCTACAACAACGGTAAAAAAATAACACATCCACTTTCTACATTTGAGCGATCTAATCATGATATGATTATCCATCAGTGGGCTCGCGTCTCTCCTGGAGAGAAATTTGAAGCTGGAAAAATCCTTGCCGATGGTCAATCAATCGATAACTGAGAACTCGCAGTAGGTCGTAATCTTCTCGTTGCTTATATGCCATGGGAAGGATATAACTATGAGGATGCGATTGTTATTTCTGAGCATCTCATGCAGGATGATTTCTATACGTCTGTGCATATCAATGAATACACCATGGATGTTCGTGAGACCAAGCTTGGCCCTGAGCAGACAACAAATGATATTCCAAATGTATCACCAACAAAACTCAAAGATCTTGATGTCGATGGTATTGTCCGTATTGGTGCTTTTGCAAAATCAGGAGATATACTCGTAGGAAAAGTCACTCCAAAATGAGAAGTCGAACTCTCTCCAGAAGAGCGCCTCCTTCGTGCTATTTTCGGTGATAAGTCAAAAGATGTCAAAGATTCATCACTTATTCTTCCATCTGGATCAGGTGGTAAGGTCATCGGTGTTCATGTCCTTCGTCGTGAAGATGGAGACAATCTTCCTACCGGAGTATTCAAACAGGTAAAAGTCTATGTCGCGCAGACTCGCAAGATCGAAGTTGGTGATAAGATGGCAGGACGACATGGAAACAAGGGTATTGTCTCTCGTATTGTACCAGCTGAAGATATGCCATTTATGGAAGATGGAACTCCAGTAGATATTATCCTGAATCCTCTCGGTGTCATCTCTCGTATGAACATCGGACAAGTCCTCGAGACACATCTCGGTGGTGCTGCAAAAAAACTTGGTATTACTGTAGCAACTCCAATACTCAATGGTGTGACGACAGATCAGATCGGAGTTCTTATGAAGAAAGCAGGAATCCCAGCAGATGGAAAATTCCAACTCTATAATGGAAAAACTGGAGAAAAATTCAAAGAAAGAACAATGGTCGGTGTGAAATATATGCTTAAGCTTCATCATCTTGTCGAAGATAAGATCCATGCTCGTAGTGTCGGTCCATACTCTATGGTGACACAACAGCCACTCGGAGGTAAGGCACAGAATGGAGGACAGCGTCTCGGAGAAATGGAAGTATGGGCACTTGAATGATACGGCGCTGCTAACATCCTTCAGGAAATGCTCACAGTAAAATCAGATGATATCAATGGTCGTACTCAACTCTATGAAGCAGTAGTGAAAGGAAAGAAGATTCGACGTCCAAATGTTCCAGAATCATTCAATGTTCTTCTTCGTGAGCTTCAAGCACTCAATCTCAATATTGATCTTCTCTCTGAAGAGGAAGTTGAAGCACTTGAGGCAGAGATGAAGACTCGATTCGAAGAACTCGAGAAGCTCGAAGGAGCATTCGATGTCGAAGTAGATATACCAGAAGGAGAAAAAAATACAGAAGAAATACCAGTGACAACTTCGATTATCGAAGATGAAAAAGAATAGTTGCTAATAAAAATACTAAGAATTTAACATCTGACATATTCTCATAGAGTCCTTACTCAGAGAAAAAGAAGATTCATCTTCTTTCTGAACTCTGTCACAACCAGTGAATATGAGAATCTGTCTTTCGAGAAATCTCCTTCCTAACTCCTAAATTCTATTTTTATGTTTCCAATGACAAAAGATCTTGAGAACTTCCTCAATGATAAGATTACCGACTATTCTCAAATAGGAAAGCATGCAGGACGACGAGATATTACCGTCGGAAAAAATCTCGATAATCTTCGAGCTATTTCTATCGGACTTGCAGCCAAGGAAGATGTACGAGCTCTCTCATATGGAGAAGTTCTTATTTCCGAGACGATAAATTATCGTACTCAGCGTCCAGAACGAGGATGACTTTTCTGTGAACAGATTTTTGGTCCACGTAAAAATTATGAATGTGCTTGTGGAAAATACAAACGTATTCGCTACAAGGGTGTTATATGTGAGCGTTGCGGTGTGGAAGTCACGACTTCTCAGGTACGCCGTCAGCGAACTGGACATATCGAACTTGCTGCTCCTGTCGCTCATATCTGGTATCTCAAGTCTGTTCCATCACGGACAGGGCTTCTTCTCGATATTTCTGTGAAAAAACTTGAACAAGTTGCATATTTTGCATCATATATTATCACTGAAGTCTATGAGGATAAGAGAGATGAATCTCTTCGTGAGCTCGAAAATGCTTACAAAAATCAGAAAATCACACTTCAGAAAGAAATACAACAAACTATAGGATCTCTCACGCTTCAGCTCGAAGAGAAAAAAATCAGCAAAAAAGAATTTGCAGAGCTTGAGACTATGAATACTCGTCGTCTTGATGAACTCGATGTCGAATATGCAAAGCTTCGTGATCTTCTCAAGGTACTTCGAGTCGCAGAAGTTATTGGCGAACTCGATTATCGTATTCTCTATGAGAAATTTCCTCATGTCTTCAAGTGAGGAACAGGAGCGGAACATATCAAATTTCTTCTCGAGCGAATTGATCTCAAGGCATTTATCACAGAACATCAGACAGAGCTCAAAGTTGCACCAAAAAGTAAACACAAAAAAATCCTCCAAAAATTAAAGCTCGCTTCAAGCTTATTTAAGTCTGGACAGCGCCCTGAGAATTTTATTCTCTCAGCACTTCAGATACTTCCTCCTGATCTTCGTCCGATGATCCAGCTCGATGGTGGCCGATTCGCATCTTCTGATCTCAATGATCTCTACCGTCGTGTCATCAACCGAAATAACCGTCTTCGCAAGCTCACAGAGCTTGGAGCGCCAGATGTTATTCTCAAGAATGAGAAACGAATGCTCCAGGAGTCAGTCGATATGCTTCTCAATGGTGATGTACGATCGAATCGTCCATGATATACGACAGCAACGAAGAAAAAACTCAAGTCACTTTCTGATATTCTCAAAGGAAAACAAGGACGATTCCGTCAGAATCTTCTTGGAAAACGTGTTGATTATTCGGGACGTTCTGTTATCGTCGTCGGGCCATCACTGAAGATGAATGAATGTGGACTTCCAAAATCGATGGCAATTACACTTTTCAAGCCATTTGTGATCGGAAAACTTATCGAGAAAGAATATGCATACAATGTAAAACATGCAGAAAAAATCATCGAAGAACGTACGAAAGAAGTCTGGGATACACTTGATGAAGTGATTGATGGAAAATATGTTCTCCTCAATCGTGCTCCGACGCTCCATAGACTTGGAATTCAAGCATTTCGTCCAGTACTTATTGATGGAAAGGCTATCCAGCTTCATCCACTCAGTTGTACCGCTTTCAATGCGGACTTTGATGGAGATCAGATGGCAGTTCATCTTCCTCTCACTCTTGAGGCTCAGCATGAGGCATCGAGTCTCATGGTGACTTCAAAAAATATGCTCAATCCATCGAATGGTGAGCCAATCGTAGCACCTTCTCAGGATATGATTCTCGGATGTTACTATCTTACAAATATTGATGCAGGAGATTCCCAGTATGTCTATGCAAGTGGAGATGACGCTATGGTAGCCTATGAAAATGAGGCTATTACACTTCATACGCCAATAAAGATTCGTATTTGATGAGTAATTATTGATACGACATATGGACGATTTCTCTTCAATGAGATTCTTCCAGAATCACTTCAATTTATCAATGAAACTGTCGGTAAGAATGTTATAAAAAAACTTCTTTCACGAGCATTTGATGTTCTTGGTGGAGAAGAGACAGCATTCCTTGCAGATAAAATAAAAAATCTTGGATTCAAATATTCGACTCTCTCAGGATTGACTGTATCAGCTTTTGATATGATTATTCCAGTTGAGAAAGATATTTTCGTAAAAGAATGAGAAGAAAAAATTAAAGATATTCAAAAAGCATTTTGGCATGGTCTTGTCACAGAAGATGAGCGTTATCTCCAGTCTCTTCAGATTTGGTCAGCTGTGAAGGCTCGTATAGAAAAAGAGATGAAAAAGAATTTTTCTCCAGATAATCCAATCTTCAATCTCGTAGATTCAGGAGCTCGATGAAACTGGTGAAATGTGACCCAGCTCTGTGGTATGAAAGGACTTGTCGTTTCTCCTACAGGAAAAACAATCGAACTTCCGATCAAATCAAATCTCAAAGAAGGATTCTCCACACTCGAATATTTTATCGCAACGCACGGATGACGAAAAGGTAAGGCTGATACGGCGCTCAAGACAGCACAATCAGGATATCTCACTCGTCGACTTGTCGATGCAGCTCAGAATATTTTGACTCGTGAACATGACTGTCATACACTTCGATATGAGGAATTTGATCGCGAAGAAGGGAAGAGCCTTTTTGGAGACACATTCGAAAATAAGATCTATGGAAAATTCTCAGCGAAAGATGTTTTTGATACAAAAGGAAAAATCGTAATTCCAGAAGGAACTCTTATCACGAAAGATATTCTCGCACTTATTCTTGGCTCCGACGTCAATAAGGTAGCAGTCCGCTCTGTGCTCACATGTGAGACAGAAGAAGGAGTCTGCCAGAGATGTTATGGCCTCGATCTTGCGACAGCAAATATCGTAGCAATAGGTACTCCCGTCGGTATCATCGCCGCTCAGTCGATCGGTGAGCCAGGAACTCAGCTCACGATGCGTACATTCCACTCGGGATGAGTAGCGAAGGAAGGAGGTGATATCACAGCTGGTCTTTCTCGTGTAGAAGAACTTTTCGAAGCACGCAATCCAAAATATCTTGCAGAGATTGCCCCATTCAATGCGAGAGTTACAAATATTGAGAAAGAAGGATCCGAGGTGAAGATCACACTTGAAGCACTCGAAAAACAAGTCCGAGAATACTATATTGGTGAAGTCGAGATGAACATCCTCGTGAAAAAAGGAGATACAGTTGAGCTAAAACAGATCATCGCAAAATGAAAGGAATCAAAGCAGAAAATACAGGCAATACAACCAGGTCATGTAGTAAAAGTCACAGATGATGTCATTATTATTGAAGATCTCGTTCCAGAAGTGGTCGAATATAGCGCTCCAGCAGGACGCAATCTTCGAGTGAAGGAAGAAGATACTGTCAAAATTGGTACAAAACTCATAGAATGACATGTCAGTCTTCAATCTCTCATGGATACTGCAGGGCCTCTCGCAGCTGAGCTCTATATCGTAGCAGACATCAAGGAAATCTATTCTTCTCAAGGACAGACGGTCAACGCGAAACATATCGAACTTATTGTTCGTCAGATGTTTTCGAAAGTCCGCATTACCAATGCTGGAGATTCTACATTCTTTCCTGGAGATATCGTCGATATCATTCGCTTTTCGAAAGAAAATCGTGAGCTTGCAAAATCTGGACAGAAGGAGGCAATCGGTGTGCAGATGCTCCTCGGTCTGACGAAGATTTCTCTCTTCACAGAATCTTGGCTCTCTGCAGCATCATTCCAAGAGACTGTCCGTGTTCTCGTCGATGCTTCGACTTCTCGAAAGATCGATAATCTCGAAGGACTCAAAGAAAATGTGATTATCGGTCGACTCATTCCTACACTCAACTACTTCGAAAATAATCGTGATGTGGGAGAATTCTTCTCTCATGAATCGGATGGAACTGGATCGTATGAAGATGCGAATGATCACTTTGAGATCACGACAGCAAGTACGAGTCTCGTATAAATATTGAATAAAGCTTTAAAATGAAAATCCCTCACGGTCAGGTGAGGGATTTTTATTGACAAAAGTATAGTTTACGTATTATAAAGTAACTATTAATTTTTATTATGAATTCGCAGCAATTGGATTGAGATATTGGAGTTAGTAAACCTGTGGCTATTATGGATTTTGGTTCCCAATTTACGGATCGGATCATTATACTGTTGCGAGCGCAATGATTTCAATGTAAGACTGTCTCATCTACTATCACTCCTGAGAGTTTGCGCGAAGAGTATGGTGCTCTTATTCTCTCTGGATCATGAGATAGTGTCGATCGAGAAGATGCACCTACTCTTGATCAAACTCTTCTCGATGGAAATTTTCCTATTCTTGGTATTTGTTATGGAATGCAACTTCTTGCGTATCTAGCAAAGGGGAAAGTTCAATCAGGAAAACGAGAGGAATGAATTTTCGATATTGCTTTTTCAGAATGAGATTCTCCGATTTTTGATGGTCTCAATTCGCCTCAGCAAATACAACTCACACATGGAGATCAAGTTTCTTCTCTAGAACCTGGAGAATGATACTCTGTTATTGCGACTTCAAGTAATGATATTGTATCAGCTATACAGCACCAATCATGAAATATAGTATGACTACAGTGACATCCAGAAGTTCATGCTACTCCAAATGGATGAAAAATGATAGAAAACTTTTTGAAGAAAGTGGCAAAGTTGGTTCCCGGATTGCCAGAAACTACACATGAGTTAAGAAGTCGATTTGTATCCGAGATTCGAGAAAGAGTCTGAGATAAACAAGTACTTACTTTTGTAAGTGGTTGAGTGGATTCGACAGTATGTCTCGCACTTCTCAAGGAAGCTTTGAATCCAGATCAAATATTTCCGGTTTTTATTGATAATGGATTTATGAGAGATGGGGAAGTACAGAAAGTACAAAGAGAACTTGAGGAAGCAACAGGAGTAAGAATCCATGTTATCGATGCGCAAGATGATTTCTTGAATGCTACCACTCTTTTTGAGTGAAAGAGGACATTACCACTTGGTGAAGTTACCGACCCAGAAGTAAAACGCGCAATTATCGGTAATGCTTTCATGGCAGTAAGAGATAGTGTTTCCCAACAATTATGACTAAGGAATGATTTTCTTCTTGCACAATGAACTCTCAGTACTGATGTAAAAGAAAGTGGGTCAAAAGATGCTGGTTGACAGGCAAAAAAGATAAAGACTCATCACAACCGATCAAACATGGTCGTCGCACTTCTCGAACAATGAAGGATACTAGAGCCTCTAGTGAGTCTTCTGAAGGATGGAGTTCGATCTCTTGGAAGGGAATTGGGGCTTCCGGATCATATGATACAGCGAAATCCTTTTCCAGGACCGGGTATCGCCATACGTATTATTTGCGCTGATGAGCCAGTTACTGAGGATTTTTCTCGTCTCAGGAGTGAGATATATGAAAAAATCCCAACCTGAATACAGTCTACTCTTCTTCCTGTAAAGGCAGTGTGAGTTGCTGGTGATGAGAGGGTTTATGGAAATCTTATAGTACTTTCTTCTGATGATGCTCCAAATTGGGATCAATTGATGCAGATCCGCTCTGATCTTACACGGATCTCATGAGTATGCCGAGTGATGTATGTCTTCGGGGAGAAAGTAAAAGACTCAGAGATATATGAAATTACTCCAACATTTCTCTCATCGGAAACAGCAGATCAGGTGAGGATAGCAGATAAGATAGTACACGAAGAATTCCAGAAGGCAAACCTCACCTCATATATTAGTCAAACACCTGTTGCATCGATTCCTATTGGATTTGAGGTTGCTTGAAATCGATCTATAGTTATACGCCCATTCAAGACGGTTGATTTTAAGACTGGGCATGCTGTCATGCCAGGAACAGAGCATATGCCAGAAGATGTACTTAGATGAATAGTTAAGAGGATCCTCATAGAAGTATCGGGAATAACTAGAGTTCTCTATGATATGACTCCAAAGCCTCCAGGAACGACGGAACTGGAATAATGACTTTTCAAAGCCAAATTTCCTCCTCGGTCAGGTGGGGGATTTTCATTTCTGTGAATTATTTGACACGGGGGGGGGGGGGGTGAGAATATACTATTTTCCGTTGTTATTTCTAATTCCTATTCTCAAATATGAAAAAATATCTTGGTATATTTGCTATCGTATTCGGCGTTTTTCTACCATCTTTTGTATCTGCACAGACAAATGGAAACGATTCAGTGAATCAAGTAGACTGTGCTGTCATCACGCATGATCTCAAGCTGGGTTCGAGAAATGCAAATACAGGATGAGATGTAACTACTCTTCAAACATATCTCCTGCAAGCAGGTTTTCTCAATTCCGATCCGACAGGATATTTTGGAAAACTCACTGAGCAAGCAGTTCGAGATTTTCAGAGTGCAAATGGGATATCATCCGTTGGTACTGTCGGCTCTATCACGCGAGCAAAGATCAAGAAGATAAGCTGTACAAGTTCAAATATTAGTACAACCAATAATTGGAAGACATATAAAGACTGAAATAGTAATTTCGAACTTAAATATCCTTCTCAATGGAGGATAACAGCAAATGATAGGAGTAATACTGATTTCATTGTTCTTGCTCGTATCGTGAATCCTACTCGGGCTGGAAAGGTAGATACTGATATACCCGTTGAACAATTTGTCATGTTACGTTACCCAGACGCAGGTTATCCAGATTTATTCTCCTGCGAAGGTCAATCAACAATTTATTTAGGAGAAAGAAAAGGAGGTGACACTGGTTGGAGTAAGGGAGGCTTTGGAAATATTTATCATCGAGAAATATGCTTCCAAGATCAGGATTGGCCAGTTATTATCACTTTAAGTGCGTTTGATGTATCATCAAAACTCATAATGGATACTATTCTTTCCACCTTAAAGATCACAGACAAATCATCTATCACAGACTGGAAAACATATAGTAATACAAAGTTTGGTTATAGCTTCAAGTATCCATCTACATATTTTGTAAAAGAAAATAGTCCAGAAGTTCAGATTTATAAATCTTCAAATACAAATGATGGTCAGTGGATAGTTGATTTTTATGGAAAGAATATTGAGAATTGGACCCTTGGTGCCATTGCTCAAGAAAGAACAGATAGTAAAACTTTGCTTGAAACTAGAGCAACGACAATTAATGGACTATCAGCATATGAGGGAGTTGTTCCATGAATAGTTAATTGGTACAGTATGCTTGTAAAAAATAATTCTAAACTTGTTGAAATTAACTTTAATTCAACAGACAAAGGGAGTCTAGAAAATGATAAGGCAGCACTTACAGATATTCAAAAACTTATTCTCTCTACTTTTAAATTTACAACAAAATTCTCATTAATACAGAGTTATGAGAGTGATTACATGACATTAGATATTTTATCTGGATGGAAAATAAAACCTGTAAATAAAAAATCCACCGTCGGAACGTGTGTGAATAAAACAAATTGTACATACAAAACAAAAACTGAGGTTGATTCATCTGCTGTCAATATCACAAAAGACAATTATATCCTCTATATCAATACAAGAGCGAAGCAAACCAGTGGAATTATCGGAGGACGACTTGGTGAGATACTCATAGGAGCACCAAGTTATGATGCTCTCGGTAACAGTAATGCTACGTATGGATGCGGTGATATGTCAGTAAATGTTCCGGGTATCAGTAACACAAGTCTTGGTTTATCTCGAGTGGACTTATATGTAACACCATACGCAAGATGTGATAAAGTACCAGATAAAAATACTACATGGTATGCATCTTATTTTACAGATGGAGTTGGGTATTTTAATCATACTATAAATAGACAGGCACCAGATGGTTATGCTATCACTCTATCATATAATTCGAGAGATGTTAGTAAATTACCTAAGGGAGGAAGCAAAGAATTGAATACAATGCTTCAAGAAATGACAGATATGATTGCAACACTTCAATTGAAATAAATCTTCTACAAGAAAATTTAAGATAAAAAACCTCTCACGGTCAAATGAGGGATTTTTTGTTCTATTTTTGCTTTTATTATGGAGTCGATGTATTTGAGCGGGTAAAATTACCAGGTGGAGAGAAAAAAGAACAAACTTTGTAAAATCGAGGCTTTTTTGATTGTAAAGAAAAGAAAAACAATATACTCATATCCATAACTTTTATCATATGGATATTATTATTTTCTGAACATGACAATTTGGTCATGTTCTCTCATCACTTGCAGAAAAAAATGGGCATACCGTTATTTCTTGGTCTTTTCGACTTGGTACATCGATAGCTGAACTTCCGAATGCTGATATATATATTTCTACACTCAATGCTTCAGGACTTGAGAATGTATGAAGTGAGATTATGAAGAAGGTAGCAGGAAAGCCAATCATAAGCACTACAAAAGCCTTTATCCACACTGATTCTCTTGAGTATATTTTCCCATCAGCTATTCTCGGTGATTCCGCGCTCGTTCTCTCATGACCAAATCTTGCAAGTGAGATGCTTCTCTGACTTCCGACAGGGGCAACGCTCTCAGGTGATAGAAAATATTTTGATACTATCCAAAAGATTCTCGAAACACCGAATTTTTTCCTCGAATATTCTTTAGAAAAAAGGAGTATTGAGCTTATGGGAATTATGAAAAATATCATCGCAATCGGAATTGGAATGATCGATGGATTATGACTCGGTGAGAATCTTAAGTGAGTATTTATCGCGAAAATGTGCAAATGTATCAAAGAGCTTGCGAGAGAAGAATTTCATACAGAATTCGACATTACTACACTCTATGCTGGTATTGGCGATCTTTTCACGACATGTAGCAGTACAGAGAGTCGCAATCATGGATTCGGTCTCTATCTTGCTCGTACGAAGTCTATCAAGACAGCATCAGAATTCATGAATACTTCTATCGAATGACTCTGGAGTATCGAAGTCCTCCGACCACTTCTTCCCGAGAGATATATTTTTCTTTCAGGGTTTTTGAAGTTCTTTGATAATGATGGGGCAAAAGTAGAGAAAGAGGAATTTCTGAGAATGTTCTAATGAATGGTCGGACTTTAGATGAGAATTCGATATATTCAACTTGATTTATTATAGTATTTGCTGAATATATGCAAATACTTATTTTTAATATTCTTCATGACTGTCCGTATTCATCTATCTTGGCATGCTGTTCTGGCCTCTGAATTCGAGAAGCTATATTGGGAGAGCCTCACGAGTTTTATAAAGAGCGAATATTCGCAAAAGAAGTGTTTTCCAGAAGGGAAGAACATTTTCAGAGCTTTTGACTCGACACCATTTGATGATGTGAAGGTCGTCATTCTTGGACAAGATCCGTATCATACACCTGGTGCTGCGATGTGACTTTCTTTCTCTGTTCCAAATGGATCAAAGGCTCAGCCAAGTCTCCGAAATATATTCAAGGAATTAGAGAGCGATCTCTGAATTACACGAACAGAGACTGATCTCACGGATTGGGCAGAGCAGGGAGTACTTCTTCTGAATGCGGTACTGACAGTAGAACAGGGAATTCCAGCATCACATCAAGGAAAGGGGTGGGAGAACTTCACAGATGCTACTATTCGAATTCTTTCAGAAAAGAGGGAAGGTATTGTATTCATTCTTTGGGGGAATTTTGCAATATCGAAAAAGTCACTTATCGATAGCTCAAAACATCATATTATCACATCACCGCATCCATCTCCATTTTCTGCTTACAATGGATTTTTTGGATCAAAGCCATTTTCGAAGACGAATATGTATCTCGAAAGTCATGGGAAACCTCCAATACTCTGGTGAGAGAAAAAATAGTGTTTGCATTTTTTCTTCTTTTGCCGACAATGGATATATCCTAATTTTTTTCTATGAAAAAATCATCTCATCCTTTCTGGAATACCTATACTCTTGCCACTATCCTTACGACACTTCTCGTTGTCGGAGTTGTCGAATATTTTTTCTCGATACCTTCATCATACCTTCATGAAGTGAAGACAGTGAAGATCGATATCGAAAGACCAGCGAAAAATATTCCAAAAAAAGAACCGATCGCTTGTACGATGGATTATAATCCTGTCTGTGGTGCTGATGGGAAAACGTACTCGAATGCATGTGTAGCAAATAGTGCAGATACTATTGTTATCTCACAATGAGAATGTGTGACTATAAATACTTCTGGCTTAGAATCCAATCCAGATCAAAATTCAAATTCTGACTCAAAAATAGAAATTCCTACAGATATTCTAACATCTTCTTCAGACTTTTCTAATACGGGAGTGTACCAAGTCTATACCAATAATAGCTTCAAATATAGTATCGCTCTTCCAAAGTATGCATATTATCAAGGTCTTGGTGCTCGTGATGGAGCAAGTCACACTCTTGCGATAGCTCTCACAGCAAGCTGAATAGAGGATATTGCTACTTCAGATGTGAAGCTTTATTTCTATAAGACTCTTCCCACGAATCCTCCATTAGGGAAAGAAGTCACTGTTCCGAATGGAATTCTCTATGTTAATGGAGATATGACAAATCCAAAAATTGCAAAAATTATTGACACAATCCTCATGAGCGCAAAATAAATTTTCTTAAAAAGATCCAAGTTCTTAGATATAGCCATAGTTTATCCTAAATCTCTAGAAAAAGATGGAGAAAAAATTGTCAAATTCGATTACAGGTACAGAATGAGTTAGAGGTTTCAATAATCCACTTTCTCTTTTTGCAGACGCGCAAGAAATGGCTAGGCTTACCTATCTCAATTTTTTCATATCACCAAAAGATAGTCATGATTTTGGTCATAATGCACCGACTGTCCTACTCATACCTGGTTGGGGCTGCAATAAGGGTGCCATGTCTCTCTTGGGTGATTGTCTGAAAAATGTGATGAATGTTGTATATGCCGATAATTTTCCTGCAATGAATATGGGTTCTATAGAATCGGCGGCATGACTTCTCGAGCCTACTATACGAAAGGCTCATACATCAGAAAAAAATGGTGACCTGATATTGGTAGGGTATAGTAATGGCGGAATTATAGCACTTTTTGCCCTTCATAGAGCAACGAATCTAGAAGTGAGAAAAGTAATGACTATGGGAACACCTCACAAGTGAACACCCCGAGCAGAATTACCAGCATTATTATCTCCAAGTTGCCGTGAGATCAACAAGAAAGGAGGATATCTACAGGGGATAGATTTATCTAAAAAAATCTCAGGAAATATTGTAGCACTTGTTGCTACTGATGATAAGCTTGTTCCAAGTGGTAATCAGATTCCATCAAATTCACTTGTAGGAAGTGGAAGAACAAAAATTATTCCCATGAAAGTAGGTCATTTTGGTTTTATTATGTGAGATGAAGTAAAGCAAACAGCTCAAACTATCATAGAGAATACTGCTCACTAAAAATAGTTACCGCATATTATAAGAAATATTTTATCTTCTCATCATATTCTGGCATCCAGCTATACACTAGATTCCAAAAAGGTTTCTGGTGATTTTTTTCTTTCAGATGAGCAAGTTCATGAATGATAATAGCGTCGATAAATGTTGAGTTTTTGTCATTCCGACGATAGGAGGAATCTGCTTTGGATATTGCTCAAGATATTCAGAGCAGATCCTTCGTGCCTCAGGATGACAAATTTTGAGAGAGATATTCCACGAGTCTATAAGAAAAACAAAGACCATTTTTTGCACTACAGCTTCACCATCTTCTCTCAGATTTTGTGATCTTGATGCTGGTAAATTTCTGGAGATTTTTTCATTCCCAGAGCGTATAGATTCTCGGAATAAGATATTCTCTGAGCAAGACTTTCGCTTCCTTGATTTCATTCTCTGTATAGACTTTTTTCGGTCATCTTGATTCTATTTTTTTCTGATGTTTTTCTACCCAGTCTCTTTTTCGAGAGATAAATTCCTCGATCATATTCACACTCATTCTCATCGGCGCCCTCACGACAAGAAGTCCCTCCTTTGAGACTTGGAGAGAGAGACTTCTACGCTTCGAACGAATGAGAGTATAAGAAAGAGCCAATCTAAGAATATTATCTTCCACGACCTGCTGCACGACCAGGGCGCTGCTTGTTCGGAGGATCGAACTTCATTGCTCCTTTTCTGAATTTACTTGCACTCTGCGGACCAAATCGTGAAACCTTTTGTGCTACGGGAGGAATCTTGGGAGATCCTTCATCTTTTTCCTCGTGATCTTCGAGGATTTCTTCATCTTGTTTTGGTTTTGTCATAGAGAGAAAGTTAGGATATAGCGGATTCTAATGGGAAATGGTTTTTTGTAAAATATTTCGATTCTTTCTTTCTCTGACAAGATAAAAACCAAGAGATATACCAAAGAAAATTATAAAATATATTACGAAGTTGAGAATTATATTCACTTGATTGATTCCAGCGATTACCCCATTATAGCCTGCGAATCCACCATATGATCGGAAGAAAGCTACAAGAGGGAATCCGTATTGACGACTCGACATCCGGTCAGGAGTATTGTCACCAAAAATTGAAGAACCAGGATTCTGATAGGTGCCATTGTTCTGATTTGAATGATCTGGAAGAGGAATATATGCAGAAAGAATAACCAATACTATTGATAAAATAAAACTCAATATCATTGAACGCCAGACCTGTTGTTTCGATATCATACTTTGAGAATGTGAATAAATACAGAAGCATTATAGAAGTATGCGAATGAAATTCAATCAATTATTGAACTTTTCATTCCTTTCTTTTGACGCGATAGATTTTTCTCTTATCATTTCATGAGTTTCTACTATTTCTTTATTCACTTTCTATGAATGATATTGCTCAGGCAAATCAGAATTTCACTCCAAATTCTGCAGCTTCTCTCTCTTCAGATCCAGATGCAGAGACAAACCGTTTCATGCAAAAAGTATATGGCTGGATGGCCTTTGCACTCCTCATCTCTGGTGGTGTGGCATATTATGTATCGACAGATAGCAATCTTCTCAAGATGATCTTTGAGAGCGGACTTTTCACTCCACTTCTTTTTCTCGAACTCGGACTTGTTATCGGGCTTTCTTGGCTTATCAAGAAGATGAATGCTACGACCGCAATAGTTCTATTTATCACATACTCATTCGTGACTGGACTCACGCTTTCTGTCATATTTCTTGTCTACCAGATGAGTTCGATCGTATCAATATTTGGTGTGACTGCGCTCATATTTGCTGCCATGAGCCTCTATGGATATACGACTCAGAAAGATCTCACAGGAATAGGAACGATGGCAATTTTCGGACTTTTTGGTATTGTTATCGCTTCAATTGTGAATCTCTTTCTAGGGAATACCATGGTAGATACAGTTATCTCTGCTATCGGTGTCATCGTATTTATCGCACTGACCGCATACGATACACAGAAAATTAAAGCTATGAACATCATCGGAAATGAAGGAACAGATGACGATAAAAAAGAAGCTATCATTGGTGCGCTCACGCTCTATCTCGATTTTATCAATCTCTTTTTGGATCTTCTCAGTCTTTTCGGGAAAAAGAAATAGGATATCTCTGTGATAATCAAAAAATCCCCAAATGGGGATTTTTATTATCACTATCTTCCAGCTTTCCCTTTGGCCTTATGGACTCGTGCTCATCACTTTCCATATTTGCTCGGTCCTTGTCGTCATACTTTTGAGAAATTCTTTTTACCAAGAGATCGTATCTCAGTCTCTTCTTCTGTCTCGAGATGTGGTGGCTTCAGTGGCATAGGTTTAGTTATTGATGATTATCTATAGCGAGTACATAGAGAGTCTCTCATTCGAGTTCGCAAAGTGCACGGAATTGCTTATTGATGCGGAAATACCAGATACGATCCTCTTTTGGTTCTCGGATTTTGAGATCAACATTTGTGAAGTGTCATGCTATGATGAATATTCTTGCTTTTTGATATTGTTTATCGAGTTGTCGCTTGATGAGATAATCTCGTGCTTCTGGAGCAATGAGAACCTTGGTAATCTTGACCATATTAGAAGTTTACGAATGCACTCTTCGAGATTTTCTTTGCATTATTGTATGCAGTTTTGGTCTCATCTGAGAGGGAGTTGTAATCAGTAGTCCCAAATTCTATAGGATTCTCATAAGCAAACACCATAGCATAATTGCGACCATGTTTGGTGATGATAACTGGCTCACGAGGAACTGTGTTCATGAGTTGTCCGAAATTATTCTGAGCCTCGACAGAGGTGATTGTCTGCATAGTATATAAATTAGTATATATCGATTATATCTATAATAGCTATTTTGCAAGTTTTTTACCCCATTCTCTTACTAATCTTCATGATGATATTGTTCGCCTTCTCGAGCTCGGGAGCTTCAACTGAGTGGATGATATCCGCACAAAAAATCTCTGCGCGTTCCAGTCCTTCTCGGAGCTTCGTCTCACCACCTGGCGCAATGGCGACATAGCTCACACGAGCATCGCCCGAATGTGCCTCACGACGGACGAGTCCGATCTTCTCCATCGGGAGGAGTAGGCGAGTGATCCCTGAAGCCGTGAGTCCGACCGTATCTGCGAGATCTACTCGGCGAAGTCGTCCATCTGGTGCAGTAGAGAGCGCGTACAAGATGAGAAAATCTGAAAACCCGAGTCCTCCGAGCGCTCCATCGAGCCGCCTCGAGAGAACGGTCTCAATCCGTGCGAGTGAGATAAAAAATGAAAGTGTTGGTGAGAGTGATGACATACAATAATAGTTAAAATATACTTGAGTTAACAAGTATATTGAAAGTATATGTGAAGTCAAAAGAATTCCTAATGTAATAATTTCTTTAGTGAATTCTTCTCTTCAATAAACATGAACCTTTCTAGAAGTGCTATTTGTGGAATATATTGAGAATACTCATTTTTTACTCATTCTTTGGTACTCAGATATCCTCTCATAATGTTTATTTTTCGCTGTTCACTATTTCCATGAATTCGTACTTTTCACGCCATATAATTAACTCAGAGATCTGCAAATGTGAGAAGTGCATTTTTCATATCTTCATCTCATAACAGTCATCTTTCTTCGAGAACTCGCATTGTATATCATGCAATAAAGTCTGCATTATCTTCTGCTTCTGCCGCGGTCATCATAGCTGAAATCTGTTGCTGGATAGAGTGACCAAATTCATGAGCAATCACAAGAGTATATCCTATGGCACTTCCAAGTGTGGTATGGAAATCAAATGCACGAAGTATATCCCGACTCACGTAAATGGTATTATTATTTCAGAAATGAAAAATACTACTTATGATGAGTTTTTCTTCCACAAACGTCATAGGTCCATCGAAGAATACTATATCTGGAGCCTGAAAATCTAATCAGTAGAGTTCTTGAAAGATTCATTCCCATATATCTGTTATGGGTCTTCCCCAGTTATCGGTTAGTTTTTCGGAGTAATTTTAAGATTTCTTTGTAGATATCTTTTCATTTTATACGACAATTATATCTAAATTCAGATTCTTTCAAATAATAATAAAAGTAGGCTTTCTTAATTCCATTGAATCTTGAGAGTCTTCTTTTTGTGAAGCTCCAAAATGATTCAATTCAGTTGATGTGTTGGTTTCATCTGGCAAATTCATTCGCTCCATGATGAACTCTATAATGCTTTTCATATCCAATATCCACAAGTCCATCATATGCAGGCCATCCATCACTATTTATCTCTGTATCTTCTATCTTTACTTTTCATCTGATTATAGGTAATAGAGTCTTCTTTTTTACATCAGGAACTATCTCAGTATATACTTTTCAGTTTCTTTTCAGGAGTCCAAATACTATTGTTTTCATTCCAGCTCATCTTCATCGTTTTCCACGAACTCGAGTAGGTCAGAAGTAAGATTCATCTATCTCCATAGTTCCACTCCACACTTCTGCTTTCTCCTTTTCTTGATTCTCAAATATACATTTACGAATATAGAGATACCAATCATCTATAGTTTTTGGATTTAAACCAATAATTTCATGTGTTTTTGAAGCGGGTAAATCCAGTGAAAAGAACTTGATAATTTCTCTTGTTTTCTTGTTTCAAATTCGGGATTTTTTTCGATACAGGTTTTTCTTCTCCATAGAGCCAGTATATTAGGTAAATAAATACCGTCAACTGGGGAAGACCCCTGTTATTATAGCGACTGCCATAGTAGTGAATCGTTCTAGATTGTCATCAGTGATAGAGTGTTTCTGTTTCAGGTTTTCATATGAGGTCTTTTCCTTCAGAATATTTTCTTTGAATCTTGTATCTATTTTTTTATTCCATCTTGAGTGTGGTTCAATCGTCGGCTCAAAATATTCCTTAAATTCCTTCGTGAGTATCGGAATAGTTTCATTTTTTTCTAGAGTGGTCAGCAACTTTTCTTTGAAAAATAATATATTATTCTTAAATTTTCAATTCTCGAATAGAGATTCTTCGCGAGATATCCAGGCGTCCAGAAGTTTATTTTTTGGAACGGGATTTATATTTTTTCAGAAATCGGAAGGTGTATACATACTTGAAGTATAGCATATCTTTTTGGATATTTCAAGAAAACGTTAAAAATAACTGAATATAAACTCTTTAGATTTTACTCCCCACCTCAGAGTTCCAAATACTCCACCGTTCCGAGTTTTGATTCTAGCTTTTCATATATTTTTTTACGACTTTCTCAAGCTCTGATCGTATTTCTTTCCAGTCATAATTCTCCGTAAGCATCTTGATACCGACATTGTTCACATCATCGAAATATATCAAGGACTTGAGAAGGAGTGATTCGGCTATGATATTTCCATATTTCTCTTCAAAACTTTTGAGGAGAGACACTATTCATATCGCACGGATGATATAGACGAGATCAATATAGTCTTTCTGTGTTGCGCGATGTTGTATCGCTCAGAGCTTCATAGTACCAATATCTCGGATAGATGCTATATCGAAATAAGGTGTTTCTATATATGGTTCAAGGATAGGACTTTTGAGTGTGAAGAAACTGAGCTTGATGTTATCTACAGTAATCCAGAGAGTATTTTCTGATTCAAGAATTTTCTCTATATGTCTGTTCGAGAAGTGACTCTGACAGAAAGAAAAAAGTTCCTCAGTATCAAAGTCGGCATTCATAAAAAAATCAAAATCCTCACTTTCTCTGTGTCCAAAAATAAGGGCGAGGGCAGTTCCTCAGGCAAGATAAAAACCTCGAGCACGAAAGGGTTCAAGAAAAGGAAGAATATTAATTCTATCTTTATCTAAAACTGCGGAGAGATGTTGGGTGATTGATGAGGTCATACATGGAAGGTGGAGGTGATGATCTTTCAGTGTTGCATATTACTGACCAGAAATTATAGCTTTTTTGGTCGAGGAGGGGCTTTTGTCGTTTGAAATATTTCTCTAGACTTGAGAGTCCGATATATCTGATGTCTTCCATATTTCCGAAAGAGAGAGTCCGTTCGAGTACGATTGGACTTTCTTTTGTGAGCTTAGCAACATCGTATTCCCAGAGCAATTTCTTGAGATGTTTTGGGGGATTTTTCATGTGCGTATTATATGGATTTTTGGAATTTTTCCAAAGAAAATTTGCTATTTCACCTCATCTTTTTTCCTATTTTTTTAACTGAATTGCTTCGTATCTCGAGAGTGACAGAAACAAGTTATTCCTTCCCACCACCAAGTTCCAGATACTCCACTGTTCCCAGCTTTGAGCCAATGAGCCCCTGCATATCACCATAGAGACGAGCGGTGTTGTCGATGACGCGAGAGAGTTGCTTCTCACGAGAGCTCCACATCTTCTCCATTGCACGTTTCTCACGATCGAGGTCGTCCTTCATCGTCTGGAAGGCTTCGACGATATTCTCGATCTTGGCCTTGAATTCTGGAGAGATGAGGTAGTTGTAGAGGACTTCCATCTTTTCGTCTTTTCCCTTGAGGCTGTTGCGAGTCTTCGAGAGCTCGATCATATGCGCACGGAGCGCGATCGTGAGTGGGAGGACAGAGTCATGATCGGTCACCCAGATATCGCGGTAGATCCCGAAGCGGTGAATCCCTTCTGGAAGCACGGACGAGACGATGACAGAGACTCCTGCCTTGACGCGGAGACGATCTTCTTTGAGCTTGTCCACCCAACCGTCACTCCATGCCTTGGTATTCTTGGATTCCCAGGCAATCACACCGACGGAGAGTCCGAATTCATTGCGGACTTCTTGGATGAGATCGGCTCACTTGATGCCTTTCTCGACATCGGAGATGATGTCGATAGGGAAGTGGGAAGCGAGAAGACCCTTGAGTGCGTCTTCCTGAATCTCACCTTGGATCTGCATACTGCCTTGGTCTCACTTGCGCTTTGCATCCTCGATTGATCGTTGCATTTGCTGGATTTGTTCATCTTTCGCACGAAGTTTTTTATCATTTTCGAAGCTTGCCTTTTCGAGCTCGAGATTGATCTTCTCTCGAGATTGCTTGGAGAATTCTTCTTCGAGCTTTTTGCGTTCTTCGATACGAGCCTTGTCCTTCTCGATCTCAATATTTTTCTTGAGCATCTCGAAATCGTTTTGCTGACGGAGAAATGCTTCTTCTTTTTTTCGTCATTCTTCATCACGTTTGCGAAGGGATTCAAGTTCGATCGTCTGCTTACGAGTATTTTCCTCAGTTTCTATTTTGAGCTTTGCTGCATAGTTTTTCGCACGTTCGTCGAAATCTTTTTGCATCTCAGTCTTGAGAGTAGTTTGAAGTTTTTCGCGCATTTCTTCGAGAGCGTGCTTATCGAGCTCTGTGAGAGAAAACTGGTGTCCACATTTTGGACAGGTGATGAGATTTTGTGAAGGCATGGAGAAAAATTATATATTCATCATAGAGATTTCTCCGTGTTTGTAAAAGGAAAAATATTTCAATTTCTCTTATAATTCTTGGAATGAGGATTTCTTTTTCTCCATTTGCAAATAAGGGATTTTTTTTTATAATCTTTTCATATTTTTATGTGAAAATTTCAGGATATCATCTCGTTCGATCTCCTCTGGTCTCGTGGGGAAGATATTGATGTATCGAAATTTTTTCCACTCTCAGAAGCTCACGCGATACGCTCTCGAAAGCCACTTCTCGATACTATCATAGAAGGTGAGGGTGATGCTCCAGATCTATCTGTCTCCAAGGCACTTTCCCTTTCACGATTTCGTACTATTGCGACGCTCGATATTGCACGGAGAGAATTTTTCGAGCCAGGAGTCTTCGCCGTCTATCTTCTCGATGAGAAACCTCGACCACTTATTATAGATATTTGCCCACCACTCTATATTCCTTATGGATCGATTGATGTTCGCGGAAAGCCGAAAGTGAGTGAGAAAAAATATGGTGACATCTATAGGCGAAGTCTTCCTTGGTCACTCCATGCACGCAGGACATGGAAGAATTCGAAGCAGTATATTACAGAGCGGAAGAAACCTATTCTGATCACAGGTGCACTCTTTCTCTCTCTTTCGATACCGCTTCTTCTCTATGTGAAGATACTCATAGAGTCTTCATATACTTCGCTTCTTTCACTCCAAGGTGCTCAAAATATAGAAGAAATCCAAAAAATAATTCACTCTTCTCGTTCAGGATTTGAGAGGGCAAATATTATTTTCACTCCATTTCGTATCCTTCCAGGACAGACACTTCATCTCGCACGTATTGCGATCGATGGAGGTCTCGATATGACACGATGACTTGATCGCATGGCGTTATCGATTCCTCTCTCGGCATCATGATGAGCAAATATCACTCCAAAAAATACTTCAGAAAATGACCTTTTTCGTCCACTCTCAAAAGACATCTCTCCACTCCAATTTCTCGGCGTCACCGATCCGACCAAGTGGCTCAAGGAAGAGAAGAGTAATATCGTATTTTTCGCGAACTCTCTCGAACAAGCGGGAAATTCCTATATCGAAGCAGAGAATATCGATAATCCTCGAGCAAGCGAGATCGCACATATTGGTCGCGCATTTCTCTCGATCTCGACGCTCCTTCGAGGATATATCGATCATGAATCTGATGTTCTTGCACTTCTCGGTGCAGAGACTCCAGAGCGTTATATAGTATTTAATCAGAATCGAGACGAGATTCGTGCAAATGGCGGATTTCCAGGGTCGATCATTACATTTACCCTTTTCCGCGGGAATATTCTCGACTTTCGTACGGATGATGTCTATTATTATGATTGGAATCTCTATCCATTTCGTGAGCTTCCTCCTCCTGGGCTGGCTCTGATTTCTGGGAATTATGGACTTCGGGATGTGAATTATTATGGAGACTTCCATGAGACACTTGAAAAAGCAAATACATTTATCGAGCGTTCGGGAGATCCGACTGTGACTATTGGTATAGCCCTTCATCAGGGACTTGTGGAGGATATCCTCGAGAAGATAGGACCTGTGATGCTTTCTGGAGTTACTGAGCCATTTACTCAAAAGAATTTTTCTTCGCTTATGTCTACTCTGGTCGAGGCTCGCTATGGTGAGAAGACTTCAGCCAAAGATATTCTTGGAAGCTTTATCGAAGCTTTTATCTGAAAAATCTACGAAAAACAAGCATATGATGAAGTGATCACGACGGTCGAGAGTGCCGTAAAAGATGGGGAAATTCCCTTTGCTTCTCGCAATGAGAGGATTGATAATTTTCTCTCGACATTCCGCGTGCCACTTCCATGGGAGAAGCCAATAGACAATACTGAGACGGTATCTGGAGATCAGAGCGTGAACACTTCGACAATCCAGCAATCCTACAATCCAAATTGGGTATATCCACTTCTTACATCAATCTCAGGAAATAAGAGCGATCGTCTCATGACACGTCTTTATACGAGTGAGACAATACCTCTTGGAAGTTGTCATTATGAGAACAAGCTGACATTCACCCACACGCATGGATGGAATGCTCTCGAAGATCAGAATATAAAAAATATCATGAAGAGTGTCGGTATTACTGATCCAGAGATGCAAGAAAAAATGCTTTATATTCAATGAAAAGGTAAAAATATGACATTTATCCGAGTCTACACGCCAAGTGGCGCTACTCTGACAGGATCAACCGCTGGAATTACAGCAGTTCCATCTGCAGAAAAAAATGAATTCTCATTCACACTCGAGACTCCTATCGGTGGTACGACATCGAAGATTCTCAGATATGAGATCACATTTCCAGATTGTATTGATTCGAAGTCTGATATTGTCAGATGGTATCGTCAGCCAGGACTTCAGAATACAAAACTCAAAAGTCGATAAAAAGATTTTTAATAATAAAAATGTCTTCATCTTTCTCAATTCTTCGCTATTTCCTTCATATTCTCCTTGTTTTATGAGGAATATTTTGTATTGGATATAGTATCTTCGTATACTCATCACAGAATACTCAGAGTGAGACGCTTTGGATAGTCGATACGTCTCTCTCGATGGGAGTCGAAGATATTGTATGAGTGAAAAAAGATGAGATAGAGAGCCGATTTGCCCTCGCAAAATCGATCATGAAAGAATGAATTACGCGTATTCCTGGAAGACATGCAGTGATCGTCTATGCACAGAATTCTGGCATTGCTTCTCCATTTTCTTCGGATATTTCTCATCTCTCACAAGTCGTCAATAATCTCAATATCATCGAGAATTATGGAGGAAGTGATCTCTCAAGCGCTCTCTCACTCGCAAAAAGCATCTACCTATCAAGTGGGAGTTTTCCTCATATTATTATCCTTACTGATGGGGGTCTTGCGGAAGGGAGTACGCTTCCTGATCTTCCATGATGATCTCATATCACTCTCATTGCTCTCTGAAGTGATGCTGGTGGAAAAATCCCTCTTGGATACAATGCTCAGGGTGAGCGACGATATAAATACTACGAAGGAAAGGAAATAGCCGTTCCTCTCGATGAAAAAAATATAGATATGATTCGACAAAAATATAATACATCTCTTTTCCGAATCACAGATAGAGCGAACTCTCTTGATTTTCTCGATGAGAAGAGGAGTTTTATATTCTCATACAGCATATTGCGCATTCTCGGTATCGTCATGACTATTCTCGGTTTTCTTATCCATCCCTATGTACGAAAAAAGAAATAAAACATCCTGATTGCCTCATGCTTCGCAATGATGAAGATTTTTTAATATTACTTTTTTCATATTTCTTGTGAGTCTTGTGGTTTTGTATGGCTGGCCATTTTTGGTGAATGTCCTCTTCTCTCTCTGATACGAAGACGCCCTTGTACCTCTAGGATATTACAAGAAAGAAATAACATATAATACAGTTCTCAGAGAAAGAGAAGAGACACCGATTTCTCTCATAGAGTCACTCGGGAAAGATCCTCTTCTCGGGAAAATCCATGACATCGAAGAACTGAGATGAGATTTCCTCTTCACGCAGAGTGGGGCAAGAGACGATATTATTGCTCTCTATATGAAAGCTCTCGCATGAGACAATCAATCTCGACTTCAGAAAAAACTCTCGTATCTGACATGATCTTCGGCATGAGAAGATATACAGACTTCTTCTGGAAACTCACAAGAGAAAAAAATAGAATATAGCTCAGGAGAGCTCTCAGATATCGAGACGACTCGTACGCGTATTCGAGAGACCTCAGCGCACCAAGGAGAATATCTCAATATTCTCGCACCGAAAAATGAATCATCACTTCTTCGTGATACGATCGACTTTCTCAATACTGACAAGGAACACATTGACTGGTAGAAAAATAATTGAAAATGGATAGTGGAAAATTGAAAATTGATAAAATTCTATAATTTCTCATGAAAAACTTTCTCATTCTCATCGTTCGACAGTATCAGAAATACTTGTCGCCTGACCATTCACTCTGGGCACGAGCTATGAACAAGCCACCATATTGCAAGCACATTCCAAGCTGTAGTGACTATATGATCGAATCTCTCGAGAAGAAGTGAGCAATAGTCGGATTTGGAAAGGGTATTGCTCGAATAATGAGGTGCAATCCATGGTCAAAATGAGGATATGATCCTGTGGACGATACAAAAAAAGAAATCGAGAAACCCTCTGATTTTTAGTATCTTGATTTTCCTTGCCTTTCGCTTACTATAGAAACATGCAGATACCATATTTTCTCCAGAAAGATACGAATATTTCTTTTCTCTCCGCCTTTAAGACAGGAGCGATGGCACGATACTTTTTCGATATTACGACCATAGATGATGTGATGATGTTGCCAGAATTATTTTCTTTTGCGAGAGAATCCCATCTTCCTGTAGTCATTGTCGGATGAGGGACCAATTGTCTTTTTGCTTTTGATGTATATGAAGGGATTTTCATTCACAATCGTCTTACAGGATATACAGAGCCCTACGATCGAGATGGACGAAAATATATTCGAATACAAAGTGGAGAGATTACGACGACACTTGCCACAAAACTCTATCAAAACTATGCTATTTCGACTCTTGTTCCTTGGGTCTGACTTCCTGGAACAATGGGGGGAGCATGTATCGGAAATGCTGGATGTTTTGGTCTTGAGATGTCAGATATACTCATCGAAGTAAATGTTCTCGATCTTGAGACAGGGAAGATGAAAGTCTTTACCAAAGCTGATATGCACTATACATATCGTGAGAGTATTCTCAAAGGGAATGAAGGATTCTTCGTCATTGATATGCTTCTGGATATCTCACCGAAATGAACGAATGAATATGAAAGCTATACTCCTACTGATCTTCAGGCACTTCGTAGAGCCAAGCAACCACCAGGATTATCATGTGGATCATTTTTCAGGAATCCAAAACTCTCAGAATATCATGAGTGGATAGGAGGCAAAGAAAATCTTGTCAAGAAAATAGAGAATATAGAAACTTTCAGTGCAGGAAAGCTTATTGATGAAGCTGGACTCAAAGGGAAAAGGGTCGGTGGAGTCCATGTGAGCGAGCGACATGGAAACTTTCTTATCAATGATCAGAAATGATCTTGGCATGATATACTTGCTCTTCGTGATATTATAAAAGAAACAATACGGGAAAAATATGGCATTGAGCTTCATGAAGAAGTGAGAATAATCAGTAATTTATAATTTCATGTTTTCTTTCCTGTTTATCAATCATCCCGGAAAATTCTCGCTCGATGAATCTCGTATTGCTCGAATTTTCGAGCTTTTAGCTCCAGTACTTCTCCCTCATCAGGAAGAGGGGAAATGAGGTAGTATATCAGACCAAAAGGGAATTCTCAATATTGCCTTTTTATCAGATGAAGAAATTCGTATGCTGAATAACCAATATCGAGGAATCGATAGTACAACTGACGTTCTCTCATTTCATTATTTCGAAGATTTTTCTCTACTCTCAGATACGGATGTCGCAGGAGAGATCATCTTGAGTGAGTCACGAATACTCTCACAAGCAGAAGAACATGGACATAAACCCCAAAAAGAATGTGAGATACTTGTACTTCACTCGATATTACATATAATTGGCTACGATCATGAGACGGATGAAGACTATGAGAAAATGTGGAAATGGGAAGAAGGCTTCAGAGCTCAGTTATAAATCTTTTATAATTTTATTGTATGGCACGAGCTTTATCATCAAGAAATAGTGATACAAGTGAGCAAGAGTCTGGAGAATATGATCTCTCTAACAATAGACAAGAGCAGATTCGACTCTCATCTCTTCTTGCATGAGTTCTTCCTGGAATTATAGTAAAAATCACTGCTTGTTATCAGGATAATAGTAATCTTTCTCTTCCTAGTGGTTCAAGAATTTGAGTATCATTTTCTTCTGAAGAGTGAGGAAATCTTATATTTCGTTGTGGTTCAAGCTTGAGATTCTCAGCTCCGCGTGATTTCATAGAATGATTAAATACAGATTCTATTGATACTTTGGATTTTCTCATTTTAGAATGGCAACTTTCCTTCAATGGACAGACTATCGAGCAAGAATTATGGAATGATAATCCGTATCTCCATAGCGGAAAAAGACTATGATTGGTGCCTGAGCTAACGCGAGAAATCTTGGATGGGATCAGGTCAGATAATATCACGCCATCACTTGAGATACAAGACGAAATAGCCCGAAGAAAAAGCTTTGCTATGCTGGTTCGATCAGGAATTGGAAGTGCTGTTCAGAAACTCCTTCCACCAAAAATACATGAAAGTGAGATTCTTGAGTTTACGCCGAAATGAGTAGGGAAACTTCGCCAAGAGACTATGATCAAATTGCCACGTATTGAAATCACAAAAAGACAAATTCCTGAGATAGAATCCTCGGAAGGATAAATAAACTTGATTTTTCTCTTTTCTCCATATAATCAGCTCCAGCCCAATTGCAATATGGCGGGGTAGCTCAGTGGTAGAGCAGAGGCCTGAAAAGCCTTGTGTCGACAGTTCAATTCTGTCTCTCGCCACCATAATTTTGGGATTATGCACTGCATAGCTTAGAAAGGTTGGTTGAAATCATAAATAAATTAGGTTTAATAGTGTAAATCTAATACGTGGAAATATCTGTAAAAGGCCTTGTGTCGCTAGCAGATATTTTTTTGTATTTTTCCAATATGATTACTCTTTGTCAGTATGTGAAGGTATCGGAGGAGTTTTCTCGGTCTTTTTATATGGAAGATTACCTTTCGCATCTTCGTATACAGTGACTTACAGTAGATACGATAGAATATTATTTATCATTGATACATCGATTTATAAATATCTCTGATTTTAAGAACTATCATGACTTCGATAATTTTCTAAAGATAAAGTTTGCCTACTATGCTCTCGCTAATAGAGGATTGGGAAATAATTCAATCTATAAGTATTATAAGTGTATCAAGAAGTATTGCGATTTTCTTAAAGAGAATGAATTGGTAGAAAGAGTATATATCTCTCAGATTCAAAGAGTAAAAACAACAAACCCTCTTCCAAAAGCACTGTGTGAAGAAGATATCATAAAGCTACGAGAACAGATAATGAAGATGAACCATAATAATCCTTTTCTTCAGATGAGGAATTATATGATAATAGAAACCTTCCTATATACAGGTATAAGACGAATAGAACTTACAAGACTTAAGAGAAGTGGAGTATACGAAAATCATATCATAATTGAGCAGGGGAAGGGTCAAAAAGACAGGATTATATATATTCCAAAGTCCTTCAGTAAACAACTCAAAGATTGGCTAGAAATTCAGAAGAGAAATGATGAATACGCATTTTGTGATGTTTGATGAAATCAAATTAGTCGCAATGCTGTATCTTGTATATTTCATCGATTAGAACAGGCACTTTGATTCAAGGTACATCCACATCTCTTGCGTCATACATACGCCTCTATCTGCGTAAAAAGAGGTATTAATCTCTATACTCTTCAACAACAAATGGGACATACGAGCCTCAAGACTACTTCCATATATCTTTACTTAAATAATAAAGAAACGTTTGAGGAAATGCAGAAATTGAGGATATAGTAGTTAAAAATCAGAGATATTGCTTTGATTTTTACATATTTCTTAATATCCTATGTGTAAGAAAACTACATTGTAATAGTTAAGATACTATGATTACATCAAATATATTACAAAGAGTACTACATGTAAGATACTGAAATAATATTGGAACGTGATTTACAGTAGACATAAATGGTACTCAATACTTGATATCGGCAAAACATATTTTTCTAGACATGCACACTCCTGATTTAATTGGTATTTATCAAAATGATGAATGGAGGGAAATCTTAGTTACTCCGATTTTTTGTTCTGATAATAAGTTAGACTTGATAGGATTTTCATTTTGAGATACAAAGATTACACCAGCACTTCCTTTAAACTATTGATTAAATGGGTGCGTACTATGACAAGATGTGTATTTTTTATGATTCCCTTACTGATTTAAGGCTGATAGTGCATGATTGAATGGTTACTATCCTTTTCCTTTTGTTAAGGGATGAATTCTTTCAGCATTTAATATGAAAGAAAAACATTTCTTCATTGATGCTCATAATAATTCATGATTTTCAGGATGACCTGTAATATTTCTAAGGACATGAGAAAAAGATTTATCTATCGGTTGAGTGATACATTGATTTATCTCAGATGTACAAACGAATGAAAATTCTTGAATAGCACTAGCATACAATATTGACCCTATCATCGAGGCAATTTCTCTTTTAAATACTTAATCATTATTACACTTTATGTTTGATAACCTTTGAGAACTAGCTAAACCAATTGATACACTCATAGTAAAAATATCTGATGCTATTGGTGTTTTATATAACCCAAAACATATTGAAAATACGGCGAAAGCAGAAGGTAAAGCATACCAAATAAAAGAGCTTTGAAAACTTGAAACGAGCATACTTAAACATAGGGCTATGCAACGATTCATAGCTGAAGAAACAAACAAGCAAAATAACATTGAAACAATCATCAGTGATGCCATACCTTTGCTAACTGCGGGAGCAAAACCTGAGAATATTGAGGCAGATTGGATTGTTAACTTCTTTGATAAAAGTAAACTTACATCTGATGAAGAAATGCAGAAAATATGGGCAAATATTCTTGCTGGCGAAGCAAATTCTCCATGAAAATTCTCTAAAAGAACCATAAACTTTCTTTCCAGTCTTGATAAGAAAGATGCAATACTATTTACAAAAGGGTCTTCCCCAGTTATCGGTTAGTTTTTCGGAGTAATTTTAAGATTTCTTTGTAGATATCTTTTCATTTTATACGACAATTATATCTAAATTCAGATTCTTTCAAATAATAATAAAAGTAGGCTTTCTTAATTCCATTGAATCTTGAGAGTCTTCTTTTTGTGAAGCTCCAAAATGATTCAATTCAGTTGATGTGTTGGTTTCATCTGGCAAATTCATTCGCTCCATGATGAACTCTATAATGCTTTTCATATCCAATATCCACAAGTCCATCATATGCAGGCCATCCATCACTATTTATCTCTGTATCTTCTATCTTTACTTTTCATCTGATTATAGGTAATAGAGTCTTCTTTTTTACATCAGGAACTATCTCAGTATATACTTTTCAGTTTCTTTTCAGGAGTCCAAATACTATTGTTTTCATTCCAGCTCATCTTCATCGTTTTCCACGAACTCGAGTAGGTCAGAAGTAAGATTCATCTATCTCCATAGTTCCACTCCACACTTCTGCTTTCTCCTTTTCTTGATTCTCAAATATACATTTACGAATATAGAGATACCAATCATCTATAGTTTTTGGATTTAAACCAATAATTTCATGTGTTTTTGAAGCGGGTAAATCCAGTGAAAAGAACTTGATAATTTCTCTTGTTTTCTTGTTTCAAATTCGGGATTTTTTTCGATACAGGTTTTTCTTCTCCATAGAGCCAGTATATTAGGTAAATAAATACCGTCAACTGGGGAAGACCCTACAAAATTATGTGGGTTTATTATTAGTTTTTGATGAATATCCCAGCCACTTATTTTTGATATGGAAGCTGAAATATATACCAAAAATGGAATCAACTTTACAGTACTAACACACCTTACAACATTATGACTGATAAGTTTCTGAGGTTTTAGTAGTTATCAAAGAACGAACCTACCAAAGAATGTTCCAATCTTTTATGGTAAAGAAGCATTTATATTAACATTACCAAATGAAGAGAAAAATAACATAGATGTATGATATGTCCTCTTAAGTGAAATTGGACGTGATTTAGCTAGTTTTGCTACCTCGGAAGAAATAGATTGATTTATGCACTATGTAACTAAAGAATGGTTAAAGAATGGAATGCAGGTATCTCCAAGAGCCGTAATCAAAGAATAATTTATGTTAATAGAAAGGGGGCTTACAGGTCTAATTTATTACATGCCTCTGCAATCTCATCCGCTATGATTCAGAGGTATTTTTGTGTGACCGCAAGAGAAGAGAGATTGAATCTCTACTTTATAATTTATATCTAAAGTTTAAGATATAAGTTTTGTATTTATCAATTTGTTATTAAAATGACGGGTATTAGCATAATAACACAATGGAACAAATACCACTACATGCCAGACCGCCATATTTTGTTTATGATAGTTACCGCCCTGAATGAAAAGATGCTTTTGCAAATTGGAATCATCATACTCACTCAATACCTAATCTCAGAGCATGGTTATTTGATAAGATACAATATTATGCGACTACAGAATTGAGAGATAAAAAACTAAAAGATGAGATTCTTGCGACAATAATGACAGCTTCATCTTATGATAAAACCTGTTTGGAACTTTCACCTAATGATACGATTGTCACACACATGTATGTATGTGAATTATTAAATAAAGTTTTGCTTTTATTTTTTGGCATTAGCCCCATAACTCATCACGGATATTCTGTTAAAAATCAAAATGAGAAAAATATACTAGATATATTTTTAGAAAGTCGAAATGGAGTGGCCATACAACTTCATGATTTATTTTATGACGCAAAATTACCAAAAACTTTACCTAATTTATCTGAGTATCTCAGATTCTGTCCAGAATTAATAAAAGAAACCTACTGAATTCAATGAATACACCCTTTCGTATTTGAGTGACATGAAGGCTATTCAGCAACTTGATTACATAAGGCATCTGAACATTATCACTATTGTGCATCTGATGCACTTATTCCTTCGGATGTTTCAGCATATTTAGCCATAAATCAGTGATTTTTCCCTGAAGTTGGGAAAGAGTATTCTATAGCAGATAATCAATATACATCTTTTTCGGTCGAGGAAAGAAAGAAGTCTGATGATTTTATTAGTACTACTTCTGACATAGATGGTAGAAAATATTTAATGTGATTCTGACAGTCAAAAGTCCCTAAACAAAGAGATATAGAATTAAGATTCTATATAATTTACTTACTCGGCAGTACAGCTAGATATTCACCGCTTCTATGGAATCAACTAGAGCGAAGTGAGCCATGAGCATACCTTATGATAAGGAGATTTATTGAAACGAACCATATTATTTACCCATTCCTGGTTCTTAGATATATCACAGGGCGAGCATATTCATTTTGATGATTAAGTAGATACTCTTAAATTACATTTTTATTTAAAATAATCATCTTTTAATTATCTGTATCGTTTTCTGCTCTTTAGAACTAGCACTATCTTATCGTATATTAGTAGAATAACTCCAGCTCCAAGTAATGGAAGTAATAAATACAAGCCAACTAACAAGTATGGATTATCTATTTGAAATGATAGTGATACCTTTAATAGAAACAAGTAACTAGCAATAAAAATTATTAGCCTTATCTTTTCATTCAAGATTTGTAGTATTCATTTCCTTTTATTTCTCATAGAGTTTGTAATTATATTCTAATAATAACGATTTCATTTATAAATCCAATTTATTACATGCCTCTGCAATCTCATCTGCTGTGATTCAGAGGTATTTTTGTGTCACTGCAAGAGAGGAATGATTAAGCTTGTGTTGTATAATCTCTAGTGGTATTCCTTGTATTCTTGCTTGATATCACCATGTTTTTCTAAGTGTATGATTTCAGAAGTTTCATTCGAGTCCTACACTCTCGCAAAGATTAGACAAGAGAAGCCAACTTGTCTTTCTCCCTATCTGCTCAGCACCATTTGGAAAACGCTTCTTATGGAAGAATATATAGTTATTTTGACTTTTTACAACTTCAGGATATGTTTCTGCATAAAGCTTCAAAGTTTCTTTTACTTTTGGGGTAATAGTAATCCTATTTGCCTTGCCTGTTTTTTCCTCTTTAACGTCGAAGAAATCGGCAGGAGTATCAATACTAGCAAATACGTCTAGGACACGTATATCGAGCAAATCTGACACTCTGAGAGCACTATTTATGCCAAGCTCAAATAGGAGTAAATCTCTTATATTTCCTTCTCATCTAAGGAGGTTTTTAATCTGTGCGATTTTTTTCAAATCTCGGATAGGTTCGACGAAGTTCATAGACTCAATATGTGAATGGATATAACGAGTCTAATAATATGGATTTTCGATTTTAATGCAAGTATAAATTTCAATATCTGCATTGGTTTATTTAAAAATACTAGACACAATACGATAGAGTCTAGTATAATTTTCGAGTATTGATTTTATAGAAAAATGGCGGGGGTACGGGGGTGGGTAGTAAAATTTGAAGGGCGTTAGAATTGGTAGTTGTTGGATGGCACTAGCATATTTTATGATAAAAAGATTAATCAGGCTATCAATGCGACTATAAGGAAGTGAGTAATAATAAATTCTCACAATCAGGAAAGTATACCAATATCATTTATGCTTCTTGGAATTCAAAACAAAATTCAGTTTAATGATTCAAATAGGGCGGGAGAATAGTTACTCGTAATGTAAAATAAAGTTAGAAGATGATATGATTAATATATAAGTAAATCAAAAACTGTACGATGCGTTCTTCCTCGGTATAAGTTTATAAATTATGTATCATATGAGTAGTGAGGCTATAAATCCGCATATGAAAGATTCTAGACCACTAGGTCAAGTTTGACTATCATTCTTTCAATTTTCATCGTGATAACTACTACTATGATAATACATATCATCATAGTCATGCCAATCACCGTCACCGTAATTTTCGTAACTTGCCATATTTTGAGATTATTTGTAAGTAATATAGCTGCTAGAGAATCTTAATTTTATAAAGTCTATCTTCCACAGTATGAATGACTCACATAGTTCTTCTTCCAGTTAGAACTATAATAGAAACATCATCCCTCTGGTCATGTATAGTATGTCTTTTTTGTTAAGATAGGACTATTCCATTCAGGCATATCTCAATAACAAGAATAAGGCACTAAAATTACCTACATAATAAGTCATTATTGAAAAGATTACAATAAAGAATGTGTGGATATTATATTTTTGGGAATTACCTTTTAAAACCTCGAAAAGGAAGTATCTATTTGATGGTATTTTTGAAAGGCTAGAAAGCGTATAAATCCAAATTAATATGAATGTAAAGCTAACTACTCTGCTATTAAATGAAAATGATTCAATCATGTATGAAAGAAACCCTCAGCATAAAAATGAAATCACTCAGCGAGACATATATCTTAAGAAAATCTTATTCTTTAGTTTAACTATATCTAATAAAGATGTAATTAGCATTAGAGGAATCAATGATAACAAAGTTGCGATAGGGATTAATGGTATACTAATCAGTATAGTGAATATGAATGATAGTATAATGTTCATAGGAAGTATAGTTTATTTTATAATTTAATTAATTAGAAGTATTCATTGTCAGGTTTAAATATTCAGAACATAGGTTAATTGGTTAATATTTTGTTATAAGGTCCATCAAAATGAGTTTATTAATTTCAATGAGATAAAAGTAAATAAAATAAGTCCTGTCAATATTCAGTAGTAGTAATACAATTTAAACGATGGCTTGTACATTATAGATGGTCTATTGATAAAATTATCTGGATTGTAATAATGTCTTACAATTAGAATAAAGGTACTTATTAATAGAAATGTTATAAATCCGAAAGTTTGCACAACAATACTATCTTGGAAAAAATATCCAATACTTAAAAATAGTGTTGTTATAACTGGTGAGAGAAATAGTATTGGAAATACTATATATAATAATGAAATCATATTTGAAAAAGTTAAAAGCAAACAAAAAAGGACAAACTACCGCCTTGGATGTTTGCTTAGAACAATGTGACACATTTATGCTTAAAGGCAAAAAATGAGCAGGCAAATAGTTTGCCCTTTTACACTTTTAAACATAAAAAAATGGTCACGGATGTGTTCTAAGCTTTTTTATTATATTCTTTCTCGAATATTGTCAAAATCTATGAAAGTAATATACTTAACTGGCTTATATTAAAATTATGTCACTCAATCAAAAAATCCAGTATTTGCAATCAATTTCAGATTCCAGGTCATCATTCATTGACTTTTTCAGTGATACGAAAGATAGAGTTTTTTCTGATGAAAGAATTAATACTCTCCTTGCGTGATTTGATTTTGTGGTATATGATTTAGAGGAGAAGATTTTGGTCAGTTATGATAGACTGATTTCATGTATTGAGGACTTAGAAAATGGGAAAATTAATAAATTCGACTGTGATTACTTTACTTCACTCAGTAAAGAATTAAAGACATGGGGAAAGAGTTTGGTTGATAATTTTGAAGCTGTTAAAATCCTTCTATATAGAAACAATATTGATTTATTCTCAGATACAGAACTCGATAATGTATATGGGGAGATAAAGAATAAAATTATTGCAATCCAGGAAGTTTCATTGATTTTACATGAGATTAAGGAATCTTTTGTTTGATGAGAAGATTCTAAATATTTCTATCTCAGTAGTATCATGACTGAGTTATCTATTGTTGATATGGAAACAGACACTAATACCAACACTAGGAATAGTAACTTTAAGCAAATAAGTGAGCATTTAGACTACGATATAAATGATAGTTTATTGATTGATATTCAGACAGGAAATGAGTATAGACTAGGCTCTGAAGAAAGAATAAGATTTATGAAGACTCTTGTCGATGGTTCCAAGAATTGAGAATATGTAGATTATTTGAAATTTGCCGAAGCACTAACTCTTGATAGATATGTTAACTGATGAACATATGGGCAAAGAATTCCTACTCTTACGTGAAATAGAATTAGAGAGGTGTATAAATGAATTCGTAGGTCAATAGAGTCACAATTTTGATATAATACAGTTAAAAGTAATTTTTGTTGAAAGGCAGTAAATGGCTATAGGTTGCCGTTTCTGAGAAAGTAAGTTAAAAACCCCGAAAAAACCCGTTAGAGCCGTATATTCCCACGCAAGAAATCATATAATGATATTTGTAGGTGGAGTAATAAACCTACTTTCCATTATGGATGACTTTTTCTTACTTGAAGAAGAGTGTGAATATTTTTCTATTCCTTATTTTCCAGATGCCATGCTATACGAACTCGATATTGAGAGTATAGATGAGCTTCTAGAGGAAAACATACAGGAGGTACAAAATATATCCACCTTCTTGAAATGAGAGGTATATAAGTTTTGTCCTGAATTTGAGAGCTATGATGAAGCTGAGCAATTGCTCGTAGGTGCTTCCTACAATATTCATCTTATGAGAGATTTTCTCAAGAAAAGTGAATATATACAGAAACTCGTAAAGATAAGAAAGGGAAAGATTGCCGAATCTCAAATAAGAGAAAGAGGCGAATCGTATCTTTCTGAAAATCAGATGAAGGAACTTATAGCCTCGAAGAACATAATCGAAGTGGTTGAAAAATACGCATGATGAGCTCTAAGCTCGCGTCATAGTAAATCACACAATATCAAATGCCCTCTTAAGGGACATGAAGATAATAAGCCAAGTCTCCATATATACCCAGAAACCAATAGTTTCTATTGCTATGGGTGTAATCGGGGATGAGGTATAGTCCAATTTATGAAACATCTTAAATGAATTTCTGATAAAGAAGCATTTAAAGAATTGTTTCCACAATAATTTTATTTTTTAACTCTAGATGAATCTATGAGTACAATATTTGACACAGACATAATAATTGACGCAGTACCAGCACAAATGAAATACAATGCTTCCCAGTCTCCACTTATGAGACTTGATAGAGTAAGTTCCAGAAAAGTAGAAAGTAATATTCCCAAAGCACAGTTCATATACATAGAGTCTAGTGGCGAATACTACAGTCCTGAATATAAGAAGTATTATAAGGAGGATAATTTTAGAAGAATGCTTGCGAAAGAGTATGACAGAACAATCTCCGAAGAGGCATTGAGAGGTTTCATGAGAGATGGCACTATACTTTCAGTAAAGGATATTTGCTATAGTCCAACTGAGAGGAAATGATACTATAATACTTTCATCCCTACAAGTATAACTCCCCCATCATCTTCGCCGTTTCTTGATGAGGGTATTGAGTTACTTATATCCAATCTCTGTCATGGTGATAAAGAGAGTATAGACTGGATTCATAAAGCAATTCTCTATAAGCTCACGAACTTAGCAGATGTACGAATCCCCTGCGTTGTATTCTATTGAGTATGATGAAGTGGTAAAACGACATTTATAGATTTTCTCAAAGCAATTTTCTGAGAACAAAATGTAATGGGAAACCTCAGACAATCAGAACTTGCAGGAGCTTATGACTTCGTTAAAGGAGATAAACTTATATATGAGTTTGCAGAAATTACCTCATATAATGCCAATATAGACAGGCAGATGCTCACAAAGTTAAAGAATATAGTCTTTGCACCTACGCTCACTGTGAATCCGAAATGACGACCACAGTATCAGGCAGCAAACTTTGGTTGGTACTTTGTCTCAAGCAACTCTATGAGACCACTAGTCTTTGATAATGCAGATAGTGGGAATAGGCGCTTCGTTTGTTTCAAGAGTAATAGAAAGTTAAATTCAGATGAGGTGGTTAAAATACAAAAAGCTATCACAAATAAAGATACAGTAGCAAATTATATAGCTTGGTTAATCCAAGAATATGGTGAAGTATTAGATTACACAGAATTCTATACCATAGAGAATGAAGACAAAGCCCTTATTAGTCAAAACTCTCAAGGAGATTTATGAGAATTTATTTCTCTATTAAAAGAGAAATATACGGGAAAGAGATTACCTGTTTCTATATTCAATGATGAAATACAGAAGTTTTCGTTTAATGAATCTATTTCAGATTCGTATCTTAAATGACTATTCAAATCCCAAGCACCCTTTAGAAAACTAAAGTGAATAGTTGAATGAGGATGAAATGTTTGGTATTACGATATCAGATAATGGAAACCGTGGAAAATACTGGAAAGGGAGTTTTTCCCTCTATAAAGAGATAAATATACTTTCCTTTCCAACTTTCCAATCAAAGTATAAAACTAATAATAAAGATAGAAGTGAGATGATAAACACTATGGAAAATGGAAATATGGAATTTGCCGTCTTTCCTCTATCTTTATTTATTTTTATATAGTTAAAAAGAAAGAAGAGCTCGCTCGCATCTTCTATCATTAAATAGCATCAGTATTGATTTAGTAATGAAATGTCCGTCTATTGCAAATATTCTCATTTACTTATATATTTTAACTACACAAAAGCTTTTTATGTGATTTACTAGAACAGATAGATACTTTCAGGGATTACGGCGAGAAGTACCAGTTTGCCGTATATTCCAAGATTATCTCGAATCTAAAAACAATACAAAAACATATCTTACGAAACGACCTATGGCAAATGCTTCTATAGACTTTCTCTGAAGAGAATATAATCAGAGTAATAATGAAACTATAAGAGAACTTGCAGTAGAAATACGAACATTAAATGTTACTAGCACGCGGATAAATAGTGATTTCTCGGGGTTTATAGAGTTTCCTATATCAAAACTTAATGAATGTATGATGTTTTGGAGAATGGGGAAGGGGATTTATATAATTTATGAACTATCTGATATGATTGGAGTACTTGATTGGGATTATTATCTAGAGCATAATTTTGAGCTTTCTAGGGATTATCAGAAAGTATTGTTACCAATGAGAAACTTTATAAAAATATAAAAATAAATTTTTGATATAGTTCAATTTTGAAAATTGAATCTATTTTATATAATCTCCAAAGTCTTAATATAAACAAACAATGTCTAAGAAAGATAAAAAGATAAAAGTAATTGAGCTATTTGCCTGAGTTTGATGATTTAGAATAGGCCTAGAAACCGCTTCTGACTTATTTAAAGTAGTCTGGAGTAACCAATGGGAGCCTGGTTCTAAAAAACAAGAAGCTTCTGATGTTTATGTTGCAAAGTTTTGAGTTGATAATCACTCAAATGTCGATATTGCAAGAGTTCTTTCATCAGAGGTGCCAGACTATGATATGCTTGTTTGAGGTTTTCCTTGTCAGGATTACTCAGTAGCCAGAACTCTCAAACAATCCGCTGGACTTGAATGAAAAAAGGGTGTACTTTGGTGGGAAATTCATAGACTTCTTTCTGAGAGAAAAGAAAAGCCACCATATTTACTTTTAGAAAATGTGGACAGGCTTTTAAAATCTCCTGCTAAACAAAGAGGAAGAGATTTTGGAATAATGTTAGCATCATTGTCAGATTTATGATATATAGTTGAATGGAGAGTAATAAATGCGGCTGAATATGGTATGCCTCAAAGACGTAGAAGAGTGTTTCTCCTTGGATACCACAAATCCACCATACTCCATAAAGAAGCAATGAGCGAAAAGAATCCAATAGACTGGATTTTGAAGAATGGAGTTCTTGCAAATGCATTTCCAGTTCATCAAGAATGAGTAACTAGTAACGAGTTTCTAATTGAAGGTGACCTTGCTGATATAAGTACAAGTTTTAACTTATGAGCAAAAAAGAATAGCCCATTTGAAAATAGCTGAATGGTTATTTCAAGAAAAATTTACACTTCAAAAATTAAACCAAACTATAAAGGAAAACATATAACTCTATGAGATATACTTATTCCAGATAATGAAGTACCTGATGATTTCTATATTAAAAAAGATAATATTGAAAAGTGGAAGTATCTGAAGTGAGCAAAGAGTGAAAAGAGAGTAAATCAATCATCATGAATAGAATATAAATATAGTGAAGGTGGAATGATTTTTCCTGATGCTCTTGATAAACCGTCAAGGACTATAATAACTGGTGAAGGCTGAGCTTCGGCATCTCGATTTAAACATGTTGTACAAACAAAAGATGGAAGACTCAGGCGTCTCACTCCTCTTGAACTTGAGAGACTCAATATGTTTCCAGATAACCATACTATATGAGCAACGGATATAAGAAGAGCTTTCTTTATGTGAAATGCTCTAGTTGTATGAGTAATCAGAAAGATAGGAGAATCTCTCGCTTTAAGAATTAAAGATTAGTTATGCAAAGTTATGACCCCTCATCTCCTCAGTCAATATTAGAGTTTGCCAGACTACTAATCTGAAAGGATGTTACATCCTTTTTACCTGAAATATATAAGGAAAGATGAGGAAAAGGAAGACTTGGACAACTGATAGAGGAACACTACTTTCATAAATCTCTCGATAGTTATAGCAAGCCTGATTTTCCATTAGCATGAGTAGAATTAAAGGCTACTCCGCTAAGGCGGATAAACAAAAGAGGAGTCTGAGCAAAGGAAAGACTAGTCTTGAACATCATAAACTACTATGAACTTTGTCACGAATCTTGGGATAAATCACATTTTCTTTCCAAGAATTCATTGTTACTTCTTATTTTCTATCTTTATAATGAAGGTGAGATAAGTATACACCATATAATCAAAATAGTAGAACTCTACTCATTTTTAGATTACCCAGAAGATTCACTGATTATTCAGAATGATTGGCTTAAAATTCAGAAGAAAGTCTTAGAATGAAAAGCACATGAATTATCTGAGGGTGATACTGAATATCTGTGAGCTTGTACTAAATGAAGTACTGCAGAGAAGTCTTACAGAGAACAGCCTTTTTCAAAAATACTCGCAAAACAGAGAGCATTTTCATTTAAGCAGGGATACGTTAACTTTATACTTAGGAAAATCCAGGGAGAGACAAGAGAATATGACTCATTATTTGCAAATACTGAAGTAAAATCATTAAGCATTGAAGAAAGATTACAAGAACTTTTCAAGCCATATATTTGAAAAACTGCTTTTGAACTTGGAGAATCCTTTAACATGGAATATAAATGACAAAAGGGCTACTACTCGATTCTTAGTGATAAGATTACTATGAAAATTTTATGAGTAAAGAATATGGAAAAAGTTGAGGAGTTTGAAAAGGCTAATATAAGAACAAAAACTATAAGAGTTTCCAATGATGGAAAAATTCAGGAAGATATATCTTTTCCAGCTTTTAAGTTTGATAAGCTTATATTAGAGTCGTGGGAAGATTCAGAGCTATCTGAAATGCTAGAAACTACTAAATTCTTATTTATTACCTATAGAATTAATACTAAAACTGTAGCTGAATTTAAAAGATTAGGTGAGGAAGAAAAAAATAAATTTCTTACTTTAGATAAAATCTATTTATGGAATGCCCCAATAGATGATATTGAAATTCTTGCAAAAGAGACATGGGAAGAAACGATAAGGATAATTAAAGAGTGAGTTATAATAACTCGAGAGGAGCTAAAGAATTGAAAGTATAAACTACAAAATAACTTACCATCATTATCTGAAACACAAATGATTCATGTACGTCCGCATGGGAAAAATAGGGACGACACAGATATACTTCCAGATTGAAGAGAGTTAACAAAACAATGTTTTTGGTTTAATAAGAACTATATTGCTAGACAGTTAAAAATAAAAGGTTAAATTAATTAAAACTTTGACAGAATTATAAATACCCTTACTATGATTTTGTTGACGGCACAGTGTCGGTCATTCTGACCACAGATATAATTTTTATGAGTTTTTAGAGTAGTTTCTATTGATACCTAAGCCAAAAAGTGACTTCTTGTTCCTCAAGAAGTTGCCTGAAAAGCCTTGTGTCGGTAGTTCAATTCTACTCCTCGCCACCACAAATACATAAAAAATCACTTTTAGAAATGAAGGTGATTTTTTTATTGCCAAATATACATATTTTTATATAGTAGTCGCACTACAAACACCCGAGTTTTTTACTCGATTTTTCGTTTCCTGATAATATGGACGGCGTAATGCCGTCATCTCTTGTCGTCCATTGTGGAAACGAGAAACTCGATGTTTGTAGTAAAACTCTTGGGCATTATGTCGTCCATTTTGTTTTACTACAAATCCAAAAACTTGGGCAATCTATTTCTTGATTGCCTTTTATTATGTCTTCTCAGAATCCTACTGAACCATCGTATGAGATATACGCTCATACTGTCCGAGAGATGAGAGAGCTTCTCATAGACATGAAAGGCAAGAAAGAAGATATAAACTGGAAAGAAAAAGCTGAGGAACTCCAAAGAGAACTCAAGGCATTAAGAAAAAATAAGAATTATGGTCTTTTCTGGAAGGAGAAATGAGAAATTTTTGATATACAATCTCAAAATGCACTTCCAGTTTTAGAGGAAATATCCGAACTCGCAATTACTCAAGATGATACACCATCAAACATGATCATCGAGTGAGATAATTATCATGCACTTTCTATACTCAACTATACGCACAAAGGAAAAATAGATGTGATCTATATAGATCCTCCATACAATACAGGAAATAAAGACTTTGTTTATAATGACCGATATGTAGATAAAGAGGATGATTTTCGTCACTCAAAGTGGCTCTCTTTTATGGAAAAGCGACTGAATCTTGCAAAAGACCTCCTGAAAGAAACAGGAGTTATTTTTATCAGTATTGATGATAATGAATATGCTCAGTTAAAATTGATAGGTGATGAAATATTTGGTGAGAATAATATAGAAACAATTATTTGGCATAAAGTCGCTGATGATTCTGGTAAATTAAAAATTACTTATAGAATCCGTAGAGAACATGAATATGTTCTAATTTGTTATAAGAATAAAGATCAAGTTTTCTTTAAAAAATATTTATCAGATAGAAATTACAAAAATGAGTATACAAATCCAGATAATGATCCAAGAGGACCTTATAAACAAGGGATAATTTCTACAACTGAAGCAAAGTCAAAATCAACAGGAAAGAATTTTTATACTATTGAGACACCTTCTGGGAAAATTATTGCGAGACAATGGCGATTTTCAAAAGAAGAGTTTGAGATTTTAGATAAGGATAATAGGATTTATTATGGAAAAGATGGTTCCTCTGTTCCATCATCAAAAGTATTTATTAACGAACAAAAAGAAACAACTCCAACATCATTATTTTCTGATTTTGGTACAGCAAAAACAGCTGGATTTGAACTTGAAAATATATTTAATGACAGACCATTTAGTTATCCAAAACCAGTAACCTTAATTCAACATATAATTAGGATTGCTTCTAATAAAAATTCCCTTATCCTCGATTTCTTCGCCTGATCCTGAACAACTGGACATGCGGTGCTGGCTCTCAATAAAGAAGACGGAGGCAATCGCCGATTCATCCTCTGTTCCAATCGTGAAAATACGAATGAATTTCCCGACAAGAACATCTGTCGTGATATTACCTACGAGCGAGTGAAGAGAGTGGCTACTTGATATACCAGCTCAAAATGAGAAAAAATTGATGGACTCGGTGGAAATATTAGGTATTTAAAAACTGATTTTATCCAGAAAGAGAAGTGAACTGATAATATCCGTCATCGTATGGTTGGACGGTGTAGTGAGATGCTCTGCCTAAAAGAGAATATATGGGAAAGAATCGAAAATATTTCAGATGATAATATGCGATTTTATAAAAGATGAGATAAATATCTTGCAATCCTCTTTTCTCTCTTTCAATTTGAAGATTTTTGTAAAATACTCTGTACTTTTGATAAGCCAATTGCTATCTATGTATTCTCTCGTGGACAGATGACAAATGGGGACTTTGACTGAATTCAAGTTCCATATTCTGTAGAAGAGATTCCAGATCCAATCCTCGCAGTTTATAAAACTATTTTCTGACTCTAATATCTATGAAAGTTGCACTTAAACCATATCAAAGAGAAACTGTTGAAAAACTCGTAAAGTTTTCTGAGACTCTCCTCTCCATCTGATGAGATCAGGAGATTGTATTCAAGGCTCCGACAGGGAGCGGGAAGACGGTTATGATGACTGCATTTCTTGAGCGATTTCGTGAAGAAGAATTTGGTGATTTTGCTTTTGTCTGGGTGAGTGTAAATAATCTCCATACTCAGAGCAAAAAGAGCCTGGAACGTAACTTTTCTGAATGACACTTTCGGCTCTATGAACTTTCTGATGTTCGAGATAAACTCTATAAAAATGATATTCTCTTTTTCAATTGGCAAAGTGTGACCAAGAAATCCAGAACAGCAAATAAAGATAAGGATACAGAGGCTGGTGATTATGCCAATATCTTCATGCGAGATAATGAATCAGAGAGAAACCTTCCAACTTTTATATCAAATACCCTTGAGGAGTGAAGAAAGATTATCCTTATTATCGATGAGAGTCAGCTCTATCTGAGTGATGATACAGAAAAACTCATTGCAAGTGTTATTAAGCCTGTGCTCAGAATCGAGGTATCTGCTACTCCAAAGAAAAATGCTCAAATAAAAGTTGAACTCTCCGATCCAATTGGAGCAGAAATGATAAAAAAAGATATAGTTATCAATGAATGATTTGGTGAACTGAATCTCCTTGGATCAACAGGGGATGAGATTATAATCGAGGAAGGAGTCAAGAAACAAATAGAACTTCGTGAGGCATACAAGAGAGAATGAGCGAACATCAACCCTCTTGTTCTTATTCAACTTCCGTGAGAAACTGCAAAAGTGAATGATCTCGAAGAAAGGGAAATCGAAAAAGTGGAAAGAATTCTTAAAGAGAAATATGGAATTTCAAGAGAGAATAAGAAGCTTGCTGTCTGGCTCTCTGAAGATAAAACAAAGGATGTTCTCGAATGAATTGAGGCATTTGATAGCCCTGTAGATGTTCTCATATTTAAACAGGCAATTGCAACAGGATGGGATTGTCCAAGGGCTTCGATTTTGCTCATGTTTCGTGAGATAAAATCAGTTACTTTTGAGATCCAGACTGTTGGTCGTATTATGCGAATGCCAGAACTTAAGCACTATAAAGAAGAATCCCTCAATCGTGGTTACGTATATACCAATTTTTGAGAGATAAATATAGAAAAGTGAGAAGCTAAGGAGTATATTAAGCCTCGTTCAAGTCAGAGAAAACCCAAATTCAAAAATATTATACTTCCAGACAGTATATATAGAAAACGTCTTGATTATAATGATCTTTCCCCGAAAGAAGTATTCCGACAAACCTTTTATGACACACTATTATCTGAAATAAACGGAACAAGAGAAGAAAATCCAAGTCTTCTTAAAGATAAACTCATAGAGAGATGAGTTCGATTAGATAAACAATTCAAGGTTGAGATTTTGCTTGAGAAAACCATTATTGGAGCTGATGAGTGGGATGGGATGATTAATAGATGACAAACAAAAGTAAATGAAGATATTCTTCAATGATGTTTTGATAGATATATGAAAAAGCTGGTTTCAGGATATAATAAATCTCGTTCTTGGGAGACGCTTGTTGATGCAGTTTATGAGTCTTTTAGGCATTTCTTTGGTGCTCAAGAATCTTCAGAGATTCAGAGAATTATTCTGACAAATACTGAGATATTTGATTTTGTAGTGAAGAAAAGTTTTGATCTTTTTGAAACAAAACGCGTAGCAAGCATTGAAGCCAAAGAGGATAAGAAAATATATGATTTCCAAATTCCAGAGTATGATTCTTACAGTGAGCATTACACAACTAGAAAGTATGAGAAATGCATTATGAAGCCTTGTTATTTTCGAGATGAATCAAATAATGAAACCGATTTTGTAGAAAAATATCTTGAAACAAATCCCGAAGTAGAATGATGGTATAAAAATGGCGTATCAAAAGCGATATACTTCGGAATTGAGTACAATTACGAATGTCGAAAAAGGGTCTTTTATCCTGATTTTATAGTACAATTCAAGAATTGAAGGATCTGAATCTTTGATCCAAAGAAATGAGATACTGCGAGCAGTCTTGAGACAAAACTCAAGGCAGAGGCTCTCCAACGATACATATTTGAACACTCAAACAATAACCTCATGTGAGGAATTGTTATCAAACTAAAGGATGTATTTTATATAAATTCGAGCGAAGAGTATTCGTATACCGATTCTCTAAGTTGATGGAAAATATTATAGATGTATTCTGATTTCCTCGACCAGTCGCCACCACAAATACATAAAAAATCACTTTTAGAAATGAAGGTGATTTTTTTATTATTCAGATGTTCTGGTACTAAGTATCTTCCATTCAAGATAATTACTCATTATTAAGATTTTTTTCTTCTAAGTGAACCTTGGCTTTCATAAGCATAAATCTATTCTCAGGAGAAAGGTAGCATAGGATATCTCATCTTTCACATCTTGAGTTGAGAATGTTTCCAAATTGAGATCGCATATTTTTTATGATAAGGAAGTTGAGTAACTCTAACGAAGCTAAGTAAGTTTAATGTAAGAGTATTCAATGAACTTTAAATAGTATAAAAATAATTATGACAGATATTTGTCATAATTGGATATTTCTCGACTTGCGAGATGAGGGAAAAATAGAATCCTACAATTAAATCCTAACCATATCCTAACTGAGTTTTCAGTACATATGGAATACTTTCTGAATATTGCAATATTTCCGATTCAAAATTGGAATGAAATGGAAAGATTAATTCTTCGATATAGTAATATTGTATTCTGCAACTGGAGTGCCTTTTATACCTGCCGATCGGCTATAGATTCTTATTTGTTTGACGCCAAGAATCTCATCAATAGTGGATTGACTGAGAGTACCCTTCTGTTGCATCACATGGTGAAATGTTTGCGTGGTAGCAGTTTTATCAGTTCCTGAGAAGATTTCTTTGGTGAGATAAAAATCATATGGTACTCGAATATTGAATGGATCAACTGGTAATGTAGCTTGATTCATAAAAATAGGATCAATATTCCCATCTGCTGGATTCGGTCCCTCCTTCGCAAAAACAATATCTGCAATATAGTCATAGCTTGTGACTGGACTATTTGCATCGGGGATATTTTTCACAATATTTGAAGAGCTAAAGACTGTATGCCAAGTAATCTCATATTCACATGAGCTTGTATTTATGCTGAGTCCTATTTCTCCTTTTAGATTATCTGTTGATGAGATGGTAAAGACTTTTTTATCATAGGTCTGAGCAAGTTTTTTACAATCAGTTTCTTGTGAAGGAGTATTTTTTTGACCGATTGCTTTATCTCCATCCTTGAACTCTGTACCGCTTCATAGAGCTATAAAGAGAAAGATACATGAGATGCAGAAGAAAAAGAAAAAATACAACATAATATTTCCTACTGTTCCTCCTCATTTTTTGTATGTAAATAACCTAAAAATAAAGAATAGCCATATAATGAGAATGACGAAAAACCAGATTGTGAAGCTCAAAAGAAGGAATAGAAATATAACCAAGAAGATTGAGACAACAAAAAATAACCAAAATATCCATGCTATTCCAGGAATTATTTTTCACGTATTTTCAGTTTGATTTTCACTAGGATTACTCTCACCAACCAGATCCTTCTTTTTATCATAGACATCGTCATACATGAGTTCATCTGGCATATCCTTATAGCTTTTATAGGATCCAGATACCAGGCCACCACGAAGGATTCCAAGCTTTCTGAGAGTATCGATTATTTTCATAAAAATTGTTTTAGGAAATATCTCCTGTATTATATAGAAACAAGATTTCGTTTCAATAGTTTTTGGGTCATCATAAAAAATACTCATCATTGCTGATGAGTATTTTTTGATCGTATGACTAAGTATGTGATTTCGCATGTTTCAGCATTTCTTGTTGAAGAATATAATATCAGACAAATTGGAGTTCCGGAGGAGTGAGTGGTCGCTCTATAAAATTATAAAGCCATTCATATATTGTTCATGGGGATGTTCCTTGTTTGACAAATCATGCTATAGTGCTCCTAATCATACGAATAGAAGAGTCAGGAAATGTTCCAATTTCCCCAGTTACTTGTTCAAATGCTGATGTTGGTCTTATAAGAGCATCATGAAAATCGAGGAATGATCCAATACGGAGTTGTTTTATTTGTTCCTCAGTAAATCACAGTCTTTCAATTAGGCGATGTTCAAGTTCTCTTACAGCATCATAGAATCCAGTATCATACTGTGTTATCAGTCTCATATAGGTTTCTATCATTTTTCTATTTTCTCGTAGTACAGTATCAATCGTCTGAGATACTACATCTTTTCTTCATGCTTTAGGGAGAACTTGCAATAACTGCGTTCTTGTATTTGCCCTTATAAGCCGAATAGATGGAGTTCCTTTATCATTAATATCAAATACCATTTTTCCTCATCCAAATCAAGCACCAAGAGTCTCTGCTTCATTATGAATAGCAAATCCTACTTGCTCTGCAATCGTATTCATATGTCGCACAAGTGGTCTTCATCCCTCTTTTCGTATATCTGACTTTTTTGTTTCTAGGAAATTACTTTGATAAGCTGGAGTTACCTCAACCATCATATTTCCACCATAATACGCACTAAGTGAATAATTAATTTTCTGTAGGTGAATATCCATAATCTGTCGAGACATCGTAGTGTCGAGGGGATGACATCGTACTATATGATTCATTCGCCCAAGAAATTCAGGAGGAAAATATTCTTCGAGTTCTTTCCGAAATAGAGAATCATCTCATGCATTCTGGTTTTCTGTTTTTGTAAATCCTATGCTATTACCTTTCTGATGTGCTATAGTCGCTTCTCATATATTAGAAGTAAATATAAAAAGGGTATTATGAAGATTTGTAACTTTGCTGTGTCATCATTTCTTTCCTGCAAAATTCATCTCCATCTCACCATTTTGAATAGCTCAGAGGAGTGATGTTACTATCTCTATATGCGCTTTTTCTGCCTCATCGATGAGTACAATAGAAAGATTCTGAGCATTATAGTTATCATTGAGAAGTGGATGAAGAGTATTTCATTCTTTTGCTCTTGTATAGCCACTATACAATCTCGTATCGCTGAGCCTTGGAGTATCTCCATATCCAATATATCATGGAGTTGCTCCAGTGAGAATAGCAACATCTATAGGATGCTTGAGGAGCTCTCCTTGTATACTTGTATATCCAGATGAATCACCAAATAGAATATGTGCAGCGGCTTTGACAAGCTCAGTCTTTCCCACTCCTGTAGGTCCTCCGAGGAATATCGCTCAGAGTGCTCCATCTCGTCTGAGCGCATAGATACCGGTAAGGAGTGTATCGATAATTGCTTGTTTTGCTTCTTTTTGTCCAGCAATATGATCATCAAAATCTTGCATGAGTCACTCTACAAGTACATTGCGTGCTCATGTAAGACGAGTTGTTATGTCTGTTGTCTCTCCCGAGTTTGATCAAATAGCGCGATTTCCATAAGCACTTCTTCACATATATTTATAATAAAACTTATATATAAGGAATGTATATTTATTGTTGACAAAGTCAACAATAAATATACATTTGTATAAATTACAATATCTTTATAGGAATGCAAGAATCCCAAGAAATCATATTATGAGAAGCTCAAAAACTCGTAGCCCATCTCGATGATACAACTATTACTGATCTTTGTTCTGAAGAATGTGATAAAAGAGGAAAGGCTGTTGTCACTATTCTTTGAAAACTAAATCCACAAGAAAATCCAAATGATAATAATATATTTCAGTCACTTCCTATAGCACTTATCTCATCTTGAGAGCATATTGGTACATTATTTTTCCTCCAATACTGTATAGAGAATTGAGCATTTTTTGATCCAAAGGTTATCAGTGTAGTCATCGAAGCTATAGCTACAGAAAGAGCCCAATGCATGGATGATGGAGATAGTGAAGCTGTGTGAGTCATCACACAAATCCTTCACAAGCTCTATAATATCATACTTGCCCATCCAGAATATAGGAAATTGCCAGAAATATATCTCAGTATTGGTACAGATCAAGAAAGAGATAAAAATATACTCGGTGCTATAGAGCTCTATAATGAAGCATTATGACTCGGTTCTATTGATGCATATTTTTATGTTGGGACCGCTTATGAAAGTCGATGAGATTATGTTATGAGTGCTAGCATATTTGATGCTGGCTACCAACTCTCCGGAGAGATTCGATTCCTTCATCGATATATTCATGCACTCTGCAAGTTAGGAAGAAGGGAAGAAGCATATACATATTATCTCCATCTGCAGAAACAGAGTAAAGATGTTATAAGTCCATTCATTGTATATGTAGATGCTATACATAGCGATGATGATCTTCGTGAATTCGATCTTTTGATGACATCATACCATAGCGAATCTACATTCGAGCCCAGTGAAAGTCTCCGTAACCTTACATCACATGCTTCTCTCTATATCTCGAATGAAATAGAACAAGAAAGCTCAACTATTGAGAAATTGAATCTTGTTCCTATAGAGATATGGACGGATGAACAAGATTCTATCTACAGAGAGGCTATCAAACGAAGACTTTACCTCATGCAGACACATATTATTACGCTTCAAGATCCAAGATTTTTGGATTTTTATCTTGATGAGACAAAACGATACACAGTAGAAGGAAATGAAAGAATGAAACATATGATGAATGGATATTTTGTAAATTCATTTTCATCATATACATATGCTTCATATCGTCAGATATCATGAGATGAGAGCTCTCGAATAGAAGATATGGAATTATTTGAGAGCATGAGGCTTCATCTTGTACAGATAGCTGCAATATTTTCACAGCATTCATTCTATGAAACTATTCGAGATAAGATAACTCCATTCGTCGATGAGTGTATGAAATCAGAATGAACGCTCGATAATGACGATCTGGAATCGCCTGATGAAGACGTGCAACAACTGAAAAAGGATTCTCAAAGTTATGAAGCTCTTTCCGAGTCAAGTAAAAAACTCTATGAAAACTATATAGAATTCATAGACAAAAAATATTGAATGTTTTATAGAAGAAGTATACAGCAGCTTGTGAGAGATGAAGAGGCGATTCCAGTCATACCCAAGGAAGAATATGAAAAAGAATTAAAAGAAAATCCAGGAAATCATATATGAGCTCGCAATAAAGTGACTTCAAATATGAGAGTATTTCTCGAATATCCAGATATTGCTCTGTTATTTTTCCTAGAAAAGATCATTCTCTGACAAGACCTCTTTTCTGAAGAGGAAACAATGGAATGATTTATAGAAAAGTATAATCTAAATTCTTTGATACTACTCGATGCGCTTCTCTTTAGCTGAATCCTCTATGAGAGTGGAGAATATGACAATGCCATAGAATATATGATGAATGTTCCATGAATACTCGATGTTCCGCAGGTTCTCTATATGATTGCTGAATGCATTCGCTATATGGATGATGAAGAGAATCCAGATAAGATCCTAGGGGAACTCGATATAATTTGCCAAGAAGAATATGATGCGAAAAGTTTTTCTGAACATATTTCGAACGTAACACAGGATATTTTTGAATCTAAGGATCCAAGCGATGAAGAAATCTCCTACATTCTGATGGCACATGCAAATATGCAAATAATTCAAGAATGAGATCCCCATGAGGTTGTCACAGAACTTAATTTAGCATGAGAATATGGACTCTCTAAATGATACATAAGTGCTGGAGATATACTCGAAGAGTCATGAGAATATGATCGAGCTATAGAAATCTATCATAAAGCATATTTACTCAGTCCAAATATTATATCTATTCGAAGATTGCTGAATGTACTATTAGTAGCTGGTCGATTCGATAAAGCATGGGAACATATTGAAATGGCGATACGTGATGACTATGATGTTTCTGGCTATGTATCGGCATGGTATCTCTATCAATGAAGAAATAAAGAAGCTATAGAAGAAATGTGTAAAATAATTCAATCAAGCGGAATGATAGATATGATACTACCTGACTGATATATGGAAATCCTATCTCCATCGGCTAAAGAAATACTTGATTCATCAGAATCATCCATAGAACAGGCAACTCTGAAAATTCTCACTTCATACCTCAATGCATCTCTCTCTTCTGAGAATGAAGAGTCAGACCCAGCAGATTATGTTGATCATATTTCCTATATATGATGACTTATGGATGAGTATAAATCTGAGGATGTAGCAATTGCATTACTGAAATCAATCCCACTCCTTACAGGAAAAATTGATTTTGACGATGATATATCCGATATAGATAAAGCTATGGGCTATCTTCACCTTCACCTTACAAAGATACATAATATACTCGAAAGATATCATAAGGGAAATCAAAATAATCGGGATATAGCGGCCACTCGAAAAACTTTTGAGCTCATCAATGCACTCAGTATTTCTTCCATAACATTGCTTCAGAGATTCCCAGAATCTGAAAAATATCTCGTAACTTGGAGAAGTTCTATGAATCTATTGCCCACGGTACATGATGTAAGTCATACAATCCATGGAATGCCTGAAATGGTTCAATAAATCTTCCCTATTTTAATATTCATACCTCTATGCTCGATCAGCTCACATCCCTATCATCAGCTATTGATGCCTATAAAATTGCTTCAGAATGATGAAATACTGAGTGAAAAGATATACGAGAAGTTGTCTGAGCTGCCATACATGCAGTATGGAATATACTATGAAAGAATGGTGTAAGCGCGCAAGTGATAATAGACTCTTTTGAAAGATATCACTGATGAGATGCGGAAGAATATAAAGAGAGAGTTGCAACTATACATCGTGCATATACAAAATGAAATATTTGAGAATTTAGTAAACAGATGCTTTCACTTTTTTGAATTTCTAACCCTGAAATGTTTATTCTTCGTGGGAATATAGGATGTCTAGAGAAACCTATAATAGACACGAAAATAAAAGTATCAGTACTTCTCTCTCATGAAAGAAAAAAAGAGAAAAGAAAGCCAAAAAAATGATCAGACTTGGAATGAATCTCCGCAGTATTATCTTCATATAGCCCAACCTATGAGGCTCTCATGACGAGAAAATCCGGTGTCTACAGTATTATACATCAAGAGCTTATCATACCACTCGCAGAAGAGGCTCCATTTATTCAAGATCAATTTGATTGAATAATTGCCTGATATGAAAAGAAAGAAAAAAAACTCTGAGAAATTGAATTTCTAGAGAAGAGAGTCGCTAATATCAGACTTCTCAAGAAAAAAGGAATGAATAGGAGAATACAAGGTATAGAGAAAAGAATCGCCAAAGAAATGCTTTGATTTGATGCCCTTATAGAAGAATTGAAGAAGATGAGGCACCCATTTCCGCTTCATGATATTGTACCAGATATACAGAAACAATTTTGACTCAGTAGTCGAAAAAATAATAGAAGGGAAGGAGAGAAGAATGAAGAAATAATAACTTCTCATAAAATCCGATGAAGAATACGAAGAGGTGTCTCAGTATTGGTACACTGAAAATCCGAAAAACTTAGAAAGATACGCGTCAATGGATGAGCAATTCTGCGAATGATAAAGATGTATGAGAAAATAACCGAAAGACACGCACAAGCACTCGAACATGAAGAAGACATCGAGAGGAAAAGAGAAGTAATACAATCTCTCAAGAAGGAGCTCGATACCTGGGAAAAAGAGGGCAATGAGCTTCTCGAAAAATATTCTCTTCGAGAAATTCGTATCCTGAGAGATCAGATTATCCAAAAGATTTTATCAAAAAATTAATCCTTCTAAATTATGTCAGAGAAATTACCCGATACGAAAAATGGCTACCTAATAAAATCACATGGAGGAATTGGTGATGAATTCTGAGAGGATAGTGAACGAGAGTGACCGAAACACAACCTGACCGGATCTTGTCATGAACTCCAAGTACATATAGAATGACAAGTTCTCAGAATTCTTGTAGATGTTTGAGGATACCAATGATGATGAAAGCTGGAAAGAGATATGAAAACGATATCCGCATGAGTATCTGCAATTATATTGACACATCCTCATATGGATCATATTGGGGATCTTCCACGAACTTTTACAGAATGATCAGAATTTAGTGGAAGAGTATTTTCATCTTCTGGTACTCGGAAGGCTTCCGAGATTGCTCTTGTAGATGCAGCAAAGATACTCCAGCGAGAGTATGAGAAGAAAAAGTTAGGATGGGAAAAAACAATGGAGGAAATCGCAAGTGCTTTTTATACAATCAGAAAAACTGGTGCTGTCGATGAAAAAAAGGTGCCAAGAAATTCAAATGGAAATAGAATTGCACAAACAGGAGATATTGTGGATAGAGAGGCAGAACGTATTGACGCAATTGCTACCCTTGAAAAGAATGGGATCACTCTTGATACAGGAAAGAATTGGCGAAAAAAAATGTTGAAGCGAGGACCAGAAAAACCTGCCTATAGTATAACAGATGTATATGCAGCACTTTCCGCTATTGAAGTACATGAAATAAAAGATGCATGGAAAGAACTCGTTCCGGGTCAAGTAGCTTTTCGATTTTATAATGCTGGACATATCATCGGAAGTGTGAGTGTATTATTCCGCATTACGCATCAGAAAAAATCTAAGTATGTATTATTCTCATGAGATATTGGTTCCTATAAGTGGGATATGCATCCGACAGGAGTAGCCACTCCTCCGCACAATCTCCCAATTGACACTGTGATGATAGAGTCAACTTATGGAGCTAAGGTGAGAGAGGATTTTGATATTGGGTTTACTGATTTCAAAGAAAATCTTATACGAGATCTTGGGAAATACAGACGTGTGACGATAGCTACTTTTGCTATGGATCGCACACAGAATATTCTCGCTCGTCTCATCAAGATGAAACTTGCAGGAGAGATTGATGTAGATATTGTGCTCGATTCTCCAGCAGGGATCAAGCATACTCAGGCTTATGTGGAACAAACAAAAAATATTGAGGAGCTCTTGATTCCCAATTCTCAAGCTATAAAAGACCTTCTTTGAAAAGATTTTGAAGAACGAGAAAGAGGACTTCTCGAAGAATTTGCAGAGTATATCAATCCTGCAAATGGTCATTATCAAATTGCGGATAAAGATAATCGAGATGAAGTATTTACTGAGACTGGAAGGAAAAAAATTGTTCTCACAGCTTCAGGTATGGCAGATGGAGGAATGGTGCTCGAACATTTAGAAAAGAATATTGAAGATCCAACGACAGTATTTTACTTCCCAGGATATCTTGTCCGATGAACTCTTGGCTATGCACTCGCAAATACATCTCAGCCAGGATGACAACAAAAACGAGTTTTTATAGAATGAAGAACAGGAAAGAAACAATATGAAGTAAAAGCTCGAATGAAGCAATTTAATTTTCTTTCATGACATGGAGATGCCGAGGATTTGAGGGCTTGGCTCTGAGCTCTAAAGCTTCCTAAAGATGCCAATATACTCGTTGTACACTGAGATATAAATGGATCGAGTCTTGAATTTCAGCATAGTCTTGAAAGACAAGGCTGATATACTGATAAAAAAATTATTGTCCCATGACTCGAAGAGGAAAATTTCTTTCCATTTGATCCGATCAATCCAAAGAAAAGTCAGAAAGTAAGAAAAACTACACGATGACCTCTTGTAGTAGAACCTGCTCCTGAAATAAAAAAAATATTGCCCCCAAAAGCACCAAAGAAAACACCAAAGAATCTAAAAACAAATACTCTTCAAATATGAATTCCCAAATCAAAAAAATGAGTAAGAACAGCTATAAAACTATGAGGTAAGATATTCTCTGAGAGAAAAAGATATACTGATTTGATAGCAATAGCTCAAGATGAATACTATAATTTTTACCGTAATCTCAGAAATATCCCATTACCTTTTCTAGATACAGTAAGACAATATTACTTGAATAAGGAAATGTGTGCTACATTGGAATCATGTATAGATTCACAACGAGCATATCTTTCTATCGTTAAAAGAAGATTATATGAGGCTCAAAACCCAAAGTCAGGTGCTAAAAATAGAAAACATATTGATATACCTAAAATTCAAGAAGAAATTGTTTCTGTTGAGATGAATATCTTGCAATTTTCCAAGGAATTAGAGTGACATAAAAAGAACTTGGAATCAAGTCCTATTAAGGAAAATATATCAGCAAATACTCTCTCAAAATGGATCATAGAGGGTTTATGATATACTACCACTCAGATAGAGGCACATTCAGAGATTACTTTTCTTGATGGAGAATCCGATGTAACTCAAGTTCTTGGAGAAGTTCTCATAAAAGTTCTTGAGTATGATAGTAAAAATGTAGAAAATGGATATCAAGTATTTATCGACGCTGACAACGTAAGGCATATAAAAAAAGATAATTGATGAGATTATTCTGTTGAAGATAAGGAATTATTATCGAAACTAGATGGTATCAATATACGATCCGTACTTGATACCAGTATGGCTATATTGATAGGAAAAATAAATCCTAATTATTCAATGGTCATAAAACCAAAAAAAACACCTGTAGTGCGAAAGAAAATTCAAATACCTAAGGATATTTCTCCAGTAGAGACAAGAAAAAATACTCAGAGTAATACATGAGCTCAGAAGGATACATCATGAGAAATAGTAAGACTTGAGAAAGAAAGAAGTACATATAGAATATATCATATAGAGAGACTTTCCACACTAGAGAAAGATAGAACTCGACTTATTCATGTCAAGTGAATACGAGAGTCCGGAAATACACCATCTCGATGAAAGTATCTCAATTTATCACTTGAACAACTGGATTTAGAAATAGCTGATAAGAAACTGAAAATTGATGAAACTAAAAAAGCATTAAAAAACAAAAAGCTTATAGATAATAGCAAGGATTATGAAGATCTCATGAATCTTCTCAAAAAAATCTCTCGACAAAACACCAGAATGAAAACTTCCTAAGTTTATTATATAAATATGAAATCAAGAATATCATCATGATACAATCATTCCATGATGAATCATCTCAGGCATTGAAACTCACCTATTATTGATCGGGTAGCCATTGAGAATACAAGAAATACTCTGACAAGAAAAGTTTCTGCAATAATTCCAAAAAAAGTAAAAGAGAAAATCAGAATACTTAATACTCGCATTATTCTCGAGAATTTACGAGAATCAGAAGTGAGTGCTATCACTGATAATATTCTCTTGATACTTTCTCACTTTATAGAAAAACTCTATGATGTAGGACCTATGGAATTTTCTATGATAGACTTCATGAAAGGAGATGAGCTCGATACACTCTATCGCAATATAATCATAGATATTATCGGTGAATCAGAAATATTGGGAATATCTATCACAGCAGAAATGGTTAAAATTTATGGAAAAAGAAGTAAACAACTCACATGAAAATCACAAAAGGCAGTAAATAATCTCCTTCTTTCTTGAAATGCAGAGTAATTAGGCAGCGAGCAGATATTCTATTTTCTCTCCAATTTCAGCCTTTTCGAGAGTAATATTTTTTATTTCGACTTCATCATATTCATCGACTTCAGGAGCATGGAGTTCAGGACGGACGATTATAGTCTTTTTTCCTATTTCCATGACATATCCTGTCTGTTTTTTTCACTTTCGGGCATTTTTCTTGGATGCATAGATACTTTCTAGTATTGGCGTAATGGAATTGATGCGATTTTTCGCAACTTCTCCATCCACTTTATCTGGAAGTTTCGAGCTTGTAGCCAGAGGTTCATCATGGTACTGAAATATTCCGACAGATTCGAACTGATATTTTTCTATGAAATCACAGAGTTCCCGAAAATCCTCTTCTGTCTCACCAGGAAATCAGATAATAAAACTTGTACGGATAAATGAAGTTGGAAAAGTCGTACGAATGGTATCGAGAAACGAGAAGATGTGGTGCTGATCATAGTGACGACCCATGAGCTTGAGTATATCCTCACTGATATGCTGGAATGGAATATCAAAATACGGAAGGAAATGTTTGAGCTTCGCAAGCTTCGCGAGGTGATCGAGCGTGAGAATATCTGGATAGAGATAGTAGACACGATATGTCGGATCTAAAGCTCCTTGAGAAAGGAGCTGTCACATAGTGACTGAGGATTGGTTCTCTGAGTTTTCGGCAATCTGGATTGCTTCGTCCCTCGCAATGACGAAGTCATCTATCGTTCCATCAATTTTTTCGAGGAGTTCGATGAGTCTTGCTTCTTCGTAGAGATCTGTTCCATATCGCGTCGTATCTTGTGAGATGATCTGGATTTCCTGAATTCCTTGTGAGAGCATCATTTCTACCTCCTTGATGATCGACTCGATCGGACGAGAAGTCTGACGACCACGAATCGTCGGAATTATACAGAATGTACAGTTGTTATCGCATCATTCTGCGATTTTCAGGTATTCATAGCCAAATGGTGCATGTATATAGGCTCGTACTTCATCACCTTCCCAGATGAACGCCTTTTTTCATTTTCCAGGCGCTTCGATAGAAGCAAGGTAATTCGAAAGAGTTTTTTCTTTACTTTGTTTGTGTGCTTGTTTTGCTTTTACAATGCCTGCGAGATTGAACTTTGATTTCTTTCCAAGCACAAGCTCTTCGATCACAGAATAGCTCATAAATGGTACTATCGAGACAAGATTTTTGAGATTTGCAAGAAATGTATCATCTTTCACACTCACGTAGCATCCCATGAGAATGAGTTTCTTCCCAAGAGAATCATAGTAGGCAAGTGTCTCTTCACTTTCCTCACGTGCTGATGAGAGAAATCCACACGTATTGACTATCACATATTCCGCAACTGGATCTTCTGGATCTTCGACGAATTCGATCGGAGCTCGATCAGAATACTTGAGAATCTCACCGATGGCGAATTCGAGATCGACCATATTCTTGGAACAACCGAGATTGATAGCAGAAAATGCGAACATAAAAAGGAATTAATTTCGCGAAGTATAAAAAAAAACTTGCAAAAAGCAAGAGGTTGACTATAAGTAAATAAATTCAATAAAATATATGCAAGACACTCAAAACGATAAATCTCTCTCTGAAATAGAACAAGATTTATCTCAACTCAAGGCTACTCTTTATTCAAGAATTGGAGAATTCTTATGAAGAGATGCGGGTACTATTTCTGAAGAATTTTTATATAGATTCAATCAAATTCGAGAAGATGTATTATCGAAACTACCATGAGAATTGAGTAAATATTTTCTCGCTAAAGAACAATTTAGTAGACAATATGTAGCTCAATGCGAAGCACAAACTATCAAAAAAGGCAAAAAAAAGAAGTCAATAGGACCATTTCCGATATATATTGATCCAAGATTGCGAGTTCTGTCAGTCGAAAGTCGAAAAAAATTACTTGAATTCTCAGATTTCTTGGTTCTAGAACCAGAATGAAAAAAATATCCAGATGATGTCCTTATTCGAGCAGTCAATATGATTAAAATTAGGAGTATAGCAGTGCTTGAATGAAGAGAGAATTTTTGATCTGTAGTCAGTTTGACACAAGCTGAAAAACTCATGAGAAAAGATCAGTCTGCATTAACTAAGGCTATGAATTTCAAAGTAAGATGATGGAAAAATTAGTTGTCTATAGCTCATAGCATCCCAACAAATTCCTCTTTTGGTATTATAAATAAAATTGCAAAAAGCAATAAATTATTTATATTATATATTCTTAATATTTATTATGAAACATATTATTCCTACATTAACTTTGGCTCTGTGACTTTCAGGTTGCATTGATACTCAGGAAAGTGCACAACAAGATTTTGATGCCTCACATGCTTTAGCTATTCAACGATACGCTGAAGCTCTCAAAAAAGTTCAAGAATGAACACATCGAATTCTGGAATGCATGGGTAATCACAATGAAAAACGAAATACTCGATCAGAAGGTATATTCATCCGATTTCTAGAAGAGCGGAATCATCCATGACAGTCAATCCAAGTGAATGGCTATACTCACTCACCAAGACGCGAGGTTGATTTTCATGAACTCGTGCGTACTACTTGGAGCATCGAAAGACCCGATAAAATACTTAAAACACCAACGGATCCTATCATACCTCAGGAGAAATTCTGCAAAGAGGTAAAATAAGAAATTGACTAGTGTAATTCATTTTTAATAAATTAAATTCATATGGAAGTAGTTTGAACAACACTCATGGTTACAGATATGCAGGAAAAATTTGTTCCAAAAGTTTGATCTTCTGTATACAATTGAGCACGTCAACAATTAATTATGAATATAAAATTGTTATGTGAGAAAACATTGGATGAAAAATGAAGGATTATGAATGTAGGTTATAGAGGGTATGGAGATACTATAAATGAATTACCATTACTTCATAAATCTTCTGATAGAATAAAACGATTGATAAAAATGGATCAGTCACCTTTATCTTCATATAATTCTGGATACTTACCTAAAAATAGGCTATATGCTGATATAGCACTTCATGGAGAGAAAGTTATAATTGTCGGAGTACATACTACATACTGTGTATATATTAGTGCTCAAGATTTTCAATCCATGAGAGATGATGAAAGATGAATTTATACGGCAGAAGTAAGTACGGATGCGAGTTGCATTCTAAATACATATACCGAAGATTCATGATTATCTGAAGAAAAGAAAACAATTGAATTTCTGCATGCCAATAGGTGGTCTGAGATATCCAGAATATATCGAGAAAAATATCTTCAACTTACAGGAAAACCTATACTAGAGTCTCTAGATATATAGCATTTCAATAAACTCTTTCTCTGTTTTTCCGGCCTTTTTCCACATCTTTGGAACGAGAGAGCCACTCGTAAATCATGGAATCGTATTCACTTCGAGAAAGTGTATATCCTTTCCATCGTAGCGATAATCAATACGGACAACCCCACGGCAATGAAGCATTTTCGTGATTTTTTCACTCTCTTCGGAGAGAGTTTTTTGTAATTCTTGATCCAGATTGGGAAACACCTCATTGTATCCATCAGTCTCGTATTTCTCACTATAATCAAACAACACGCCATCATGTGTTATAATCTCCATGATCGGAAGTGCATGGTATCATGACCCATCAGCATATACTCCAACCGTGAATTCTCGACCTTCGATACATTCCTGGATGAGAATATCGTCATCTGTGATACTCTCACAAGCTTTTTGAAGTTCATTCATATCTGTCACTCTACTTGTAGAGAGTGAGCTTCCTCATCGATTTGGTTTTACAATAAGGGGAAATAGAGGATCTTTTCATGTATACGTTTGTCATTTCTCCACAAAAACTGTTTTTGGGATTTTGATCCCTATTCTTCCGACAAAAATATTGGTCAGGTATTTATCTATACAGAGAACATGAACTTCAAAATCTGAGTATGCATAGTGATATCCTAGAGTTCGCAAGAAAGCTGTCACTTGCCCATCTTCACCATAGATGCCATGAAATACTGGAATGACGAGATCAAAATCTTGATGGAAATCAAGATGCTTCCTCAGAGTTTTTGTCGGAAAATGTTTTGCTAGAGTCGAGGCTTGATGTCTTTGTAAAAACTGATGAATATCCGATGGAAAATCAAAAATCTCACTCGTATGTCCAGCCTTTTTTACCCAATCATCCATGTTTGCTCCGCTTCGAAGTGCGACTTCTCGCTCAGCCGAGATTCATCATATGAGGATAGCAATATGCATAAAGAAGAATATTAATTTTATCTCTAAAAATTGTAGGAAAAAATCTTGAAAAAGCAAAATGCTATTTTTCTTGCAATTCTTCGCAATTCTATATAATTCTTCTCATAGATAATTCTCTTCTATGAGGCGCTTCGCTATAGCTACTTTCCTCATGTTTCTTCTTCCCACTTGAGCATTCGCTTTGGTGGGTTTTTCGTCTCTTCTTCCAAATCCTGCCTGAGATGATACTCTCTGAGAATATGTAGAAATCAGGAACACAGGATGTAATGATATCGATATTGCTGGGTATGAGCTTCGCGATCTTCAGCGATGATATACTTTCCCTTCGCCAAGCATTATATCATCGAAATCGAATCTTCATCTGACCTATCAGACATCACATATAGCACTCAATAATTCATGACTTGAGGTGATCACTCTTGCAAATACATGAGGTAATGTTATTGATACATTTTCTTATAGTGGTACCCAGCGGGATAATGTCGTTCTGAATATCTCGCTTACGGATGAAGAGTGTAATATCCCGATCGAAGATATAGGATCGCTCGATTCCTGATCATGAGAATTATGAATTCCTGAAAATACTGGATCAATTTCGACAGGATGAACAACGGATTCTGGAATAATCATGCCATGATCAGATTCTGATTCTTGAGCATTGAGTGATACATGAGTTATTCTCGATTCGAGTGGATCTTCCGGATCGACTTCCTCATGAGAAGTATTTCCTGACTTTATCAATACCTGAAGTACTGAATATATCGAATCATGAGCCCTCATACCGATAGAAATGTACTATTCTGATAGAGATGGGAATAATAAAATCGATACTCTCGAGATTATTTATCCATATATCCTGACAGGAAGTATTTCCGTAGAAAATATTTCACTCTTTTCCCAGTCATGAGGACTTTCAGTAGCAAAAATCGATACAGAGACTGGATATATCCTCGCGTGATCTCTCTCTGGAAATATTCTCATCCTCTTGCTTCGAGAAGGTGATAATGAAAAAACAATACTCAGAATCAATAATTCCACTTCGAGTGACTTGCGACTGAAGTCATCATGAGATCTTGGATTTCGATCTGTTGGCGGACAAGTGCCAGAAGCATTTTTTCTCACAAAATCCTTCGACGAATATCGAAAAGTATACAAGAAAGTAGTTGATAATGGAGAATTGACAGTGGATAATTCAGGGGCAATTGATAATTCAGGAACAGGGAGTAACTCAGGAACAGGGAATAATTCTTGAGTCTTGTCGGGGTCGATGAGTACAGGAATTCTTTTTCCAGAGATCATTCCTATGATACAATCTCCGACGAATGCGACACTTTCCGGAGAAATTTTTGTCTGTACCACGACTGATTGTCGGATCAATATTACTCTCGAGCCAATTTTCTCGAGTGGATTTGCGATGAGAGATTATTCGTGTGCTTTTGGCACATGAGAAATTTTGACTCTTGATAGTGATTGCAATCCAAATACGATCTATTTCTCTCATCCTGGACAGCTCATCATCGAGCTTGTATCCAAGACTTCTCCGAGTGAGAAATCACAAAAAACCTATGAGGTGGAATGGAAAATACTATCAGCATGATGAGGAAATACTCCTCTGCAAGATATATGAGTTCCTGATACTGGTAAGCCAGTTGCTATCATCGAGCTTGATAATAAATGGAAAGAGTATTATTTCCAGAATGGTGACAATGATCTTATCTGTTATACGCTTACTTGTAGTGTCAATTTTACTGCAGAGAAATCATATGATCCAGAAGGAAGTGTGATAAAATTTCTCTGGATCTATGGTCCGAATGATATCTCGACTTCTCGAGATCCTGGAGGGAGAAAATATGCCCTTGGCGATCATACTATCATCCTTCGCGTGATCAATGCAAGTGGGAATTATAACCAGATCAATTATCAGATTCATGTCGTCTGACCAAAGGTGAAAGAGGAGAAAATAAAAGCCAAAAAAACTGAGATAAAAAAGAAAGTGACAGCAACTCTCAAGATAGAGAAAAAGATGTATAAAAAAATCAAAATGAGTTTTTTTTCACCTCCAGATGTTTTTCTTCAATGAAGAACAGGAGAGAAAAAGAGCGAATGAGAATATATATGCCAAGCAAAAACAAAAAATCTCTGTACGATAAATTTCTCTCTCACAGGAACAATGCGATGATATGAATCAGCATGGATCGTCGATGGACAAGAAGTATATCGTGGAAAAAATCCAAAATCATGGAAATTCTCCCCATGAATCCATGAAGTAAAGATACTAACATATAGAACATGATCGACTCTTGTATCAAGCGAGAATACTTTTTCTGTACGAGTTTTTGCTCAGGTGAAGAAAGCAAAGAAAAAGAAGATTGCGGTAGTAAAAATAAAAAAACAAAAACTTACTCTTCCAAAGATTATTCCAGAAGCTCATGCAGAATGAGGAGCTTCAGAAAATTCTTCAAATATACCAAGCTCAGGACTTCTCGTTTTTTTCTCAGGGACCATGCTCATCTGACTCATGCCAAAGTTCAGAAAGAAATATTTTCCCAAAATGTCGAAATAAAGTGAAGTATTTCTTATACAAGAGAAAAGGGTATTCCTTTACTATTCTCTTGTATACATTTGTAGGAGAGTGCCATCGTCAACCGATTTTTTGATATTTTCCTTGCTTTCATAGAAATCGGATTATACTAACTCTTGTATTCTCACTCTTCGCGTGCATCTGGTCGGTATTTTTCTCTACAAAATATACCGCTTCCACAGGCTGACGATCAAACTCTCTTCGCCGAGAGTCATCAGCTACTATCTATCAGAGCAGTACTCAGATAGATCTCCTTGCAACCAGGGATAAAATAAGATCTACAACGGTCGAGAGAGACTATAAAAAATCACCATCGCAAGATGGTGTTTTTTATTAGGGGAATGAAAATCGATATTATTTTTCTTCGTATCTAAAGCTCTCACTTTGCTCTGTCTTTTTTATATTGACGATCTTTTCTCTTACTTTCGTAAAGCTTCCAAAAAGTCGCAAGATGAGCTCTATTCCAGGAACATGAGTCGAGAGATCCTCCTTTGCAAATACGAGAATATGAATGATAGGAAAAAGGAGCATGAGAATCATCGGATGTGTATACGACCCTAAGTAGAAAAAGATATATGTGTATATGAGCGTGATGATAAGTCCTGCAAAAATAAGTCGTCTATAGGGAGCATATTTCTCGATAAAGAGAGAGGGAATCGTGAAGATATTCCAAAATGGAATTCCGATAAGTCATGGTGGCATGAAATACGGTATCTTATCTTTTATTGAAACAAGAGGATCACATTCTTCTTCATAAAATTGTTGATAACTTTTTTCTTTCGGCTTACCAAGACTCACGCGGAAGAATTCAGTGATACTCCATACACTACTCATGATATGTGCTTCGAGCGATCTGTAGCTCGGGATCTTTTCGAGAATATCCCACGAGAGAAATCTATCATAAACAAAGAGATAGACTCATACAGTCACGAAAAGAAGGATATATGTGATTATAAGAATGAATGGAAGCATACCTTCGCTCGATCAGAGAAAAAGTGAAAGTAGAAAAAGGAATGTGAAAGCAGAACCAAGAATGCGTGCTCGTACCATGAGTGGACGATCTCCAGAAATATGACTAATAGAGATCCCAAGGAATGGTATCATGCTCCCAAGAATTCGGATCTTCTCTTCTTCTGTCTCTATATTGGTCGAATGCGCATGAAAGATATCGGGAACTTCGAGACTTTCTCGTTCGCTGATAGACTCTCAGAGATAGGCCTTATAGGCTCAAGAGAGAAGGAGGAGTACACAAGAAAATACAAGTATCGAGAGAACAATAGTCTGGACATTGATCGTGAGAAGAGAGAAATTCAAAAATTGTCGAAATATAGAAAAGTATATAAGAAAGATAAGGAGCACTGATCCTATAATGATGCTTGCTTTTTTCGAATGTCATCTGACGTATGGATTTGCGAGTGGAGTATCCTTTTTTGCCAAAAGAAAAATAGGTCCAAGAAAGAAGTAGCTAATCATCGCATTGATACGTGTCTGTTCATCCATAAGAGAAAATAGAGAGTATGCCTTTATTGTACACGAATCATAGATTTCATGCAAAAAACTTATATTGCCACTTCCTTTTTTCTATTTCTAAGGAGAATATACGATCCTACAATTCCTCCATATATCGATCAGAAGACGAGAACAAGCAGGGAAAATTCTTCCCAGTAATTCAGTGAAATAACTTCTCGAAGAAACTCCGTTCATGCTATGCTGAGAATGAGCGCAACTATGAGAACGAGCGTGAATGAAGTCTTTTTTCAGAGAGGAAGTATATCTCGTACCTGATGTGTTGTCAGGATGAGGAGAATGATCTGTGAAAGAAGTGTAATCCATGCTGATCCAATGAAGGAATATTTTGGAATGATGATGATATTCCCGATTATATTTATAAGAGCAACCATAGCATTGATAGTGAGCATTTTTGCTTGCTGTCCTCGTGCGATCATGATATAGGTCGAGAGTGATGAGATGAAGTAGATGAGAAATATCCATGCGACGATCTGCATGGCATCACTGCTTGTATAGAGTGAGAGAGAATTTTTCAGATATTCTTCTCATGCGATGAGATGGAGAATCTCTCGGTGAAATGTGAAGAGTGCACCAGAAATTCCAACACCAAAAAATACAAGAATCTGGTATCCGCGAAGAGTGATATTTTCGATGGCGGTTCGGTCATTTTTTGTGAGTGCTCATGTCAATACTGGAAGGAGACTATTCAAGAATATTGTCCCATACATCATCCCGACTTCGACAATCTTCATCGGCACAGAATAGAGTGCTATCGAGATGTCTGCCTGGTCGCGAGGCTCGAGAATAGAGAGGAGTATAACATCTACCTTGAAGAATATAACCCCAAGAAAAAGCGCGACACCATATGGAAGGGAAGCACGGATAATATGACGAATATATTCACCATCCCACTGGAATCGTATATGGATGAATTTTCGACTATAGAAATACGTCAGTCCTGTCATGAGTATATTTCCGAGAAGTCCCGCAATACAGGTGAGAATAATCTTCTCATCGCTTGGAATATCAGAGAATATTATGCCTGTCGAAAGTGCTATGATGATGAGAAATGTGAAAAGCTTGCCGAGAGTATTGGATACAAGAGAAAACTCAGTACGGAGAATTGCTTGAAGATAGCTCATGAGTGAGCTCTGAACGAGTCAGAAAAGCGTGAAGAGTGCGACTACTCCGATCGCAATAAGTGTCGATCCATCATTGTATCCTGGGAGAAAGAAGGCAATTGCAATGGAAAGAAAAATAATTCCTATACCCATGAGTGTTCTGAGGGTGAGGATGGTATTCGCCATTTTTTCCCTCTTCTTCTCATCATCTGTTCCTGATATTTCTCGCACGGTGATCGTATAGAGTCCGAGATCAGCAATCACCGCGAATATCGAGAGATAGTTGTATATCTTCGAGTAGATTCCATAATCACGAATATCGAGGTACCTCGTGAGAAATCCGATAAGTCCGATAGATATGATAGCAGTGATGAGCTTGCTTCCGATCTGTGCAAGGGTGTTGGTATATATCTTTTTCGTAGGCATGGAAGAGAGTATAGAGAGTTGCCTAGAAAAATCCAGGAAAAGAATAGAGAAAGAATCCTATAATATGAAATTGATGAGAATTTCTCTTTGTTATGAGAAAAATGAAAAAGATTTTACTTATAAATATCTTGTGTATAATATGTTTCTAACAGATTATTTCAAAAAGTCTATGATGAAGGGGACTAACATAGTCGATGATTCTAACAACGATCGTTCAGGATGAAGTATTTCGGAACGAAGATCTGGTAGTTTGAGTGATGAGACAATCCAGAAAACCGGGTGAAAGATCATAAGCCTAGTACCTGCGAGTCAGGCCAGAAAGTTATCAAAACAAGATCCAGATACCTTGTCATGAGAAGATAAACTTAGGATGTATGTACAAGAGAAATATCCAATAGAAGAGATAATGATTCTTTTTGAAGAGGTACGAAAAATCTATGATGACAAGAAATTGCCAGTTGAGGAGCAGATAAAGAATTTTATGAACATAGGAATTCCACTTCTCGACATTCTCTCTGTATATGAGCACGAAGAAGTGAGAGTTCGTCCAATTGCAGAGAAACAAAAAATTGATGATTTCTCCAAGCCATGGTGAAAGAATATGACACGATTTCTCAACTATATCGATGTGAATTATGTAGAAACTGGAGATAATCTAGAGGTTTCTATTCATAAGAATCTTGATGAAAAATTGAACGCTATTTGTCTTATCAAGATAACAGTAATATCTATTTTTTTGATGGAAGATCAGATGACAGGATCTTCTAAAAAGATGGCATTATGAAGAGTACAAGTGATTATCGAAGGCATTCAGGCCATAAAGAATCCTCAGAATGCATCCAGTTCATCACAAGAATTTACTTCTATTATTCCTTTTCCTTTCGCAGATTTTTTTATCAGTAGAGAGATTGCAGAAGAAACTGAATTATCAGACAAAGTGAGAATATCAAAAAAACCTGAACAACGCATGTTTCAATTATTCCCAGTAGAATGTATCCAAAATTGAGATAGATTGTTATTCAATGCACTTTCTCTAGGAGAAGTTGAGAAAATATTTCCGTCATTTATTCGTTGACATCTCAATAAGGCTGATATTGACTCTATCAAGCAGATTCGTCCACCAAAGATAGAGCCAGCTCAAAATGCTGAAAAGAATGTTCCTCAAAAGAAAAAGGGATTTTTGAGTATGTTTTGATTCGGCAAGGAGTAAAATATTTAAAAAGAACGGAGTATTTCCGTTCTTTTTAATATCGATTTGTTCTTATTGCTTTATGTATTTTGATAAGACATATCCATGGAAAGTCTCTGTCAATATTTCGCGCCATTGACCAATAGTATCGAGTATAATTACCTGTGTATTTGGATCGAGTATACTTTTTACTCGATTATCCATAGATGGGCCACTTCGAAGATTGAGAGATTGATCAACATCAATATATCAGCTTGATGATGTGTCATCCATATATGCATCAGCAAAAGAGATAATACCATCTCTTATCATATCGATCTTTGTAGGAGTTCGAGTATAGAGCGATAGGATAAATCCTTCAAGTACTTGCCCATTCTGAGTAGTGAATTGAATATGTGACCAATATTGAGTATCATTATCGAGTATTTCTACTTGTTGATTTCGATCAAGATATGCTATCACTGATGATCCGAGACTTGCAGTAGCACGAACCTTGAGACTATGCTTCACTGAAATATATGCAGTACCTACTCCAGCAGAAGTGCTATCAACATTATTCGTAGTATCTATATTTTCACTCGTGATGTTTTCTGGAGTATTATTTTGAGTATCATCTGCAAACATATTGAGTCTTAAGAATTTTTTGATGATCTTCTTTGCTGGTCACACAGTAGCTGTATTCGTCGCACCGCTAGATACATTCCCTGTAGAAGAATTGATATGCAGTCCGACAGGAATACTCACTGACGATGAAGAGCCTCCGCCACCTCCTCCAGGACCCGTAGAAGACGCAGATATTATAGGAGTACTGGTCACACGGACAAATCCAAAGTACGAAAGATGATCCGTAGTAAATGTACACATAAGACTAGAATCAACTATACAACTTGATGCTGGTGTATTGATTATCCATGTATTAGCATCAGAAGATCTGAATACTGGGAGTGTATCACCAGAATGTACGGATGAAGAAGTGACTTTCATAGAAAGAGTAAATACTCATCCAGTTGCGATAATCGACGTTCCGCCAGTTCCTCCAGCCATAAGAGTCGGAAGAATGGTATAGCTATAGTCAGTGGTAGAAGTATCTTGAGGAAGATTGGAGACTACGCCGGCATCTCCAATATCGAGAGTTCCTCCACTACTCGCTGTCGGTGCATAGAGGAGACCATTCCATGCTGATCCAGAGAGAGAGAAATTGACCGTTCCAGGAATATTGAGATAACCAAAAGTACTTGTCGTATTGATAGTATAACCATTAGTAACTACAACTGTTCCTGATCACATACCACCGGGAATTCCTACTGTACCAGTTCCAGTAATATCTGCATGAAGAATAGTGTGATCACCACCGACTACATTCACAGTTCGATTGACACTTCCACTATTTCCTGCAACATCGACCTTGAGATATTTTATAGTATAGCTTCCAGTAAGTGAAGTATTCACACTACCAGTAGATTGGAATGATCCAGTATTTCCATAGCTTCCAGTAAGTGAAGTTCCAGATCCATCAACATTGTCTGACCATATTGCCCCTGAATCTACATAGGTTGAACCTGAGTGTACAGTAACTATTGATGATCCGATGAGCGTGACTACCGGAGGAGTCGTATCCTTGGTGATTCCTGTACCTGAATTTGTGATATTGATATAATTCAATGTCTTTTTCTCCCCAAACTTTCCATCGTATGGAGTTGCGGTGATAGGTAAGATAGTTCCACTATTTGCCGATACAAGTATGCTAAATTCTCCAGATCCAGAGACAGATCCTGTTCATAGAGTATTACCACTTCCATCAGAGATAGTGATAGTTGTTCATGAAGAACCAAGTCCACTTATAGGAGTGGTTTGAGCATTCCAATTTTGATTGCTTCAATAGGTACCAGAAATAGGAGACTTTATTACTACATATGGAAGAGGTGACCAATTAAATATAATTGATAGGTCCGTTCTGTTCGACATAAAAAGATATGGTTGAGTATCAACTTCAAAGAATGTAAAATCAATATGGTAGTCCGGCCACGTTGTATTTATAGTCTGCACAAGTTCAAATTTTCATGCAATAAATTTATATATCCTTGATATAGGATTTATAAGACTTGAAACTACGAGATAATAACTTCCCTGATATATGAATAATTCCCCATCAGTTCCTGATCACCCAGTCCCATCATGTGTGAAAGACTGTAAAACTTCAAATTTTCCATTCAGTAAAATATATACAATTGTAGATGAGTCACTACTGGTAATAAGATATTCATTTCCGTCTTGCTGGAAGTGGCTAATATCCCATGCATTACTTCCAATTCCTGATTGAAATAGATCAAAATTTGTGCCATTCCACTTATATATTCCAGAAAAATTATATCCTCCTAGTGCTAAATAGTCTCAATTTACAACAGATTTTATTGAGGAGATTGTATTAGTATCTACTTGCATTCCACTTGCTAATGCAACTATCTTATAGACTTCTCCTCTTTTTTCTGGATTATTCGGATAAAAATTAAGAGCATTTGGAATACATCCGATCTCATTTGCACGATTGATATATCCTGTATATTCACCAAGATTCCCTATATCTATATATCCAGCATCAATAGGTGATCATGTTTCCCCTAATGCTTTCAAAATCATGGTTACAATTTCTGCTCGAGTAGCAAGATCGGTAGGACGAAATGTCACCGATGCGGTAGGTATTGCATTAGCATTCGCAAGAGCTTCTATATATCTACAACTATCTCCAAGTGAGATATTTACATCTGAGAAGACATCTCCTTTACATGATGGAGTTGGTGCGATAGCCCCAATTTTTGCTGAAATGACTGCAAGGTCTCCTCGTGTTATATTTTCACTCAGTTTGTATCCAGTACTTGTTAGCTCTGTATTAATAATATTATTTGAAGCAAGTACTTCAGCATATGGAAAATATTGACTATCGGGATCTTGAAGATGAATATATTTTATAGCACTTCCATAATCTACATTGAATGTCTGTTTCAGGCTAAATCCTGTACCTGTCCATTGATACAGATAAGAATGTCCTCCATATGATTCTTCACTTGCAACTGCCAGATAACTCGTGCCTGATATAGTAAAATAAGAAAGATCAGTTATCCTATAGTTAGAGGGGAAATTCTGAAATCCAGAAAATGACTGACCATCGAATCGGTAGATTTGATTGATATTTCAATATGTACCAGCGCCTACTGCAAGAAATGATGATCCAGAAAGAGTAAAGTATTCAAATGATTCAGCTCCACCAGAAAATGACTGAAATGGTAGAGATGATCCTGTGCTTCTAGGAATAACAATTTCTGCTATACCACCATCTCATGAATTTCCTATAGCAAGATAGGTAGTTCCACTCATTATGAAACTATACCCTGTCGTCGCAGAATGAGTTTGTATTGTCTCATGAATCGGTGGATTCGTAGTGATAACCGGTACACTCTCAATAGTCACTTCATTATCTGTCGATGTACTAGCTGTATTGTAGTTTCCAGCGAGATCAGTGATTCCATGAAGAGTGATTTTTGTGACATTATTACTTAAATAATTTGCGGTGTAAATAGCCCCACTATTATCTCGTGTAAGTGCAGATGGTCCCGATCATGAGGCAATTTTTGAAACCATCGTTGTTATTCAGTCCTGAGTAATCTTATATATGGTGTCATTGGACATATTTGTCACAAGAATATTTCATTCACTATCAAATATAGGACGAGACACTTGGCTATTTATATTACCAAGAAAAGAGGTAACGCCTGACTGGGTAACTTTTGAAATGCTTCCACTTCATAGAGTTGAAGTATACAAACTTCCTGATCCATCAATGATGAGTCCTTGCGGATTAATTCCTGTTGTACCAAGAATAGCTGAAGTTCATTGAGGAGTGATTTTTGAAATATTCCCACTACCGTAATTTGCAGTATATACATTCCCTTGCGTATCAACAGCTATGCCATTTATAGTATCACCTCCTGTACCAAAAACAGACGAAATACCAGATGGAGTGATTTTTGTAACAGTATTATCAGAATTGCCTGTATATATATTTCCTAAGCCATCTATTGCTATAACGTAAGGGGATTTTCAGATATTTGCAAAAATAGATGAAACTCATTGAGGAGTGATTTTTACAATATCGTTGCTTCCATAATCTGCAATATATACATTTCCCGTTGCATCCAACACTATATCAGCTGCATTAACTTCTCCTGTACTGAAGACAGACGAAATACCAGATGGGGTGATTTTTGTAACAGTACTACCATAACTATCATATAAATTTGGGGTGTAAATATTTCCTAATCAATCAATGGCAATATTTACTGGGGCGCTTTTTGTTGTTCCAAGTATATATGATTTTGGTGTTGATCCTTCGGGAATACTGAGTACTACCTTTCCTGTTCCACTCGCAGATACAGATATCTCAAATGTTGTTCCATCGAGAGGTGCAACTTCTGTGATAGAATTGATCACTATTCCTGTAGCCGTAGAACCTGATGTAGAAAGTGTTCACTTTGTAAAAGTAGAAACATTGATTGGTTCAGAAAATACAGCTGTATAAAGAACAGGTGAAGAAGTAGTCGGATCGAGTTGTCCTGACTTTGTATTGATCGTGACTGATGGCGGAGTGGTATCTGGAGCTGGAACACCTCCTTTTGTATATGTAGCTAAAGTACCTGGAGCTCCAACATAAGTTTCAGAATCAGATCCAGTACCAATATTATAATCAAGTTGAGTTAGAGCAATCTGAAGCTGTCCACCTATAGGAAATAAGTAGATAGAAGGCATATATACTTCAAATTCAACAGCACCGTTATTTTTATCAGCAAACATACTTGTTGTAAGTCCAGACATTGAGAATATATGATGAAGTCCAGGAACTGTACCAGTAGCAGTAGATGTACCTGCACTTCCATCACAAGTATTTGTGTTACCAAGATCACGAAGACATGCGCTCGCTGTATAAGTAACATTAATAGGAAGATTAGTTTTGAAGTCGAACTTCGCAGAAGTAAGAGTAATACCAGTATTTGAATCAGGGTTAGTAACTTTTACTTTGAATACATTTTCACTCACAGCAATTATAAGAATTGCAGGTGGAATAATACCAAGAGTGTATGTCTTCATTGGTAGAGAAGTGACAGTTGAAACAATCGGACTCCCATCAGAATCACTCACAGCACTTGTTGTTGAATTATAGAGGATAATTGTTTGGCCATAATAAGAATCAAGAGAAGATACATCCATCAAAACCTTATAATTACGGGTCGTGTCAGCTCCAATTACATCATTCATGCCTATAAACGTAAGACCGTTTCCAAGAATTTCTCCTGTAGCTGAGACTTGAAGTCAAGTGTCTACGTCATAGAGTCGTATACTTCAAGTACTTATTGCTATACTTGAAAGCATTGAAGATCCACTATTTTCAATTTTTATATCCTGAACTCTAATAGCCCCTCCGCTTGCTGAGATAGCAAAACGACCAATCTCCTCTGTTGCATTTGCGAATATTTTAGCAGTAGGAGGAGGAGCAATGGTAGCAGGTTTCACAATAACTGATGGTGTAGTGACAGCATACGTACTTCATACAAATCAAAACAATATCTGTAGAGAGAAACTCATAAGAGTTATTCCTGAGATAAACGCACGGGTATTTTTTGATAACATAAATTAAAGATTAATAAATTACTACTATAGAGCCTATCATATATGAATTTTTTTGTCAAATATCCAGAGAAAAAAATAATAAGTCAAGCTGAGTAGAGGAATTTTCACACTTGTAGAATAGTAATATGGAGATATTTTTTGGTCAAAAGGAGAGAATTTTTGAAGAAGAATTTCTCTTTTGAGAAAAGCAAAGAGTGGATATAATCAGGAAAAATTCTCTTCTATGCAATCAATCCAATCCTATCTTACGAGAATCCAATCTTCTCTCACTTCTGGTCACGCGACCGAGCATACCTATCGTCCTGAGCTTCGGGACCTATTCGCAGAGCTGACAGAATTTCATGTCATCAATGAGCCAAAATGAAGCGAACATGGAAAACCTGATTTTATATTTCTTAAGTGAGTTGGGAAAGACGCTTTTCCTATCGCGTATGGAGAAGCCAAAGATATGCACATCGGACTGGAGAAGATCGAGAAATCTGAACAACTCTCGAGATATTTTGGATATGCGAAACTCATTCTCACGAATGGTATAGAGTTCCGATTCTATCGAAATGGTATCCGCTATGGTGAGCCGATAACTCTTGCAACCAAAAAAGACACTACTCTCACTTTTTGTGATGAGAACTTTGGGATTTTTCGAGACAGACTCATGGATTTTCTCGCGAGTCCTATAGATACGATCCGACGCGCCAATCATCTTGCCGAAATTATGGGTGGAAAGGCTCGACGTATCCGAGACAATCTTCATGAGATGATGGAAAATACAGAGAAATATCCAGATATCTGGAAGCTCTACCATACCTTCAAGTCGGAGATCCTTCATGATCTCTCACATGAGGATTTTGCTGATCTCTACGCTCAGACACTTGTCTATGGACTTTTCGTCGCTCGTTATCACGATCAGACTCCTGATACTTTTTCTCGGAGCGAGGCGCGTGATCTCGTACCGAAGTCGAATCCTCTCCTTCGCCGATTTTTCGATCATATCGCGGGAGAAGGATATGAAAAACGTCTTGAATATATCGTCGATGAGCTCTGTGAGGTATTCGCACATGCGAATGTCAGTGGACTCATGCATTGACTCTATCAGAAAGAAACTCACGATCCAGTGATTCACTTCTATGAGGACTTTCTCAGTGAATACAATGCTGATCTTCGTATGCAACGCGGAGTATTCTATACGCCAGCTCCTGTCGTGAAGTTCATCGTGCGAGCAGTCGATGATGTTCTCAAAACCCACTTCAATCTCCCGAAATGACTTGCCGATACGAGTAAGATCAAGATCGAACGAGAAATCCAAAAATACGATAAGAAATGAGAACGAAAAACCGAAATTATTGAAACGCATCGAGTTCAAATCCTCGATCCTGCTACTGGAACAGGAACTTTTCTCGATGAGATCGTCCGACATATATACGATAAGATGAAGTGACAAGCAGGCATGTGGCCGAGCTATGTGAATACTGATCTTCTCCCACGACTCCATGGATTCGAGCTCATGATGGCGAGCTATACGATCGCTCATCTGAAGCTCGGACTCACCCTTGCAGAGACGGGAGTGACTGATCTCGAAAAACGTCTCCAGATCTATCTCACGAACTCTCTCGAAGAAGCGAAATGATCCAAAGAAAATCAGTGAAATATTTTCGGACTTCTCGAATCGATTACAGATGAGGCTCGACTTGCAGATGAAGTAAAGCGAGATAAGCCCGTGATGATTGTGGTAGGCAATCCTCCATATAGCGGTATTTCGACGAATATATGAGAATGGATTACAAAGAAAATAGAAGATTATAAGTATGTCGATGGTATACATTTCTGAGAGAAGAAACACTGGCTCCAAGATGACTATGTGAAGTTCTTTCGACTCGGTGAATCACTCATCGAGAAAAATGGCGAGTGAATACTTGCATATATTACCAATCATGGATATCTCGATAATCCAACATTTCGTGGAATGCGATGGCATCTTCTCCAGACATTTGATCATATCTACATCGTTGACCTACATGGAAACTCCAAGAAAAAAGAAACAGCACCAGATGGATCAAAGGATGAAAATGTCTTCGATATTCAGCAAGGAACAGCGATATTCATCTGAGTGAAAAATGGAAAGAAAAAATTAGGTGAACTTGCAAAAGTCACTCACATCGACCAGTATGGAAAGAGGCAATCGAAATATGATTGGCTCGAAAATAATACTCTAGAATCAGCAACAGAACTCATTTCAGTAAATCCATACTATTTCTTCGTACCAAAAAATACAGATGGACAAGGCGAATATGAAAAAGGATTTTGAGTTAATGAAATATTTCCTGTGAATGGCTTACCAATGATGACTTGACGTGATAAATTTACAGTTTGGGATAATCCAACTCAAGTTGAGTCTTTAATAAAAGATATATATGAATTATCGGAATTAGATATTTATAGAAAATACAATACATGATTAAATACATCAAATTGGACTTTAACCAATGCAATAAATGAAGTTAAAAGAATTCCTATTGAAGATATTTGAAACTATATAATTCCAATTTCTTATAGATTATTCGATACGAAATTTACTTTCTATACAGGTAAAAGTTCTTGATTTCATAGTAGACCACAAAACAGAGTGAATGGAAATTTAAAGAATAAGGGTAATTTATGACTTTTGATTCCAAAACAACTTGCAACAAGAAATTTCTACCATGTATTCATAACGGATTCTATTTCAGATTTTTGTGTCACCACCAATCGAACCAAAGAATTCGCACGGTACACCTCGTTTCAGATAGGGCCTGGAGACCAATCGAGCACCCCGCCCATCAGGGGCAGTGGCCTCGGGCTCACACAGAGAAGGCAAGCTACTCGGCAGAGGCGGCAAGCGGCAGGCAAAGGTGAGAGCGCAAGGGGAGCGCACCGGCGCAGCGCCGCAGGCCGCGAGCGCAAGCGACGCGCCTGATGTGTATGTGTGTGTTACAACGGAGACGCGGCATCTCAACCGCACACAAACTGGCAAATCCACACAATATCACACCCACCCAAATCACGCCTGATGTGTGCTGTGTGTGCCGGACATGAGTGGCGGGTCATGGATAAGCAGTGCTGTGAGAGCGTGGTGCTGAGAGAGATGCGCCAAGCCATTGCAGTGCGTGCGACATGTCTCATCGCTTTGCAAGACTGCGGCAGCGAAGCGACACAGGCACAGACACAGGCACAGGCACAGACACAGCAGTTGTCCTTGCGCTGGATCTGCGTGTGCTGAGTGTAGCTGACATTCTGGGTTTTGCCAGTTCGATGTGCTGGTCGTGATGCCGTGTCTCCGTTGTAACACACAGGCACAGAGAGCAAGCACAGAGAGCAGGCGGCGGAGCACACCCCGAGAGCCCAGACGTCGGCCGCCGGGTCGCTCACGATCTTCATCTGCGCCCTCCTTGTACGCCGTCATGACCTCAGGCGGCGCGTAGTACAGGCTGAAGCTCAGGTCCGCCTGCTTGCCGGACCTGGCAGGCGCAGCCAAAGTCGATGAGGGACCACTTGTTCTGGGAGGGCAGCCAGATGGTGTTGCCGGGCTTGAGGTCGCGGTGCACCCAGCCCGCGGCGTGCAGCGTCTCGAGCTTCTTCGCGACGTGCACCAGGAACTGCATGCGATGAATGCGGATGATGTGTCCATGCCGTGTGACGTGAAGGCCTGATTCGTGATCAAATCTCGTCTTTGCAAGTGCCAGGAACTGCAGCGCTGCGGCCGGAAGGGAGGCACGCCAGGTGGTGTAGACGCGGAAGTGTCGTGCACCAGGAACGGCACCGTTTGTGAAGGGTCTCTGTGCTAGGCTGCGCAAGGCGGGTGGTGCTTTCCAACCTGCCTACGAAGTCTGCATCTCTGACCATTGTGATGAGTGAGTGTGATGTGATGCTTTGAGTGAGCGACGTGACGTGAGCTGCTTCTGCTCCTGATCATAACCCCTCTCTGTAACACCAGGAACGGCACCGCTGCGGCCGGGCATGAGTCGAGCCAGGAGGTGCAGAGCACCGACGTGCGCACGAGGGATGTGCACCAGGAGCGGCGCCGTGCGCGCGGCCGCATCAACACCCAGAACCGTGCAGCGAATGATTGTTGCATGCACTGATGCGCAAAGCAGCTGGCTGCGCGCTGCGGGCACCGTCGCAGCAAAGGGGCACGAGAGGGGCATTGCAGCGCACCGAAAGCGGCACCACAGAAGAGCACTCACGGCGAGCAAAAGGTGGCCAGAGGCGCCAGCGAGCGAGTGCTCTCCTCAAAGGGAACACAGTGAATGAAGCGACAGGCACGTGAACGGACGCACAGGCACGCGAAAAAAAACGCGGCAGCAGAGGCGGCGGGGGGCTGCTACAGAGGGGGTTTACGATCAGGAGCAGGCGCCGCTCACGTCACGTCGCTCACGCACCGCATTGCCCATCGCATCCACTCCAAGACAGTGGCCAGAGGTGCAGGCGGCGACGAGAGGCGGCTGTTACAATGCTGGGATGTGATCAGAAAGCACGCAGCCCGTCACAGATCTCAGGCACAAACTCGCGGCAGCGGCGGCGACGGGCGCACCTGCAGCGCGGTGAACTTGTCGGGCGCCTTGCGGAGCACGAACTCGTTGAGAGACTCGCCCTTCTCGACGACCATCATCGGCGGCAGCGGCGTCTCGTTCAGCGGCGGCGGCATGTGCGCCGTGGAGCACGCGATGGTCGCGCAGTCGATGCTGTACATTGGCGGCATGATGGACGAGATCACCTGCATGGAGGGCGTCGGCAGTTCGCTGTGAAAACAGCCAAAATGAGCGGGGGCGCACGGGGATGACAGCAAAGCGGCTCTCGCGGTGAAAGGCGTCTGCGTTTCGCTAAAAGTAAAAACCAAAACAAGCAAAACAAACCGCAACGCGAGGGCGCATGGGGATGGCGGCGAGGTGGCTCTCGCGGTGGAAGGCGTCGGGATTTCGCAAAAAAGAAAAGAAAAAAAAAACGATTCCGAAAACAAAAACAGACGAGGGCGCACGGGGATGACGGAGAGGTGGCTCTTGCGGTGGAAGGCGTCGGGATTTCGCAAAAAAAAACTAACCAAAATAAAATCGAACCCGAAAACAAAAAAACAGACGAGGGCGCACGGGGATGACGGAGAGGTGGCTCTCGCGGTGGGAAGGCGTCGTCGTCGAAGAAGAACTTGCACGCCACCTCCTTGTTCTCGTCGCTCGGCAGGTGGCCGAAGACGACGGCGCCCTGGCCGCCGATTCGGCGCCCATGGCGGCCCACGATCCTGCACGACCGGCGCGTGTCACAATGGAGACGCGGCATCTCAACCAGACACGGGTGTGTGTTACAGCGGAGACACGGCATCTCAACCAGCACACCAACTGGCAAATCCACACAAATCACAACCCATGCTGAACCGAGCGCCGCCGAGGCATCTCAACCAACACAGGTGTGTGTCATGTCGGCGCCGCGGCATTCGAACAGGCATGCAGGCGGGCAAACCCTTCACAGAGCCTTGCTGGGCAGAGCGCCAACACAGTTGCGTGGCGCAACAGAGTGCGGGCAGGCAGACAGCGTCGCGGCCGCGCTGCCTGGCAGTCCTCATCGCGGCGGCGTGTGCTACATCGGAGACCCGGCAATTTGGGCCGGCATGCAGACTCTGGGCGGCGTGTGTTACAACGCGGACACGGCGTCTCTGGGCGGCGTGTGAGATTGCGACGCAGTGTGCTGCATCAGAGACACCGCATCACGCCCTGTATCAGCGCTGGCCATTCCACTCGCGACGCAGTGTGTGCGATGCCGCCGGTGGCAGCTGTCTGCAGGCCGGCGCGGCAGTGCGCAGACCGCTGGGCGCCACAAACGCGCCAGATCGCTGGACCAGCAATTCGCCGTGCAACATGTGGCCCGCCGCGGCGGCGGTGTGTTATCAGATCGGAAACACGGCGGCATCACACCACGCAACAGCACCAGCAATTCCACTCTCGGCACCAGCTGTTGTCGTGCCTCCACTGCAGCGTCGTGTGGGATCGGGAAGCGGCATCGCAACCAGCACGCAAACCGGCAAATCCGCGCACATCACAATCGCGCGGCGCGTGGCACCGGGAGGCGGCGAGCCAGACAGGGGGGCTGCGCACAGAGTAGCCGCCAGCAGGGGAGCGTGTTGCAACGCTGGGATTTGATCAGAAAGCACGCAAACCGGCACATCCGCACGCATCACAACCCGGCGGCGCGCGTGACATCGGGAGGCGGCGACGGAGCGCACTTGCAGACGGGCTGTTACAGAGACGGGTTATGATCAGGAGCAGAAGCAGAGACGGGGTATGATCAGGAGCAGAAGCAGAGAAGGGGTATGATCAGGAGCAGAAGCAGAGAAGGGGTATGATCAGGAGCAGAAGCAGAGACGGGGGATGATCAGGAACAGAAGCACAGAAGGGATTATGATCAGGAGCGGAAGCAGCGGAGCGAAGTTGCAGAGGGGGATATGATCAGGAGCAGAGCAACTCCAGATCATACAGCTCTGTTAGGTTGTCCAGCTGCGGCGGAGCGCACTTGCAGACGGGCGAGAGCATGCCGTGCTTGTACTCCACGATCCAGTCGAGCTGCGCGTCGAGGATCTGCTGCGGGCGACGAGTTCGGGCTCAGCGTGTTGGTCCAGCCCGGCACCGCGCTCGTCGACGCCGTCTGCGTCTTCATGACCACGTCCGGCCCGGTGCGCCCCGCCGAGAACGTCACCCCTGCAGCCGCAGCGGAGGCGAGTGAGGCAGCTGCAGCGGAGCAGAGTGAGGCAGAGTTCGGGCTGAGCGTGTTGGGCCATCGGGGGGTCGACACCGTCTGCGGCTTCGTTACCACGTCCGGCCCGGTGCGCCCCGCCGAGAATGTCACCCATGCAGCCGCAGCGGAGCCGAGTAGAGGCGGCAAGCGGTTGCACGACAACCTGCGGTCGCAACAAGGCAGAGTTGGGGAACTTGCACCGCGCAAGAAGGCTGGCGCAGAGCACCATGGCTGGCGCAGAGCGACAGGTAGGAGGGCTTAGGAGGGCTGGTGAGTTTGTGATTGAGATCTGTGACGGGCTACGTGCGCTCTGATCAAATCTCAGCGTTGTAACAGCAGAGCGGCGGGTCGCCCGCAGCAGTGCACTGCTGCGGGGCCACCCTCTCACCACTCCGCCGCTCATCCGCCGCCGCCCGCCTCACACCATCCCAGCCACTTACGCCGATCTCTACCTCGACAGCTCAGCAACGCGGCTAACCCCGGCGCGCTGGCCGCGCGCCACTCTCTCACAGACAGACTACTCTAACCTTGTTACTACTCTCTCGAGTCGCGCCACAAGCGGAGCGGCGGCAGCAGCGCACCGATCTGGCTCGCCGGCTGCTGCAGGAACTGCGAGTAGCTCCGCGGCGGCACGTGGCCGAGGAACTGCGGCGGCGCGGCCGCAGGCGGCATCGGCCCCGAGAGGCCGCCGACCATGTACTGCTGCGCCGTCGCGTACGTCTGCGGGCTTATGTAGCGCGGGCCCGCCCCCGGCAGCGGCAGCGGCGCCGCCGCCGGCGCCGCCGCCGCCGGCCACTGCCCCGGCACCGGCGCCGTCCCCCCCGGCGGCGGCGGCGCCGCCGCCGCCGCGTAGGGGTGCGGCGGCGCCGCGGCGCCGGGCGGCGGCGCCGGGAAGGTCGGCTGCCCTCGCGGCGGTGACGAGTTGCAGGCGGCGCAGACGGCGAGCGCGGCGGCGGCGGCGGCGGCGGCGACGAGCGCCGCGGCGACGGCGGCGACCGCCGGCGCCGCGGCGGCGGGCGCGTCGGCCGGCGCCGCCGCCGGGAGCTCCCCTGCGGCGGCGGTGGCGGCGGCGGCGGCGGCGAGGCGGGCAGAGATGGCGATCGCGGCGGCGGCGGCGACCCCCGCGACACGCATGGCGGCGGCGCCTGCATGGGCACGAGAGTTGGGGCGCGTCCGGCTGCAGGCGCGCACCAGGGCAGCGGCGCGCGGCCGATACGCGGCCTGTCGCTGCGGTTCCGGCGGCGCCCTGAGAGACGCGCCTTGCCCACGGGGGCGCTGCAGCCCGAGCTAGCAAGCTTTTTCCAGGCGCGCGGCATGCGCGGCAGTGCCCTGCTGCGCGGCAGGTCGTGGTCTCTCGCGCAGCAGGTTGCCACCACTGCGTGTGCAGGGTGCGCTCTGGTGGGTTGCATGCCAGCGGTGCGGTGCGGCCGAACGGACGCGGCGGCGGGGCAGCGGCAAACAGGACGAGGCAGTGTGCACGGCCTGTCGCCATGCTGGCACTACATGGCACAGCTGCGCTGCGGCTTGCCTCCAGCGTACGCACTGTGCACGCGAGACGCGCGCGATCAATGCCCGACAGCAGGCATGGCTGACGGTGCAACAAGTCCGGGCCCTCTCTGGTGCTCTATCTGCCGAGACAGCGGCCTCGGCGCCGGTACCGAGTATTGCGGCGTCTTCAGCGCTGGCAGCACAGCCTTGTGGGCTGCATCAGCGTGGCAGGAAGCGCTATCATCGAGGACTGACATATATTGCGTGTTCGTGAACGCGCTGGAGGCCTCGTGCCTGCCGCCCAAACGACAAACGTCGCCTGAGCGTTTTGAGCGAGCAACCGAAAGCTCGTCGGCGACAAACACGTGCTCGGCGCACAGGGGCACAGCATCGGCAAGCTTCCATGGACTCAGACATCAAAGTAGGGAACCAGACGCGATGAGCGGTGCGGTGCGCACTGTTCACGGAGACCGTGCTCCTCTGATGCGCGCTGGGCGGACCTACAGGAGCCGCAAAGGAAGCCTGTCTGTGGCCAAGCCGGGAAGAATCATTATCATCTAAGCCTAAATATTCTTCAGGGCTCCGAAGCATCGTGTTGCCAAGGATCCTTCGCGGAGCACGCTTCGGCCGAGAGCAGGTTACGAACGTCCACGCGGCACAAAGTGCTGGACGCGGCAACACAGAGCCGAGCGCAAGTACAATCCAACACCGTGGTGTGATGGCCATTATGTGGCGGCAAGTGTAAGCACGCGCGGCTTGAGGAGCCCGGGTGCGTGTGCCCGCTGGCGCTCGGATTGCGAGGTGAATACGCGTAGCGTGCATGGTGCCGTGAATGGCATGGGGTGAAATTGAGGGCGCGCGCGCACCCAATTTTCACCTTGGCCACTAAACCAGATCTCACAACCTGAAATTGGGAAAGCAAGGATGGAAACCGAAAAATTGAAGTTTATCCAAGTGTTAAAGGTAGAGCTACGCAGTTCGACAAAGATGTGCTGATTTTTATTGTGTCGCAAATGACTGAAGCGTTGAATCGCAAGAGAGCTGATGCAATAAACCCTAACTACTTCGGTTCCTTTTCCAGAAAGAATATTCAAGAACATGGCTGCCGATTCTTCGATGGTTTTTCCGCCTTCGATTTCGGATTGTAACAATTGTCGAACGCCAAAATCAGATGGATTTAAAACCCCTTCTTTTGTATTTGAAATGAATTTGGTCGGACAGGTCAAAGATACTTCATCATAGCCATCTAATGAATGTAAAATGGTAAAATTTCTATCGGTATTTTGG